>JBEKQY010000327.1:0-3730 GCA_049519235.1 Candidatus Korobacteraceae bacterium | reverse complement strand
GACAGCAAGGTGAATCAGACATTGAAGCTGATGGGCCGTCCCGCGGGCGACCGTTTAACGCCAGAGGTTACGCGCGAGGTCTGCCAGCGCACGGGCAGCAAGGCCATGCTGACCGGCTCGATTGCCGCGCTAGGCAGCCAGTACGTGATTGGCCTAAAGGCAGTGAACTGTAACACGGGCGACCTGCTGGCGGAGGCGCAGGAGCAGGCGGCGGGCAAGGAAGCCGTACTCAAGGCCCTGGACGCTGCGGCGGTCAGCTTGCGCGGCAAGCTGGGCGAATCGCTCAGCTCGGTGCAGAAGTATGCCACGCCGCTGGACGAAGCGACTACGCCCTCCCTGGAGGCGCTGAAAGCGTACAGCCTGGGAAGGAAGACGGGCTATGCGAAAGGGAGTACAGCAGCTCTGCCCTTCTACAAGCGGGCCGTGGAACTCGATCCGAATTTCGCTTCGGCCTACAACGTCATGTCGGTGATTTACCATAACCTCGGCGAACCGGGGCGGGCGGCGGAGAGTGCACGCAAGGCTTATGAGCTACGGGAGAAGGTGAGCGAGCGTGAGCGGTTCTCCATCGAGGGATTCTATTACTTATTCGTGACGGGAGAGCTGGAGAAGGCGGAGCAGGTCTACGAACTGTGGCAGCAGACTTACTCGCGGGATTATGTGCCTTCCGGGAACTTGTCATTCATTTACGCCAGCCTGGGAAACTTCGAAAAGGCTTTGCAGGAAGCACGACAGGCAATGCGCTTAGAGCCGAATAACGGTGCCAACTATCTCAACCTAGGCCTCTACTACGCGAGCCTCAACCGGCTGGATGAGGCTGAGGCGGTGTATAAGCAGGCGGAGGAGCGCAAGATACAGAGTGAACGTTTGCTCGCGAACCGCTATCAGCTGGCTTTTCTGAAGAGCGATGCGACCCGGATGGCTCAGTTGGTAGCCAGCGCCCTGGATAAGCTTGAGGTTGAAGACCTGCTGCTGGCTGCGCAAGCGGACACGGCCGCTTGGTATGGGAAGTTAAAGCAGGCGGACGAACTGACGTGGCGCGCGATGGAGTCAGCCCAGCACAACGATGCCAAAGAGACCGCCGCAGCGTATCAGGCGGCGGCGGCGCTGCGCGAGGTAGAATCGGGAAACCGGGAGCACGCACGGGCCGATGCCAATGCAGCAATGAAACTGGGCTCGAACCGCGATGTACAGGCTATGGCGGCGCTGGCCTTGGCTCGGGCGGGCGATACGGCAGGGGCGGAAAAGCTGGCCGCCGAACTCGACCGGACATTCCCGCTGGACACGATGGTCCAGAGGTATTGGCTACCCACGATCCGGGCAGCCATCGCCTTAGAGCGCAAAGACCCGAACCGGGCCATCGAACTCTTGAAGAATACAAGCACTATCGAACTCGGCCAACCCACAGCCTCTCTCACTGTGTATCTATGCCCGGTTTACTTGCGGGGAGAAGCGTATCTCATGCTGCACGACGGCGAAGCAGCGGCGGCAGAATTTCAAAAGTTCATCGACCACCGGGGAATAGTGGTGAACTTTCCGTGGGGCGCACTAGCCCGGCTCGGCGTGGCTCGTGCTTACGCCCTCGACGCGGCTAAAGATCCTATCACCCGCGATAAAGCCCGCACCGCCTATCAGAATTTTTTCACGCTGTGGAAAGGCGCCGACCCCGACATTCCCATTTACCAACATGCCAAAGCCGAATACGCCATGTTGAAATGATACTGGCCGATAGAACATCCTAGGCCATTGCTTTCGTATCTCGGACATTCCAGAAGTCATCCCCGACTGGAACTAGAGCCTAGCGGCCGGCTGTCGCACCCAGAGTCTCCGTGAACCACCCGGGTAGAACTCCGTCCTTGGCGTAGGCTTCCATCTCCGCTTGGCTCATCCGCTCGAAAAGAGCATTGAGATTTACGGTTTTCGGTGCGCTCAACCCATTCGCCGCGACTGGTGATTCGCGCATAGCCCGATCTAACCTGTTTAGAGTCAATAGTCGGGGCGTGGGCGGCTATCGTGTCAAGGTAGCGCTCTAACCAACTGAGCTACGCGCCTACGCCCTGAGTATCATATCGTTTCTCACTTCAAGTTGCTTGGGAACAAGAGATGTCGGTGCTGATCTAATAGATCAGTGCCGCGATGTCCTAATCCGACCAGATTAGGAGATGCCTCGGGAAAAGGAACGAGCAGCATGTCTATGATTCTCTCCGAGGCACTTTCGCCAACGCCATTCGTGAATCCAACAAGCCCTGCGACCCGGAACTGCGACGACTTGAGCTGTTGTCAGTAAGTGCATCTGATGCGACCGACCGAGGAGTCAAGCTTCTTAGCAACCTTTCCATTTCCTCAAACCAGTTGGTAGCCTTCGGAATCAGCGGGAATGACCAGCTTCGCCGACTGGGCTACCGGTACATCGGCTGATAGGGCAGACGTTTACCTTCGACAATCGCCCCCGGATTGTGAATGACGAGCGCCTCCGCAACTTCAGGCCCCACTAGCTCCGCGACGGCATTGCGCGCCTGGGACATTACTGGCTTGCGATGAACCGAATCGTGGGCGTCGGTGGCAATGACGTGAACTGCCTCGCGTTGCAGCAACCACTCCACCATCTTCTTGGAGCGGCCGCCCCACGCGCCGGTCACGGCATCGGCAGTTATTTGCACCAGGCAGCCTTGCTCCACCAGCTTGAGCAGCATCTCCGGATTCTTCAGCAACGGCTGGTTGCGTTCCGGATGGGTGATAATGGGAACCATACCGCTGCTGCTGATCATAAAGACGTCCTGCATCACGCTGGGCGGAATGCCATAGTCGCTGAATTCGATCAGTAGATATTGCGAATCGCCGATGGTGTATCGCCGCGGATTAGCCAACGCGTCCTGAATGTTGTCGTAGGAGAAGTGGAAGTCGCAACCCAGGCTGAAGGTCAGCCTGCCATCGCCGGCGTCGTGAAGCTGCCCCAGCATTTCCGTGCAGCGCTCGCGGTTGTAGGAGTACATATCGTTGCTATGTGGCGTGGCAACGATGTGTGTGATGCCGTCCTCCAGGGCGATGCGGCACATCTCGGCGGTCATTTCCCACGACTTCGAGCCGTCATCGATCCCCGGAAGAATGTGGCAGTGGATATCGATCATCGGCGCTATTTGTACCGCTCCCTGATGAAGTCGGTCATCGCGTCGTACGCCGCGCTTAGCACTGGCTCGGGCGGGAGGAACACGACACGGATGTGCCGCGTGCCTGGCTTCTCGCCAAACCCCGATCCATGTACCACCAACACATGCTTCTGCTTCAACAGGTCGGTGACAAAAGTGCGGTCATCCTCGGGAATCTTCAGCGTGGGATGCGCGTAGAACGCGCCCTTCGGCGCGACCAGCCTCACATGCGGCGTGCGCTTTGCCCACTGGACGGTGAGATCGGCGCGCCGCTTCAGCTTGCGCAGCACTTCGTCAAGATGGTCCTGCGGTCCTTCCAGTGCAGGCTTGATGGCGTGCTGGAAGGGATGCGGCGCCGACAATCGCGCCCGCAGCAGGCGGTGTACTGCCTCCATATAAGGATGCAGCACCTCGTGCGGACCGGTAGCGATGGCCCATCCGATGCGCCAGCCGGGCACGAGATATGCCTTCGACAATCCGTTGAAGGTAACGATGGGAACGTCAGTAGCCAGACTCGCGATCGAGACGTGCTTCTCCGCCGGGTCGAAGATCAGCTTGTCGTAAATCTCATCGGCGAAGATGAT
>JBEKQY010000326.1:0-3762 GCA_049519235.1 Candidatus Korobacteraceae bacterium | reverse complement strand
AAGAGCTAAGAGCTAAGAGCTAAGAGCTAAGAGCTAAGAGCTAAGAGCTAAGAGCTAAGAGCTAAGAGCCTCTGGCGAAAAGCGAACAGCGAACAGCGTACAGCGAAAACCACAGAGGAATAACCAACTCATGAAGACTCTGCAACGCACTCTTTCCATCATCAAGCCTGACGCGGTCGAAAAGAACGCGGCGGGCGATATTATTCACACGCTTCTGGAAAACAAATTCCGCATCGTTGGCATGAAGATGCTGCACATCGACAAAGCGCAGGCGGAAGGTTTCTACGCAGTGCACGTGCACCGGCCATTTTTTGAGTCGCTGACCAACTTCATGTCCAGCGGCCCGATTGTCGTGATGGCGCTGGAGAAAGAAGACGCCATCGCCGATTACCGCAAGCTGATGGGCGCCACCGATCCGGCCAAGGCCGACCAGGGCACCATCCGCAAGAAGTGGGCGGCGAACATCGAGAAAAACGCGGTCCATGGCTCCGATGCCGAGGACACGGCGCGCTTCGAGATTAGTTATTTCTTCGCCGGATACGAGTTGGCAAAGTAATGCATTTCACCACAAGGACACAGAGACACAGAGAAAATGGATTGATATGCGCTCCTGCGCCCGTTTGGCTAAATGGCCAAGGACTTAATTTCGGGGGGAAGAACCCGAAGGACCGGCCGCTGAGAGGACAATTCACATTATTTTCTCTGTTTCTCTGTGCCTCTGTGGTGAAATGATTTCCGGAGATTGTTTATGGCACATGTGCAGATCACGTTGTTAGCCGGCCGGACGATGGAACAGAAACGGCGCGCGGCTAGGCGCATTACCGACGCAATGACGGAAGAACTGAACGTCAAACCGGAAAAGCTGACCGTCGCCTTCGTTGAGGTGCCCCGCGAGAGCTACGCCCGCAACGGGGTTCTGCTCTCCGACCGCACCGATTTGAAGTAGCGACGTACGCCGCTCGATCGGGAGCACCTATCCGGCGCGTACGACGCCGTCTGCCGTGGGCGGGCGCCTACATTCGCGTGATGACCGCTGTTCTAGAACCCCGGCGGCCGCTCGCTTGCCACGGCGAATGTTTTCTCCAGCGCGATGCCTGCCTCGCCTAAAGTTCCCTCTTCAAACAGTCGCCCGATGAGCGTGACTCCGTGGGGCACGCGGCGCGGCGGCGAAAACTTGGGCAGCGGATGGGCCGGATCAGGTGCCCAGTCACTGCGCGCCGTCGCGACCTCCACAAAACCCGCGCGCAGCGTGAGCGAGGGATGACCGGTGAAGTTGGTGATGGTAAGCATCTCATCGCGCAGTGAAGGCACCAGCAGCAAGTCCACCTGGGAAAAGATGCGAGCCATTTCCATGGCAACTTTGCGGCGCAGACGATCAGCCTGCACCAAGTCCACCGCCGACAGAAATCGCGACTGGCGAAAGGTATTCGGCCAGGCGTCGGGCACCTGCATCTTGAGCTGGTCCACTCCGTGATTCAGCGTCAGCTCTTCGAAGGACGCAGCCGCCTCCGCGAAGAGAATGAAATCCAGCGAATCGTACGGCCATGCCGGCAGCGACACCTCGACCGGAACCATTCCAACTTTGCTGAACGCTTGCAGCGCAGCGCGATCGACATCCGTGGCAGGCGCTTCCTTCATCCACGCCGGGAAGTAGCCGACGCGCAGCCCCTGCACGCCGGCGTTCGCGTCGAAGTCAAGCTTGCTGGGAACGCTGTAAAGATCGCAGGGATCAGGGCCGGAGATCACGTTCAGCACCAGCAGCGTGTCTTCGACGTGGCGCGCCATGGGGCCGAGTTTGTCGAGCGACCAGCACAGCGTCATGGCGCCGGTGCGCGCCACGCGGCCGAAGGTCGGCCGCAGTCCCGTGATTCCGCAACGCATCGAGGGACTGACAATGCTGCCATCGGTCTCGCTGCCGATTGCGAATGCGACAAGTCCGGCCGCGGTGGCCGCGCCCGGTCCCGCGCTCGAACCCGACGAGCCTTCCTCCAGCAGCCAGGGGTTCATGGTCTGCCCGCCGAACCAAATGTCGTTGAGCGCCAGTGCGCCCAGGCTCAGCTTGGCCACCAAAACTGCACCGGCGTTAGTGAGGCGCTGAACCACAACCGCATTGTCTTTCGGAATGCGATCGCGGAACGGTTCAGCGCCATAGGTGGTCGGAATGTTTGCCGTGTCGAGAAGATCTTTGACTCCGTAGGGAATGCCGTGCAGCGGCCCGCGATATTTGCCCGCTGCGATTTCCGCGTCCGCCTGCTTTGCCTGTTGAGTCGCGAGCTCTGAGGTAAGCGTGATCACGCAGCGCACCTTGGGGTCGTACTCCCGCAGCCGCTGGAGATAAATGTTGGTGAGCCGCTCCGAAGTCAGCTTGCGCTGTTGAATCCAGCTCGAGAGCTGCGTGACCGAGGCGAAGGCGATGTCCTGCTCGTTCGCCGGCAGCGGCCCGGGATCGGTATGGCTGCGGATAAAGCGATTTTGCGCCGGGCCGGGCTTGGTACCCGGGATCAGCGGATCCCATAGCGAGGCGGGGGCGAGCGTGGGCTCCAGCGTGGCTTTGTGCGGGCCGACGCGCATCTCGTACAGCGGCGCCATGGCCATGCGCCAATTGCCTGCCGCCTGGGCAAGCTCCTCCGTGGTCATCTGCACCTGCACCAGCTTCTCGGCTTCGGCAAGAGTGTTGGTTGAAACTTCCGGCCCCACCGCCGGAGCGGTGCCAAAAGCCGGCGGCGCGCCTGGCGGCGGTTGCGACGGTTGTTGCGTCTGGGCATACGATGCAACTGCCGCTCCCAGAACTGCGAGTGGGGCACTTGTCAGGAACTCCCTTCGTGATTTCAACGTCTCTCTCCTCAATCGAATCGTAGGTACCGATCTAATCCGAACCTTCAGATCAGCGTCGAATCGTCCGCGGGCTGGGATCGCCCGGTCGCAGGATACACCACATTGCTGCACAGCCGATCATCGTGACATCTCAGGCATTCGTGCGACACAGTGAGGTGAGCGGTACGCGGCAGGCGTACATCAAGAGTGATGCTGTCGATCCGCGCGGCTTGGCCGCAATGGAGGCGCTGGAAACTGCGGTGCGCCACCAACGCGCAACCGAAGCCAAGGTGGTGGGCGAATTGTCAGCCCACTACCGAAGCCAACGCTGAAAACGGCCGAGGTGCTATAAGCTGGGTAGTGTCTGAACAATTCAGACACTACCGTAAGCTGAGATGCTATAAGCTGATAAAGGTAGATCACCTCGCTCGCGCGGAGGGATGTGTGAGCGGTTGAAACAGGCGGTCTTGAAAACCGCTATACCTGAAAGGGTATCGGGGGTTCGAATCCCTCTCCCTCCGCCATCCGTTTAGAATCAGTATCTGCTTGAAAAGCGGCTTCACAGCCCTCCGTGGAACCGTCCGAATGCGCGGGCAAGCATCAGCGACATAATCAATATGCCTGCTCCGAGGACGAGCACGTGGCGGGTGCGGCGCAGACTGAAGCTGCCGACACGACAGATGAGCAGGTAGGCGACGGCAAGGTTGAAGAGTCCCCATAAAACATTGACTGTTGAGGAGGATAAGCCTACCCCGGGTGGCGATGCGAAAGGACTCTGGAAAGCATACCCGGAAATCCCATTGCCGAGATGAGGCAGCGTGTTCGCGAGGAATGCGCCCCCGAAGAAATACGCGACATAGTGATACCAGCGCATTATTGCTCCCTCCAAATATCCTCTCATACCCCGTTAAGACACAAGGCAACTTTCCGAAGATCAGCATCATTCTT
>JBEKQY010000325.1:0-3841 GCA_049519235.1 Candidatus Korobacteraceae bacterium | reverse complement strand
GGATCGCTGAAGGAGGCGAACTGCGCCATGAGGATCAGGTAAACCAGCACGATGGAAAGTGCCAAGCCGACCGCAAAACTCAGGAACGACTCGCGCATGGTGATGACCGATCCGCGTAGCTTGACGCGGATGTTTGCCGGTACCTTGGTTTGGTCAATGAGCTTCTGAACGTCGCTCGATAGGGCGTTCAGGTCTTCGCCTTTGGGGCGAACATAGACATCGATCACACGTAGCAATTGATAGTGATCAACTTCCGTAGGCGTGTTGATCGGTTTGATGTCGGCGAGGTTTTCCAACATGGTGGGCATAGCGTTGCCCTTAGCATGCAGCGGAATCTGCTTGAAATCCTCCATGCTCATGGCGCCGATCTGCTGTGGCGTGTACTGTACCGTGAGGAAGTAGTTGTTGCCGCTGTGGGGATCGATCCAATAGTTGGGAGCGATCATGCTGTCCGAGCTAAGGGCGGTGATCACACTATCCACCACATCGTTGGCGGTCAGCCCCAGGCGCGCTGTCATTTCGCGACGAACGTCCAGTTGTATGCCTGGATAATCCAGGTCCTGGGGGATCAGCACTTCGCTCACGTTCTTCATGCCGCGCAGCTTCTGCGCCATTTGCTGGGCAATGTCGAACGCTTCCTGCTGATTGTTGCCCGTAACCTGGATGTCGATGGGAGCCGGCATCCCCTGGTTCACGGTGGAGCTGACCAGTCCGCCGGCTACGAAGAAAGTCGAAACCTGAGGCAAGTCCTCTGCGAGCTTTTGCCGGACACGATTCATATAGACGAAGCTGCTGGTGTCGTGGTCCTTGTGAAGTTGCACTTGCACGAAAGCGGTGTGCATCGCCGAGTTCGTCGTGTAGATCGCCGACAGGTCGGGAAATACTCCGATGTTGGAGACGATCATGCGCAAATCTTTGGGCGCGACGATGCCGCGAACATCGTCTTCTACCCGCGCAATGAGGTCGTTCGTCAACTCGATGCGAGTGCCGGTGGGCGCCTTGACGTAAACGGTGAACTGTCCAGGATCAGTGCGCGGGAAGTAGGCGACACCGAGAAAAGGCGACAGTCCCAGGCTCAGCACAAACACAGCCATGATGACGCCCACTGTCATCCAGGGACGATCCAGGGCTTTCCTCAGGCCCTCCTGATACTTGGTTTGAACGTAATCGTATCCGCGGTTGAAGGGTCCCAGCAGGCGCTCCAGCAGTCCCCCCTCGCGCTCGCCTTCGGCTTCACTACCGTGTGCCGACTTGATGAATCGCGAGCAGAACAAGGGCACCACCGACATCGCCACCAGATACGACGCGGCCAGAGCGGATACCACTGCGGCAGCCAATCCGGTGAAAAGGTACTTGCTGACGCCGGAGAGGAAAACTACCGGGAAGAAAACGATGGCCGTGGTAAAGGTGGCCGCCAAAACCGCCAACTGCACTTCCTGGCCCCCATGCTCGGCGGCGGTGCGAGGATCTTCGCCGTCCTCCATATGGCGGAAGATGTTTTCCAGCACCACCACGGAGTTATCGATCAGCCGCGACAGCACCAGCGCGAGGCCGCCGAGTGCCATGGTGTTAATAGTGCCGCCGAAAGCATTGATCAGGAGGAAGGCCGCCATGCAGGAAATGGGAATCGAAAACAGCACGGAAATGGTCCCGCGGATGGAACCGAGGAAGATGAGGATCATCAGCGCAGTCAGCCCCAAACCCATGCCGCCCTCATGCAGCACGTTGGCGATGGCTAACTTAACGTATTCCGACTGATCGAACACCACCGACGCAATCAGGTTCTTCGGGATATCGATCAGATGCTTAACGTGGTCCCGAATGCCATTGACGATCTGAATGGTGTTGCTGTTTCCGCCCTGCCGCAGGATCGGCAGGTAAACCGACTTTTGGCCGTCTACGCGAACGATGTTGTACTGAATGGCGGAGGAGTCTTCCGCGTGTCCGATATCGCCAAAGCGAAGCACGTTGTTGCCGATGGCCTTGAGCGGAACCTCATTCCAGTCCTTGGCATTGGGCAGTTCGCTGTTGCTGTAAATGTTGTAATCCAGCGGTCCAATGCGCACATCGCCGGCCGGCAGAATTGAATTCGCGTCGTTAACCGTCTTGACCACGTCCATGGGGCTTAACTGCGCGGCCTCAAGTTTTACCGGATCGATGTAGAACTGGATTTGGCGGTATTTGCCGCCGAAGGGCTGCGGAATTGAAGCCCCCGGCACATTGGCGATCTGGTCGCGAATATTGAATTGCCCCTGATCGTGGAGCTGGGTCTCCGTCATTCCCATGCCCTGCAACGTCACCAGGCAGACGGGAAGGCTGGATGCGTCGAACTTCAATACCACCGGGGGCAGAGTTCCTTGCGGCAAGCGTCGCAGATCGGCCATCGCGAGGTTGGCAATTTGGCTGACGGCGGCATTGGGGTCGGTTCCGGGCTGGAAGTAAACCTTGATCAGGCTCACGCCAGTGAGCGAGCGCGACTCGATGTGATCGATGTTGCTGCCGAGGGTGAAGAAGCGCTCGAAGGTGTCGGTGATGTCGCCCTCGATCTGCTGCGGCGGCATTCCACTGTAGAAAGTGGCGACCACGACCACTGGGATCTTGAGCTCGGGAAACAGGTCCACCGGCATGCGGTACACGGTGGTCACGCCGACCACAATGATGCCGAGGCAGAGCATCAGGATAAAGAACGGATACTTAATTGCGAACCCGGACATGGCTAATTTCCGCCCTCACTATTCGAATCCGAGGTAAACACGCTCTCTTTCGGATGCACAACCTCGCCCGGCTGATAACTGCCCAGGTTGCCGACAATCACTTTCTCACCTTCTAGCAGGCCGCTCAGGATCTCGACGTTATTGGAGCTTTCCACACCGATCTGCACGTCGCGGCGATGAATTCGGTTTTCATCGTCCAGGACCAGAACGCTGGTTCTATCGCCGCGGCGTTCGATGGCCTCAATGGGAACCGTCAGAGCGTTGTCCCTGCTATTGGCAAGCAGCGTCACATCTGCATACATCCCGGGCTGAAGATGGTAGTCGGGGTTGGAAACCTCGATTTCGACTTGCTCGGTGCGAGTGGAGGGATCGAGAGCGTCGGTGAAACGAGTGACCTTCCCCGTGAAGTGTTCGCCAGTCGCCTGCACGTGCACATCGGCCGAATCGCCGACCCGGACCTTTGCGGCAATCGATTCGGGGACCGGAATACGCAGGCGCAGAACATTGATCTGCGCCACCGTGACCACGGGAAGCCCGCTGGTGTTCGAGGTCCCGGCCTGTACCAAGGCGCCCGTATCGGAGAAGCGCCAGGTCACCACGCCGTCATAAGGAGCGCCAATCTTGGCGTAATCGCTCAGCGCGGCGTAGTGCTGCTGGTCCGCCTGCGCCACCGCCAGTTGTTGCTTGGTCGCCGCCAGCGACGACTTCGCGGCGTCCACGCGGGCCTGCGAAGCGCGATCTTTGGCGTTGGCGTCGTCGAGTTCCTGCTGCGCGATCAATCCCGGCTGCACCTTGTCGGTGTTGACCAATCGCACCGCGTTGGCGTGCAAGGCCACATTGTCGGCTTCAGCGCGCAGCACCTCGCTTTGCGCCCGCTGGATCTCTTCTTCCGCGTGGTGCACTTCAGCCTTCGCCTCGTCGACCTGCGCCACCAGTTCCGGAATCTCCAGCACCGCCAAAACTTCTCCGCTATGCACCCGGTCGCCAATGTCGACGTAGATATTCCTGATGTAGCCCGCAACCTTGGCGTGCAACTCGACATTCTGGTAAGGGATGAATTGTCCGGCAATGGAGAGTGAGTTGGAAATCGTCTGCCGCTTCACTGGAGCGACCGCAGCATATGGAGT
>JBEKQY010000324.1:0-3855 GCA_049519235.1 Candidatus Korobacteraceae bacterium | reverse complement strand
ACGAAAACCAAAACCGGCGATCAGATGGACGACTTCCTCGAAGCTCGCGCCGCCAAAATCGAAACCGACAATGAGTCCGACTCGACGACCATCTCGCTCAACTGCCTGAAGGGCGACTTCGACGCCGTCTTCGACATGTATCTCGACCTGCTGCACAATCCCGAATTTCGCGAGGACAAACTTCAGCTCTCCAAGCAGCAGATGTACACCAGCATCTCGCGCCGCAATGACGAAGTCGGCTCTATCGTGCATCGCGAAAGCCTGATCATTGCTTACGGGAAGGACAATCCATACGCGCGCGTGCCCGAGTACGCCACGGTTGCCGCGGTCACGCGCCAGGACCTGCTGGACTGGCATCAGCAGTACGTCTTTCCCAACAACATCATCTTCGGCATCACCGGCGACTTCGATCCCCAGGCCATGGAAGCCAAGCTGCGCGCGGCCTTCGAGTCATGGCCGAAAGGCCCGGACGCCAAGCAGCCCGACATCAAGTTCAGCGAGCCGAAACCCGGTCTGTATTTGATCCGCAAGACCGACGTCAACCAGAGCAGCATCAACATGCTCGAACTCGGCATCGAGCGCAGCAATCCTGACTACTACGCCGTCACCGTGATGAACGAAATTTTCGGCGGCGGCTTCTCCTCGCGCCTGTTCAACAATCTTCGCTCCGGCCGCGGCTTGGCGTATGCGGTCGGCGGCGGGGTCGGCTCTGGTTGGGACCATCCGGGCCTCACCAACATCCAGATGCAAACCAAGAGCGGCACCACCGTGGAAGGCATTCAGGGCATGGACGGCGAGATCGACGGGCTTTTGAAGAACGCGGCCACGCCCGAAGAGCTGAAGCGCGCCAAGGACGACATTCTCAACTCCTTCATCTTCAAGTTCGACACGCCGGAAAAAGTTCTGCACGAGAAGATGTCCTACGAGTTCTATCACTACCCGCTGGATTTTCTGGAGCGCTATCGCAGCGAAGTCGAGAAAGTCACTGCCGATGACGTTGCGCGCGTCGCCAGGAAATATGTCCACAAGAATCAGCTAGCGGTTCTCGTAGTCGGCAACGATGCGGATTTCGACAAGTCGCTCAGTTCGCTCGGCCCGGTGCAAAACGTCGATATCGCCATCCCTCCGCCACCGGCGGGGATGATGAGCGAGCAAGGGCCGGGGGCGCAATAGCGGTGCCCCACGCTTGACACATAACCCATGCGCACATAAACTGTGGTCATGAACGTTACCCTGTCGGTCGACGAACAACTCGTGGTCCGCGCCCGCAAGAAAGCCGAGTCGCTCGGCAAGAGCCTTAATCAGCTCATCCGCGATTACTTACAGACATTAGCCGGGGGCGACGATCCCGAGCGCAGCATTGCGGAGCTTAAACGCATTTCTGGACGGGGGCATTCTCGAGGCTGGCGTTTCAACCGGGACGAAATCCATGAGCGTTCGTAGCTTCTTCGACACGAACGTCCTCATCTACACTGACGACAAAGCGTTTCCAGCAAAACAGCGACTCGCGCTGGAACTGCTCGCGGAGCATCGGCGCCAGCGAACCGGCGTGCTCTCCCTGCAAGTGCTGCAGGAATATTTCGTTGCCGTTACTCGCAAGCTGCATCTCGAAGCGCGCATCGCCCGCCGCAAGGTTGAGCTGTTCGCCGAGTTCGACGTCGCCACTCCCGAGGTCACCGATATCCTGGCGGCCATCGATCTACATCGGCTACACGGTCTCTCATTCTGGGATGCTCTGATATTACGGGCTGCCACACAGACCGGCTGTAGCGTACTTCTGTCGGAAAACATGCAGGACGCCCGCGCCATCGACGGCGTCCAGATCGTGAATCCCTTTCGTCAAACCTGACCGTGATCGCCATGCGCGCGGCGGGGTACCGTAGTTAATATATGCGCATGCCTTCCCGCCAACCGCCCGGCCAGAACCTGCTCATCGACGCCGACGACACGCTGTGGGAAAACAACATTTACTTCGAGCGCGCTATCGCCAACTTCATCTCGTTCCTCAACCACCACGAGTACACGCCCGACCAGGTGCGCGAGGTGCTCTACGACGTCGAGCGTGAAAACATTCGCCAGCACGGCTACGGTATGCACAGCTTCGCACTGGCGCTAGTCAAATGTTTCGAGCAGCTATCGGTTGAGCCGCTCACCCCTCCGCTGCACGACACTATTCGCGGCTTCGCCTACGCCATCGCCGAGCATCCCATGGAGCTGCTGCCGGAAGTCCCGGAAACCGTGGCCGATCTCGCGCAGCGCCATCATCTCTTTCTGGTGACCAAGGGCAACATCACAGAGCAAACCGGCAAATTCGAGCGCTCCGGCCTGAAAGAACATTTCACCGCGATCGAGGTCGTCGCCGAAAAGAATGCCCACGCTTACAACTCCCTCGTCGAAAAATATGCCCTCGTACGCGAGCAGACATGGATGATCGGCAACAGCCCCAGTTCCGACATCAACCCTGCGCTCGAGGCCGGCCTGCACGCCGTCTTCGTCCCCCATCACAACACCTGGATGCTGGAGCGCGGCGAGCTTCGCTCCGGCATCGGCACCGGCCGCCTGCTCGAGGTCGCCAGCTTCGGCCACCTCCGCAATTATTTTTGATGGATCGACGCCGCGTGTGATCTGCCCGCCACGGCTTGTCATCCCGACCGAGGACTTTAGTCCGAACGGAGGGACCTGCTTTTCGAATCGCCCAGCGATATTTCGCTGCGGAGAAATTCGACGTGCGATCTGGCCTATATTGTTGAACATGACAATCCGGAAACGCGCGCAATCCGAGTCCTCCCGCAAAGCTCAGAAGCACCGTCTGCAAGTTCTGTCGTCCAAGCTTGTTTTCGACGGCAAGGTCTTCAAGGTGACCTCCGACAAGGTGAAGGAGCCCAGCGGCATCATCGCCCGCCGCGACGTCGTTCATCATTCCGGCTCCGTCGTGGTGCTTGCCATCGACGAAGCCGGCGATGAGCCGCTCGTCCTGTTGGAGCGCCAATACCGATACGCCGTGCGTGATTATTTGTGGGAGCTGCCCGCGGGCAGCATCGATCCGGGCGAGAAACCCCTCGCCGCCGCCAAACGCGAACTGCGGGAGGAAACCGGATATCGCGCCCGCGAATGGAAGCGCGCTCTCTTCTTCTATCCCAGCCCCGGATTTCTGAGCGAGACCATGACGATTTACCTGGCCCGCAACTTGACTCCAGGCGACGCTCAGCCCGAAGCCGACGAAAGCATCGAATACCAGCTCCTTCCTCTATCGCAGGTGATTGCGATGGTTTTGTCGGGCAAAATTCGCGACGGCAAGGCAATCGCCGGGGTCTTGTGGCTGGCAGAGTCGCTGCGGCACAGCAAGCGGTAGAGAGCAATGGCGATACTGGACCTGGGGACTTCGCGTGGCCTTCCGGTCGTGAAAATGTCGAAACTGATGAGAATGCTGCCCTTGGCTATATACTCTCTTTACACCACCACGAAACGGGAGCATACTTGAGGTAGGCAGTTCAAGCAGGCTCCGATCACCACGCCAATGGTTCCTGTGGGGGAACCCCCTTTTCCGGACTTTGGTTTCTGGGCTCATCCTGATGGACGCAAATCAAGACCAGCGCCCGCGAACTGGGTGCTGTTGGGCTTTGCCCGAGGAAGACAGAAAGTGAGATTGAAAGGGACCGTAAAGTGGTTCAATAACGCCAAAGGTTTTGGCTTCATCGGCCGTGACGACGGCAGCGCGGATGTGTTCGTCCACTACAGCGCGATTAACTCGGAAGGCTACAAGAGCCTACAGGAAGGCGATCAGGTCGAGTTCGAGATCGTTGAAGGTCAAAAGGGACCGCAAGCCGGCAATGTAACCAGGGCAGAGCGTAACCA
>JBEKQY010000323.1:0-3865 GCA_049519235.1 Candidatus Korobacteraceae bacterium | reverse complement strand
TGCTCGGTGATGGGTGTAACCTTCGCCATGGGTGTAAGTCTCCTTTTCCAAGGGGCTTTAGCTTGTGAGGCCAAAGCCAACTTACACCCTCTCGCTTTTTACACAATCGAAGTTACGTCACCGGCATCTCTTAGCCCCGCGCGCGTAATTGGCAATCGGTTCTGCAAGATCAAGAATGAGACCGACCATGACTGCCATGGCCGCCAAGCGGACCATCCTCATCGCAGAAAACCAGGAGCATGTTCGTCCCCAATGCTCGCATCTCCCGCACTGACACGCTGTCTCTTGCTGCTGTTCAGCCACCTCCAGGCGGAAGAAACAATGTCCTCCAGGGACCGCTTTGCGGTCCAGTGAAGGCATTGCCGGGCACGGGTAGGATCGGCAACCAAGCTTGGCGGATCTCCTGCCCGGCGTGCTGTTATACGAAGGGGAACGGAATGCCCGCTGGCATTCTCAACCGCAGTCACGACCTGCTGGACCGAGTGGCCGCCGCCGGTGCCAAGGTTCAGCGCGGTGAAGGCGCCGCCGCTCTGGCTTTGCAGGAACTCTGCCGCCAGCGCGTGCGCTTCCCCCAGATCGGTTACGTGGATGTAATCCCGAATACAGGTTCCGTCGAACGTGGGATAGTCGTTGCCGAATACTTCCAGGTGTGGCCGCAATCCAGCAGCGGCTTCCAGCGCGAGAGGTATTAAGTGGGTCTCTGGATGGTGTAGTTCGCCGATTTCCCCGCTTTCGTCCGCTCCTGCGGCGTTGAAGTAGCGGAGCGCAACCGCTCGCAAATCATAGGCGCGGCTGTAGGCATCGAGGACGCGTTCCAGGAACAGTTTCGTTTCGCCATACGGGCTGACCGGCTGGCAGGGAGTGTCTTCAGTGATCGGTACTTTCTCCGGCGTGCCGTACACCGCACACGAGGAAGAGAATATGAAATGGCGAACACCGGCATCGATTGCTGCGTTAACCAACGCCAAGCCATTCTGTCCGTTGTTGTGAAAATACTTTCGAGGATTCTGGACTGACTCGCCGACGTAGGCGCTTCCGGCAAAATGCATGACCAGCTCTACGTTAGAGAGGGCCCGGGAAAGCCGGGGCGCATCGTCGAGTTCGGCGACAATCAGTTCAAAGCCGTCCGCCAGAAACCTGTGGCCAGTAGACAGATTGTCGTACACGGTGACGTGGTGCCCATGCCGCGCCAACGAGCGAATGGCGTGACTACCGACATAACCAGCGCCGCCAGTAACCAGAATTCTCATGAGTGCTCTTTACGTTTAACCTCCCACTGCTACCCCATGCCCCGCTCATGCGCTTTTGCCTGCAGGTCATGGCGTCCGCTTAAACAGCACTGCGACCTTGTCGCTGTAAATCGGATACCATGTCGGAGAGTGCTCCAGGAGATAGGCCAGTGGATCTTTCGGCGGTAAGAAGGCATAGTCGATCTTGTACTTGTCCAGGATCTCGAACGAGCGCTTCAGCGCAGTAGCCCTCAGAAAGTCCTCCAGCGCTCCGTTGTATACGAAGATGTCTCCGCGCGTGTCAATAAAAGGCTTCAACTGTGGCGCATACCATTCCATGTATCCCCCCCAGGCAAGGTGGTTGAAGATTCTTCCATCGATCTGCTGTCGCTGCATAAACTCCAGCGCCGCCGTGGGGTACTCTTCGTTCACTTGCTGTTGCAGTTGTGCTGCGGAGGGAAAGGAGAAGATCGCCCACCCGACGATAGCGGCCATAATGCCGGCGTTAAGCCATGGCTTATCCAGCTCCCGCTGATAGGACGGAAACAGTGTTAGGCGTGGCGCGAGAATGGGCATCATGATCAGGCCGGCAAAGAACAAGAAGCGCACATGGGACAGCGCGGCCCAAAGGGCAAACGCCATCAGTAGCACTTCATCCAGCTTCCACCGGCGCCGGGAGAACAAGGCGGCCGCCAGCAATGCGAGGATCACGATCATCGCCAGCTCGCCATTGTTCCCGTTAAAGTCCACGGGCTGCCACTCTTCGGCGTACTTCATCACCCCCTGCTGGTGGAAAAGAAGGTCAAATGGATACCACACGAGTCTATAGCCGAAGGGATTGACAAAGAGCGCGGCCAGCGAGGCGGCCAAGGCCAGCAGAAGTTTCTTCGGTTGCGTCGGAGACCAGCGGCGCGCCACCACCAGACCCCACTCGCCCTCCACCAGGCCCGAGGCAATGATTATCGCCACCACCACCACGCCAAAGATCCAGGAACCATGCAGATTGATCCACAGGGCAAACAACGGCGGCAGCAGCCAAAGGCCCTTTCCAGTGCTCTGGAAATGGTCCAGCACGAGTAGTAGCCCCACCATACACAGCCAGCCGAACAGCAGCATGCGAGGCCCGGTAGAAACGACTCCCAGAAAAATAGCCAGCAGAGTGGTAACGGTAGCATTCTTGCAATTGGCGCCGGCACGCAATGAGCGGTAATAAACGCCAGCGTAAATCAGCACCAGCACCGTGAAATACACCGCCAGAAGTCCTCGCAATCCCAGAGCGCGGAAACCTAGTAGGTAGGGAACTTCTGACAACCATTCGAAGTTCATCCAGGGCGACCCTGCCGCCGCCAGCGAGTACATGTCCGTGTCCGGAAAAGTGTGGTGTTGCAGAAGATAAGCGGCGTTGCGCATATGCCACCAGATGTCGGGCTCGGCGATGGCTCGCGCAGAAAACCGAAAGGTTGCTGCGACCAGCACAAACATGCACATAGCCGGAAAAGAGCAGACGGTGCGCGCCAAACCAGTCCACGAGGTGCTGGCGTTTGGGGTGACTGTCCCTGAGGGCGAGTGTGACATATTCGGCATCGATGTCCTTTCTAACATATTTCGATTGAGGCCGAATCAGATGCGCCCTCGCACATACCGGGCCACCAGGGATTACCTGGCATCCTTAGGCGGAGCCGGATCGCTAATGGGAATATAGACAAATTGGTCATCACTAACTGGCAAAAGCCGAGAGTTATCCTTAAGCGCCGCTGTAAACCCCGGGCCGAAGCGTTTCGTACTATGCCAGTCTCGTCCGTTATCGGTTTTCAATCGTTGCAACAGGGGAAATGGGGGCACTCTATCGCCGTTTTCGAGGTCAAGAAGGAAATCCTGATTTAGGTTGCGTTTTTGGCAGTCGGCCCAGTAAGGTCACCAAATGAAGCCCCGCACCGCAATCTTGGCTCTCCTGTGCCTGATGGCAACTTGGGATTACGCACTTACGCTTGCATCTATTCCCGCCTTCTGGTTCAAGCCGGGAATCATCAACAACTTTTACCCGCTGTGGAACGCAAGCAGGAGCATCCTCCACCACATTGACCCGTACAGTCCCGAAGTCACAGAACAGAATGAGATTGCAGCATATGGCGTAACCGCTAAAGTTCTCGGTACCCCGGTCAGGCAGCGATTCGCCTATCCTGTTTACGCCACATTTCCGGTTCTGCCGCTGGCCCTACTTGACTCCGGCACCGCCAAGCAGGTAGCACTTTGCTTGTTCGCAGCTCTTGTCGCGCTTTCAGTCGGTTGGCTACGGGCAAAGTGGGACGGGAGAACCGCGCTCTATAGCGTTCTCACCTTCGCCAGCTATCCGACTGTCTTTGCCTTGCAAGAATGCCATCCCACCTTGCTATTTTTCGGCCTAGCTGTCGGCGCGTTTGCATTGCTTCGTTCGGAGCGGCTGGTTCTGGCAGGCATGGTAGCTGCTCTCGCTACGGGCAAGCCCCATGTTGCGCTTCCGATACTGCTGCCGATGTTAATCTGGACTTTCGCAAGATGGCATGGGCGGAAGCGCTTTGCGATTTCGCTGGCAGCCTTTTCAATAGTACTTCTATGTCTTGCCAGCATACTGGTTCCGGGGTGGATGCCGGAATGGT
>JBEKQY010000322.1:0-3882 GCA_049519235.1 Candidatus Korobacteraceae bacterium | reverse complement strand
ATTGGAGGCGTCGCGTACCAGAAAATTCGACGACACCTTATCGATGGCTTGCACGTGCGGATTGTGGCAGGAGGTGCATTCCACATCTCCGTTGACCAGTTGGACGGCGCCGATCTTGTCGGCGCTCTTGCCTGACGAAACCAGAGTGGAGGTCAAGTCAATGTTGTCGTGCAACGGCTTGACCAGGCTGAAGGGATGCGAGCCCTGAAGATGTGTTCCAAAGTTGTCGCCCTGGTTCCAGCTTCCCCGGGTCGGCATCTGGCCGAACAGCACAGTATCGCCGACCGCGACCGTACCATCGTGGCAGCTCAGGCACAGTCCGCTCACGCTACCCAGCGGCATCTGCTGGTTGTTCTTGTTGACGTAGGTTGTGCTGGTGTAGGTGTCGTAAGTTGCTTTGGACAGCTTCTGGTTCCACAGCGGAGCCATGTTTCCATTGCCGGAGTGCGGGACGTGGCAGTAGGTGCACGAGCCGACGCGGGTGCCCTTAAGGGGAGATGGGCCGCCGGGCGACAAATCGTGCATCCCAATTACGTCGCCGCCCTTGGGGGCTGACGCAGGAGCGGGGGTCTGGCCCGACTTAACCTGGCCCAACATCATTCCGGCGAGCGCTAAGCTCACCATCCCAGCCAGGAAGAAGCGCAATTTCACTGCGCGCCTCCCCTGGCCTGTTTCAGGGCGTAGTACTGAAACATCTGCACGCGGTGGTTGTAGGAATCGACTACGAAGACGCGATCGTTGTGGTCGATGAACAGGCCGGTGGGCAGGCGGAAGTCGCCGAAGCCCGAGCCTTCTTGTCCGAAGTAGTACAAGAGCTGGCCCTCGCGGTTGAACACCTGGACCAGGTCGTGCGATGCCTCGACCACATAGAGGTGACCTTCGGAATCAATGCCGATCCCCTTGGGCCGGAACATGGAACCGGCGCTGTCGCCGATACTGCCGATGGAGTACTGGAACTGGCCGGAGCGGTCCAGGGCCTGCACGCGGAAGTTCATGGCGTCGACCACCACCAGGTCCTTGCCATCCAGGCGCAACTCCGTGGGATAGTTGAATTCCGTCTGCTGGTCGCCGGTCTGCCCGATGGTCTGCAGGACGCTGCCATTCATGTCGAGCACGAAGATCTTGTTGCGCAGCGTGTCGGTCACATAAATGCGCTGTTCCGCCGAGTCGATGGCGATTCCCGTCGGGCGCTTGAAGAAGCCTTCGCCGCCCTTCAGGCTGCCGAGGGCGCGCTGATACTTTCCCTCCGCATTGAAGACGAAAATCTTGCCCGACTCGGAGTCGGTGACGTAGACGTTGTCCTTGTCGTCCACCGCGACACATTGCGGCGCCAGCATCGCGTCCTTGTTCTTGTCCTTGCGCTCGATGAACTTGTATTTCTGCTGCGTGGGATCGAAGATGTGGACGCCCTGCGCGCCGGGATCGGTGACGATGATGCGGCCGCGCGAGTCCTCGACCACGCTATAGGGACGGACGAGGAAGTGGACGTCCGGCGCACCGACCACGAAGTCGAAGACGCGGGTGAAAAAGCCGGGCTTGCCACGGACGTCGCGATCGGAGGTGAAGCTGCGTTCGTAGGTGAGCTTACGCCCGCCCTCCAGCAGCAGCTCCGGGACTTCGACTTGGGTAGTCTTGGGCTTACTCGCGGCCGCCAGCGTCGGAGCGGTCAACAACAGCCCCACAACGATGTACCACGCCAGTCTCAAATGTGCCTCGCCCCGTCCCTTTAGAAGAAGTTGAACCATCGGTACACACCAATATAGAACGAAGCGAACGAAGCTGGCGGGGTTCCCGAGGCGCTAAAACCCTGGACCAGGCGGGTGTATCCCGCATTGAGACCGACTTGCCTGAATTGGTACTGGAAATAAGCATCCTCCTGCTCGTAATTGTTCCAGGAGGTGACGCCGAGATTGCTCAGGTTGTCCTTGGCCTTCACATAGTCGGCGGCGGCGGTAAAGTTGCGTACCGGGGAGGTGGAGGCGGTAAACGAATAGCTGGTACCTCCGTAGAGGATCAACAGGCTGGAAGGTATGATGGGCGGAAGCGGCGTGGAAATCAGCCCGCCGCCGCTGGCCAGCGAGTTGCCATCGGATTTGGAGTAGTTTCCACTGAAAGCGAACTTCCGGGTCCCGAGACTGGTGCCGAAGGTCTCGGTGCTGCTACTGGTTCCGGGCTGATCCGTCAGGCCGCTTCTGCCGCCTCCAGCGCTGGCGGTCCAGTACCAGCTTCCGAAGCGGCGGCTCACATTTCCGGAGAAATTGTAGAACGAGGTCGTATAAGCGATCAGAAACGTGGCTACGTTCTGAGCGTAGCTGAAAAAGCCTCCCACCAGCCACTTGCCGATGCGCCGGTTGTAGTTGGCATTGACACTGAAGCCCAGTTCGTTCTGGCTGCTGCCGTCGACCGTGCTGTCGATGACGTTGACGGAAGAGCCGAGGAAGCCGCCGGCGATCTGGCGGCTGTAATAGACCCCGGCGCTATACAGGTTGGAGCCGTAGCTCGTCCCCAGATAGGCCTGCTCGCGGCGTTCGAACTCCCCCTGGGCTTGCAGGTTCTTGGCAAAGGCATAGTCGGTGTTAAACAGGAAATCCCAGGCGTGGGAGGACTGTTGGGGGTCTTGCAGCCCGCCCAACACTCCCGCGGTCGATGCTGAGGTGGACACCGCACTGGTGCTGGAGGTGCTGGGAATGATGGCCTGGTACAACGAGCCGCTAAGGTTGTCAGTGTAGTCGCTATCGAGAAAAAAGCTCAGCTTGTTGGTGGGATGCAGGCCGACGTTCGCCGAAACCAAATCAATGTTGCCGTTGAAGCTGTAACCCAGATAGTTAGAGTTCAGGTTGGTGCGGTTGAAGTTGGAGGAGAAGCTGCCATTCCAGAACAGCGGGTGCGAGGCGCTGAAAACGTAACTGGTGGTGTCCGAATTCGAGGTTTCCGACTGCCCGCCCAGGATGACGCCGGGAATCAGCGCATTCGCCGTTCCGTGAGCGATGCCGGCACCTAAACCGAATCCTGCAATGCTGTAGCTGGAATTGAGGTTAAAAGACTTGAAGTTTGAGCTCCCATTTTCATTGGTGCCATACAGGGAATAATTGTTGCTCCCCATCTGATAGCCCACGGTGAGCGTAGGCAGGCCGGCAAGGTAGGCGCCCCAGCCGATGCCAAAGCCTTGGTTGCTGCCGTTGGTATTCAGGCTGGCAATGCCGGGGATTCCGTAGTTTCCCGTGGTGTCGTAGTTGTTGTAATAGTCGACGAAACCGGGAAAGTGGCTGCCGCTGAAGATGGCGCTGCCCAGCGCCACGCCCGTCGCATTGGTCACCGACCCGAAGCCGGAGTTGCTACGGGACTGGTTATAATAAGGATCCACGTTGAAGGAGAGGAAACTGGGATTGTAGAAGAAACCGCCCAGCGCGGCGCTGCCGCCAACTCCCAGGCCATGGCTGGACTCAATCTGATTGCCGTAATCGGCCGTGTACCCGGCGGAGACGCTGCCAGTGGCATTCAGGCTCAGGTCGTCGCCAATGGTAATCTGCGCGGCTGAGGGAAGGGAGAGCAGCAGTACCCCAGCTAGAACAATCCCCGCATGATGAAATCTACCTCCCAACCCCCACCACCCTTTGCGGCCATCTTCGTGACCTTCTTACTAGCAATTAGCAGTTAGCAATTAGCATTTAGCAACCTGACTATTGCTTCTGCTAACGTCTGACAAGCCGATTTACAGTCCCCCGAGGCTACAGCCCCATTCGTTTTCGGCCCTGTTCGCCACGGCTGAAGTGTCTGCGTGAGAACCGTGCCCGATAGTTCGCACACATTGCTCTTGCGGTCTGGCGGTAGTGTCGAATTCCGTGATCTCCGCGGTTATGGGCGGCCCAGGTGGTACAACCG
>JBEKQY010000321.1:0-3976 GCA_049519235.1 Candidatus Korobacteraceae bacterium | reverse complement strand
TGGGAATGTGCTGGTAGCTCTCGCGGCGGCCATTGCCGGTGTTGGGAATGCCCATCAGCCGCGACGACAGCTTGTCCGAAAGATATCCCTTCAGAATGCCTTTTTCGATCAGCACCGTGTTCTCGGTCGGATTGCCCTCGTCATCGACATTGAGCGATCCGCGACGGCCCGGCATGGTGCCGTTGTCCACCACAGTGCACTTGTCGCTGGCCACGCGCCGTCCCAGCATTCCCGAAAATGCTGACGTCTTCTTGCGATTGAAGTCGGCTTCCAGGCCGTGACCGATGGCCTCGTGCAGCAGGATCCCCGGCCATCCCGGGCCGAGCACAACTTCCATCTCGCCCGCCGGCGCATGGCGTGCGTCAAGCTGGATGATGGCTTGCCGCGCTGCTTCTTTGGCGAAGTGTTCCGGCGAGGCCTCGCCCTGGAAGTAGTCCAGCGGCACGCGCCCACCGCCGCCGGCAGTGCCGCGCGCGGAGCCAGCCTCTTGCGACTTGGCAATGCAGAAGACGCTCATCCGCGCCAGCGGCTGGGCGTCCTCGGCAAAACTGCCATCAGAACCGATCACCAGAATCTTGCGCAGCTCGTCGGCATAGCTCACGCGCACTTCGTGAATGCGCGGATCGTAGTCGCGCGCCGCCTTGTCCGCACGCTGTACCAGTTCGACCTTGGCCAACACATCGGCTTCCACCGACGGCAGCGGCACGGGATAAAGATTGTGCGCCGGCTTGTCGGTGAGGCCGACCACCGGCTGCTTCGCCGGGCCGCGAGCGATGAGCGCCGCCGTCCGCGCGGCGTGCAGGATGCGCTCCTGCGAAAGGTCGTCGGTGTAGGCATAGCCAGTACGCTCGCCTGAGAGCACGCGGACGCCGCAGCCAACGGAAATGCCTTGCGTAGCCGACTTCACCATACTTTCGTCAAGCGAAACGGACGTGGAAGTCTGATATTCGAAGTAGAGGTCGGCGAAATCGCCGCCCGCCGAGAGTGCCGCGGCCAAATAGCGCTCGATGTCAGCTTGCGCCAGCCCGTAGCGCGCGAAGAAAAAGTTATTGTCCATAGTTACTCTTCATTGGATGCTCGAC
The DNA here is from genome assembly GCA_049519235.1 of Candidatus Korobacteraceae bacterium. Taxonomy (GTDB): domain Bacteria; phylum Acidobacteriota; class Terriglobia; order Terriglobales; family Acidobacteriaceae; genus Bog-257. The sequence continues at coordinate 2,894 of JBEKQY010000321.1, read as the reverse complement.
GGCGCGCGAAGACGCCGCGACTGTTAACGCTCAATGTTTTCGCAAGAAATGGGAAATGTGGAATCCGCAGCTAGATCGCGGACTGTTCAATTATCACACAGTGCTGTGCTCATCGAGCGTGTACGGGCACCGTAAGTTCGCTAAACTCAATCTGGGCTATCTCCCTGCAAACGATTTCCATTTCCGCTGAATGCCTGGCTGATCTGCTGGAGCAGTTTCTGGCCGACGCGGGCCAAGCCGTCGCGCTCGAAGACGGCGAAGTCCTGTTCGACTTCAGCACGGCGAGATATTCGGTTTCCGGCGAAGGGAAATGCATTCTTCACATCTGGTCGGAGGAGCGCAACGTGGTGCGGCGAGTAATCGACGCTGAAATCAGGGACGGCAGCTTGCGCTTGCAAGCGCTGCGCTTCGGACAATCGCAGCCTAATCTGCTGGAGATTTGCGCCGATCGCGATCGGCGCGCTGGCACCTTGAAGCGTGCGGCGCGGGCGCGCTATCAATCTCTGCTGGAACGCGTGCTTCGGCGCGAGTACCCGGGATTCAAACTGGAACATCTCAGCGGCAGCCCCGATTTGGAGCATTCGTTCAGTCCGGTTTACACGCGGGGCTTGCTGCGAGCGGGGCAATCGGCGTTTGCCGTGCTTGGGGTCAATGCGGAGGAGACGCAGTCGGCGGTGGATGCGGCGCTCACCTTCGGCATTCTTTGGATGGACTACCAACGGCAGCATCGCGCGGGGCAGGCGCTGGTTGAGGGGCTGAAGCTCTTTCTGCCGCCGGGCCGCTCGGAGATTGTGCGGCAGCGCGCCGCCAACCTGAATGGCGATGCCGCGAAGTGGCAACTCTATGAGCTCGACGAGCGCTCCGAGATGTGCGAGTCCATCGACGCCGCCGACAGTGGCAACATCATCAGCCGGCTCACGCACGCGATTGATGTACCGGCAGCCCAGGAACGCTTCGCCACCTCCATCGCCCGCATCCATGCGCTGGCGCCGGCCGCAGAGATCACGGTTGAGTCTGCCTCAGAAATCATTTTTCGGCTTTATGGGCTGGAGTTTGCTCGGGCTTGCCTGACGCCGGTCTCCGGCTCATTCCGTAACCGGGAGTCAATCATTTTTGGCGTGGCGCCAGCCGAGTATGAACTCGACCAGCACAGTGAGGCGCTCTTCCGCGAACTGCTGCAACGCATCGTCGAGCAGCGCCGGCCGGGCGGCTCCCACACCAATCTGTTCTTCCGCATTGCGCCCGAGCGCTGGCTGGAAAGCCTCATCACGCGCGAGGTTCGCGCTATTGATGAGCGGCTCGACGGCCGCTTTGTCTATTCACAAGTGCCGGCTTTTGCCGCCATCGATCGCGCCATGCTGGATGTGCTGACTTGCACCCGGGATGGCCGGCTGGCCGTCCTGGAGCTGAAAGCGAATGAGGACATCCATTTGCCGCTCCAGGGGCTGGACTATTGGGCGCGTGTCCGCTGGCATCAGCAGCACGGCGAGTTTACGCGCAACGGCTATTTTGCCGGACGCGATCTTTCCAGCGCTCCGCCTTTGCTGTATCTGGTGGCTCCAGCCCTGCGCGTGCATCCAGCAACTGACGTTCTGCTCCGTTATCTTTCGCCGCGCGTCGAATGGACCGTGGTTCAGATCGACGAACGATGGCGCGAGGGGGTCCGGGCCGTGAATCGCAAGCATCCCGCAAGAGCGGCAAGTCTCGCGTGATCCAGAGAGCTGCCTACTTACTTCTTCTCCTCAGACATTTTCCCGCCGGTTTCGTTCTTGAGTTCGGTCTGCACAAGGTGAATTTCACTGGTGCCGACGTTCTCTACGGCATGTGTCACTGGCCCGTTCCAGGCGGCTGTACCGGCTTTGATCTCTACCACTCGAGTTTTTCCATCAGGAGAGGTGACCTTGACCTTGGCATCGGTCACATAGTAGACGACGTTTGCCGGATGGGAGTGCATGGCGATTTTCTGCCCTGGTGGAACGTGGACGTCAAGGACGCGCACGTGGGCATTGTCGAGGATCACTTTATGGGTCTCGGGTCCCCCCTCCACTTTGGTTACGTCCTGCGCCACGGCCGCTGAGAGAACAAAACCCAGGAAACATGTGAGGAACACCAGTAGACGACGCATCTTGCCTCCCGAAACTCGCACTTGGACGACGCTCTTTATATCCTGCGACCCGCATCCTGTCAAGTAACTGCCGCTGGGGGTAGTGGGTTCGTATGTTATAGAGACCCACTACCCCGCTGGGGTAGCTGCCGCTGGGAGTTGCGCCATGCGCTGCAGAGTTCGCCGCCGCATCTTATACAATCGAGCTTCCCCATGACGAACCGGATGATCCTTGCCAACCTGGTACATCGGCCGTTTCGCACCATCATCAGCGTGGTTGCGGTTGCGGTCGAGGTCACCCTTATCCTGCTGATTGTCGGCATCCTGCTCGGCATTCTGAACGACAGCAGCAGCCGGCAGGTGGGAATTGGCGCCGACATCATGGTGCAACCTCCGGGCTCATCCTTGATTATGGGCTTGACCAGCGCACCAGTCTCGGTGAAAGTCGCCGGCAAGATCGCTCAACTGCCGCACGTCACCGCCGTGGCTCCCGTGGTCATGCAGGTTACGACGGCAGGAACGGTCGAGATCCTCTACGGCATCGATCTGCAATCGTTTGACGCGGTGAGCGGCGGATTCCGCTACCTGTCCGGCGGACCGTTTCAGGGTCCGTACGACATGATCATCGACGACCTGAAGGCCGCCTCCAAGCATCTCAAGGTCGGCGACACCATCGAAACCCTCCATCACCCGTTCCGCATCTGCGGCATTGTCGAGCATGGCAAAGGCGCCCGCGAGTTCGTTCCCATCGCCACCCTGCAAGACTTGATGGGAGCCATTGGGAAGGCAT
>JBEKQY010000320.1:0-3996 GCA_049519235.1 Candidatus Korobacteraceae bacterium | reverse complement strand
GGCCTGCACCATTTGCGCCAGTTCCAGCACCGAGAACTGCTCGGTGAACTGATTGAACACGCGGAACTCGCCGGGCTCGGCGGGATTCAGGCAGGCAATCTCGACGCAGCGAATGGTGTCGCGAATGTCCAGGAAGCCACGCGTCTGCCCGCCGGTGCCATAGACGGTGATGGGATGGCCGGCTGCGGCCTCGATGCAAAAACGATTCAGCGCCGTGCCGAAGATCTCGTCGTAATCGAAGCGATTAATCAACGCTTCGTCGAGCGCGGTGTCATCGGTGGTGGTGCCGTAAACGACACCTTGATTCAGGTCCGTGGCTCGGAGTCCCCACGCCTTGCAGCAGAACATGATGTTGTGGCTGTCGTGGACTTTGGAGAGGTGATAGAACGAGCCGGGCTGCTTGGGAAAGGGGAGCGAGTCGGTCCGGCCGTTGTGCTTGATGCGGATGTATCCCTCTTCGATGTCGATGTTGGGCGTGCCATATTCGCCCATGGTGCCCAGCTTCACCAGATGGCAGTCAGAGTTGAACTCGCGCAGCGCGAAGAGCAGGTTCAGCGTGCCGACCAGGTTGTTGACCTGAGTGAAGGTGGCATGCTCGCGGTCGATCATGGAATAGGGCGCCGAACGCTGCTCGGCGAAATGGATGACGGTATCGGGTTCGAAGTCGCGGATGTGGGCGGAGAGAAACGGGTAGTCGGTCATGTCGCCGACGAAGACGTCAATCACGTTGCCGGTGAGATCTTTCCACGCCTGCAACCGGTCGCGGAGAGAACGAATTGGCGTCAGGGTCTCAACCCCGAGATCGAAATCCCATTGACGGCGGACAAAGCTGTCGACAATGGCGACCTGATGTCCCTGCTTGGACAAATACAATGCGGTCGCCCATCCGCAGTAACCGTCTCCTCCCAGCACTGCAATTCTCATGCATCCTCCTCAGGGCTTATACAGTGTAGCGAGGCTCCTGGAACGCTACTGCCACCGCTTCGAGGTCGCTGCACGGCAGTCGCAACACAGTCATTCGGAAAGCCGGTCTCGCCGGCTTGGTTCGACACCAATAAGTGCCTACTGGAAAGAATATACCGGGTTTGCGGCAGGGTTGCAGGATTAATCCACCCCATCTCGCCCGCCCTGCGGCGGGGCGCGAAATGGGGACCCCGGATAAGGCCCAGAACTTGCGAAGGTAACTCGCAACGGTCAGCCCAGAACTGCTCCGATGATGATCGCGGAGTCCCGCGCAGGGCTGACCTTTGCCAAGGCTCGCTCCACCCAAGGCGCTGGGTGTGTTCCGCGTCTGCTGGCAGCGTCGAGTTAGGAAGCGGGAGGTTGGTAACCAGGAACTTTCCGCCGCTTTCCGCAACCATATTAAGTTCGTCCCGCCCGACCAGCCGTTCCAGCCTCGGCAACGCCCATTCATTGGCCACCAAGTAAAATCTGTCGGAAGTGGACCAAAGTTCCTTAAATTGCGCGTCGTCGATGAAAACATCGGGCGCGCCTGGCGCATACGAGCCGTAGGACAGATTGAGCACGCGGCCATTCAACAGCAGCGCCGTGCGATTAGTGTAGAAGAAGATCGACGAGAACGCATAATAATGGCGATCAACGATGAGCCTGCCCTGGGGCGAGTGCAAGATCGCTTCCGCCAACGGGCGCGAGGACAGGTCGGGATCGAAAGTTACCAGCGCCAGACGCGCAGCCTGGAAGAACAGCAGCAGCATCAATGCGGCGCATACAAACGCGCGCTTGGCTCCGGCGCGAAATGTCCCGACGGCGCCAATTACAAAGGCGATGGCCGCCAGCAGAAGCGGCACGCGCAAGTAAGCCAACGACTGCAACGTCAGGTCTTCCATGTGTCCCAGCGACAAGGTATAAGCTGACGGATGCAAAGTCAGAGCGCTGAAGATGTCCCCCGGCGTAGGCACATTGCGGACCAGAATCAGGATTACAATAGCTGCTGCCGCGGCGCAGGAAGCGATTACAGTCAGGACCTTCGTACCCCGCCGGATCCAAACGCCGTCCACCGCCATCGCCGAGCCCAGCAACAGGGCCAGTGCCGGATAGCACGGCATGGAATAGTACTCCTGGGTCGTGGAGAACGTAAAGAATATCAGCACAAAGCCCGTCCAGCACAGGGCCAGCAAGCGGGTGCGTCCGCCGCGATCGCTAGGCCGGAATGACAACTTCGCGATCGCCGGGAAGTACACGCTCCAGGGAAACAGCCACGCCAGATGGAACAGCCAGAACCAGAGGCGAGGAACCGTGTTGTAGTCGCGCGGATAGCGCAGGTTCAGGAAGCGCAGCAGTTGCTCGTTGATGAAGAAGAACCACAGGAAGCCGTTGTACTGGCCAGGGGCGCTGTGCATCGACAGCGAAAAATATGGCGGGTTGCGCAGCGTCGCCAGCACATGCCAGGGGACGGCGATCAGCAGAATGACAAGCAGTCCGCTGAAAGGATGAAGCCGCTTCCAGGTTCGCGCCTGAAATAGCTGCTTGGTTAGGAACAGATAGATAACAGCCGCGGCCGCGGGAAACAGCACACCGATGAGGCTCTTCAGCAGCAAGCCCGTCCCGAGACTCGCAGCAAGAACGATTGCCCAGGCGCGAGGATGGGTCTCTTCTTCGTCGGTCACGCGCAGCAGCGCCCACATCGCCACCGTGATGGTGAAAGTAAGAATGACGTCAGGAATGAGAACGCGCGTAAACAGGTACAGACCGACGCACGTCGCCATACATAAGCCGGCATAGAAGCCAGCCTTTCTGCCGCAGGCCCAGATGCCGAAGGCCGCGGTCAGCAGGCAAAGTCCCACCGAGAACAGCGCGACGGGCAGCCGCGCCGACCAGTCGTGGACCCCAAACACCTTGTAGGAGCAGGCCATCAGCCAGTAGATGAGAGGCGGCTTTTCGAGATAGGCGACTCCATCCAGGCGGGCCGTGACCCAATCGCCCGTGGTCAGCATGTTGCGGGCGATCTGCGCCTGCACGGAATCCACATCGTCTTGCAGCGAAGGAGGAGAGATGATCCCGCTCAGGTATACCGATCCCGCGATCAACAGCAGGGCTAGGTATAGGCTCCAACTCCGGTAACGGAAACCAACTGGGTCGCTGTGGCGGGCTTCGGTGGCCGAATGCTCCACTTTTTCATCCACAACAACAGAATCATCAATCCCCATAGGTGATAGCCAATGTTTACTCGCCTTTCCAAATGATCTTGTAAATGGGCCTCCAGCACATCGGGACGAAAGATTTCCGGATATTCCGCGGCGCCGTCGCGCAGGCTTTCTACCAGCAGGGTCCGCAATGGTCCGCGCAACCACTCATGCGCCGGAATGTCGAAACCGATCTTCGGCCGGTGCAGCACCGAATGCGGCAGCTTGTCTTTCATCAGATGCTGGAGAACCACCTTTTGCCGTGAGCCCGCAATCTTCAGTAATGCCGGGAGCCGGTTGGCAAACTCGACAATGCGGTGGTCGAGAAAGGGCGGCCGCACCTCCAGCGAATGGGCCATGCTGATGCGGTCCGACTTCACCAGAATATCATCCGGCAGATAGTACTTCTGGTCGAACCACAGATAGGCGTTTAGGTCGGCGCCGTTTCTGCCCAATTGCGCGCGAAGCTCGGCCAGAACGCGATCCAGCGTTAATGGAAGCTGATCCGAGGTCAGGCGTTGCTTTTCGGTATCGGAGAAGGTGCCATTCCAGAAGACATGGCCGCGCTCAGCGGACATCAAGCTGCCCGCCAGAAGCCGCTTGACTTTGTACTCGATGCCGATCTTCTCGTCGGAAACGGGCCACGCCTGCATCATCCACTGCCCCAGACGAAGCGCGCTCGCGGGCAACAGCCGCAGATTGGCGGCGATGCGGCTGGCCCGATAAGTCAAATATCCGCCGAACAACTCGTCAGCGCCTTCGCCGCTGAGCGCGACCTCGGTCCGCGTGCGGCTGAGCTTGGCCAGGAACCACAGCGGCAGCGCGCCCGCATCAGCGCTGGGCTCGTCCGAGT
>JBEKQY010000319.1:0-4015 GCA_049519235.1 Candidatus Korobacteraceae bacterium | reverse complement strand
ATTCGCGGCCGCGTCGTAGGTACTCTGCAGGAACTCCATCAACGCTGCTCTGGGAGAAGCTGCCGTGCGCACGTCATCGTACATCAGCAGGAACTCCTTCATCTCCGGATGGTAAAAAGCAGTTTCGGGACGTACCGCTTGATTCGCAAAGCCTGCCGGCTCCGGCGCAGCGTAGGAATAAAAAGCCGGGCCCTTGATGTCCCCGCCACCCGGCCAAAAGCCGGCACTACTGACTTCGTGCGAGTAGGCCTCACGCGTGATTTTATCGGCGTCCGGCCGCTCCGGCGCGCGCCTGCCGGAAAAACGCGTGACCGCCAGATCGAAGCTTCCCCAGAAGAAATGAACAGGGCTAGCTTTGCCCAGAAACGGCGCGCGGAACTCCTTAAGGACGTCCTCCGCCCAGACCAGAATGTGCCAGAACTTTTGCGCCGACTCGGCGTCGTACGACTTGTGCTCGTTATCTTTTTCGAACGGAATCGTCCTTTCAGGCGGAAGTTCGCACGGCGTCGTCCAGATCTTTACGTGAACGCCCAGGTCAGCCAGCGCCGCCATCACCGACCGGTAAAACTCGGCCACACTCTGGGGCTTTAGAGCCAGTTCTGCGGCGTTGCCATCAGAAGTCTCGATCCGCAGTTTGTGATCGATGAAATCAAACCATATCTCGACGTCTCCGTTCTCATACGGCATAACGGAAGTCGTCAGACCGCGCGCGCTCACGTAGAGCGGCACATTCCACCAGTGATTCACCAGGGGCGTCAGCGCCAGGCGAACCTTGCCGACAATCTGCGTCCACATGTGCAGAGTCGCCAGAGTTCCCTTCCAGGAATCGTAAGGCAACGGTGGCAGGCCCAGACCATCGGAACGGGGGTACGCCAAAGTAACACTCATCTGCCAGCTCCTTCCGGTCAATACTTTATACGATCCTTGGTCAGGCTGGCGGCTGTCAGATTGCGCCGGGCGGTAAACATCGCCAATGTTCACAGATCACAAGCCGGCGTTCATCTGGCCGGTATACTTCTTGCGTCGCCGCAGGCCCTTATGACAATCATTAAACAAGACGATCTTATCCAGAGCATTGCTGATGCGCTACAGTTCATCTCCTACTACCATCCCGTCGACTTCATACAGGCCATGACGCGCGCGTATGACAAGGAGCAGTCACCAGCCGCGCGCGATGCGATCGCGCAGTTGCTCATCAACTCGCGCATGTGCGCCGAAGGCCACCGGCCGATCTGCCAGGACACCGGCATCGTCACCGTCTTCCTCAAGGTCGGAATGAAGGTGCAATGGGACGCGACCATGAGCGTGGAAGACATGGTCAACGAAGGCGTGCGCCGCGCCTATCTCCACGAGCACAACAAGCTGCGCGCCAGCATCCTCGCCGACCCTGCGGGAGCGCGCAAGAACACCCAGGACAATACGCCTGCGGTGATCAACATGACGATCGTTCCGGGCGACAAGCTGGAAGTGATCGTCGCGGCCAAGGGCGGCGGCTCCGAGGCGAAGGCGAAGTTCGCCATGCTCAATCCCTCCGACTCCATTGTCGAATGGGTGCTGAAGACCGTTCCGACGATGGGCGCAGGCTGGTGTCCGCCGGGAATTATCGGCATCGGCATCGGCGGCACCGCCGAAAAAGCCATGCTGTTGGCCAAAGAGTCGTTGATGGAGCCCATCGATATTCAGGATCTGATCGCGCGTGGCCCCAAGACGACTGCGGAAAAATTGCGCGTCGAGCTCTACAAGAAGATCAATGCGTTGGGCATCGGCGCGCAGGGACTGGGCGGACTGACCACGGTCCTCGATGTGAAGGTGAAGGACTATCCCACGCACGCCGCCAATCTGCCAATCGCGATGGTTCCCAACTGTGCCGCCACCCGTCATGCGCATTTCGTGCTCGACGGCAGCGGGCCGGTCGCGCTAGAGCCGCCATCGCTGGAGGACTGGCCAACGCTCACCTACGATCCTGTGGGCGCTCGTCGCGTCAACCTCGACACCATCACCCGCGCGGATGTCGCCACCTGGAAGCCGGGCGAAGTGCTGCTGCTCAGCGGCAAGCTGCTCACCGGGCGCGACGCCGCGCACATGCGGATGACCGCCATGCTTAACCGCAGAGAGAAGCTTCCGGTCGACTTCAACAATCGCTTTATCTACTACGTCGGGCCGGTTGATCCGGTCAGAGATGAAGCGGTAGGCCCAGCCGGGCCAACGACCTCGACGCGCATGGACAAATTCACCCGCCAGATGCTTCGCGAAACCGGACTGCTGGGGATGGTCGGCAAATCGGAGCGCGGACCGGTGGCAATCGAAGCCATTCGCGACTACAAAGCGGTTTACCTGATGGCCGTCGGCGGTGCGGCGTATCTCGTCTCCAAGGCGATCAAGAAATCGCGCGTCATGGCCTTCCACGATCTCGGCATGGAAGCTATCTACGAGTTCGAAGTCGAAGACATGCCGGTGATGGTCGCCGTGGACGTGAACGGCAACTCCGTTCACGAAAGCGGCCCGAAGGAGTGGCAAGCGAAGATCGCGGAGTTGGTGGAGATTGGATAGACCGAACTCAAAACCTAGTTGCCCATACGATGAAATATCCTGCGTGCCAGCGGCCCGGTTTGATCGCGCTGATCTTGATCTGCTCTAATCGAACCACGGTCACTTGAAGTGCCAACTAGAACCTTCATCCTCGGAGCAGGATTTTCCGTTGCCCAAGGGCTGCCGCTCGTTCGCGGCCTGAAGGAACGAGTCGTTGAGTTTGTTCGCGCCAACCCTCATCCCCTGGATCAAGCCTGCCTAGAGCCGGGGAATGGTGGCCACCGACGCGGGCAATTCTACGCTGGGCTTGATACCGTCGATCCTCAGGGAACCCTCGGGTTTGAAGAAGTTCTGATCGCCCTGCGAAAACGGCTCGAAACTGCGAACCCTGACGATCCCTGCTACATAACCAGGAATGTGCTGCAAAGCGGCTGCGCGCGGCTGCTCTGGAGCATTCACAATTCGATTCGAGCTGTGTCGCCATGTTACGGGAATTTCGCCACTTGGCTGCACAGGCCCGGCGTGGGGAAGCCCGCGTCGGTAGTGTCGTTTAACTGGGACGTCCTGGTGGAAACAGCACTAACCGCTTGCCATCTTCTTTGGTCGTACTCGATTTCTCAACCGGGTGACGTACCCGTTCTAAAGCCGCACGGCTCGATCAACTGGAGCGGCTACTTGAGGACTGGTGGAGTTTGCGAATATTCGGGCTGGGAACGAATTGCGCCAGGGAGTCAACTTTCGTGGGATCGGTCGAACCCGCTAGTCGACCCTGACCAACAAGAGGTCAATCGTGATCTCCGGTACATGCTTTTCCCAGGCGATCCAGAGCTTCCGAAGCACGATCCCGACCTCAAGTTAATTTGGTCTGACGTGGAACGAGCCATCGCCGAACACGAAGTGCTCGTATTTCTGGGATACTCCGCGCCTGAGTACGACTCCTCCGCCGCTGAGTTCTTCAAGCGAGTTGCGGCCCAGAAGCGCGTCGAGGTTTACAACCCCGACAAAGATCATCTGTCCAGATTTGAAGCAATCTTCGGACCGAGTGCTCAGCTCGTCCCGCAGACTTTTGAAGACTCTCCTTATGGACGGCCACGGGTGGGCTCCCAATAAGAATTCCACGGTGGACCCATTGTCGCGCCGGCGCATGCTGCATCGCTCCAGCCGACATGGCTGCAGTCAAATGCTTTGTGGCGCATGGGGTCGATCACCGCGACTCCACCCGTCTTGAAGGGGCACGCCTTCAGGCGTGCCATCAGAGTCAGCAAAGAATCCGGCTTTAGCCGCTGAGGGACCTCGCGGTCCAGTGAACAGCGAAGTCCCTCCGTGGCTAAAGCCATCAGCGATAGAGGGCATGTACGGCACGGCTGAAGTGAGTGCGTGAGAACTCACTTGCGCTGGAAGGATAAATGATGCACAAAGGGGTATGTCACGATTTCTGGTGTACAACCCCGAGCAAGCGTATTTACTGCCGCCCAGCGTACAGGAC
>JBEKQY010000318.1:0-4025 GCA_049519235.1 Candidatus Korobacteraceae bacterium | reverse complement strand
CAGAGGCAGAACAGCAACTGACTATCTTAGGGCGGCTAGCAAGAAAACGCCCCCGAGAAGTCGCGCAAGAGGAACTGCTGCGCATTGTCCAGCAGTCGGCACGCCAGCCACGTCCGAGGGTGCTTCCCGCCGTGGCCGAGCGCCGTGAGGGCGTACCGGCGGGAACGCGCGTCCTGCTTCGAGAATTGCACGATGGAAAATGTCAGATTTGTTCATTCACTTTCGAAAAGCGAAACGGCGAACCGTATTTCGAGATACACCACCTTGACCCGAGGATTGGGCACCACCCGACTAACCTACTGGTGGTCTGTCCAAACTGCCACGCGCAATTGGAGCACGCGATGCTAGGTGATTTCAGGTGGGCCGGTCACTGGCTCGTCGGCCTATCGATCAATGGCAAACGTCTATCTGTTCGGCAGCCGCTTGCTCATGATTCAATGCGGCGAGCACTGCTTGGTTTGTTCATCGTGATTGCCACCCTGCGATTTGGGCGTTTACTAGGTCGGTAGGCAAGTCACGGTACGGGCGAAAACTACAAGGGCTTCGTCTTGGCTCGCTCCTCTGCCTGTATAACGGCAATGTTATGAAAGATCAGCTCATCGTCCGCAAGGTCCTTTGCCATTTCTGCGAAGGTGTGCAGCAGGTTGTAGTAATCCTCGTCGCTCATGTAACAGGTCGCTAGCAACTCGCGAAATGCGCGCACCGCCTGCGCCTTCGTGGCCAGCCTCCGCTGCGTGGTCATGGGTCACTCCTCCGGCTCAGGCGGAACGGTCGCATAGAACCCGAGCACCGCTTCCAGTAGATCGCCGTCGCTTCCTTCCCAAACGCTGCTGATTGGCTGGTAGGTGGAGTGGCCGTTACCGTTGGGGCGGGGCGCTGACATGGCTGATTCCTTGTTACACTCTGCCCCGGTGGATGCGCAACATCTGATCCCGTGGCAAGGCAGATTCCTGTGGATTTCGCGGCCCAAATTGGTCGCTGCCCACTTTGGGAGTGTGTCAGCGGATCGGCGGGGAGGGCAAGCGCAACGCCGCGTCTCCACACCCGGACACCACTGCTGTCGCCGGTGTAGGATAGACGCCGGTTCTGCCCGAGCGATGCCTAATACAGCGGGGTCTGAAGACCGGGTGCGGCGCGTCGATAGCCGCCAGAATGCGCGTGTAAAGGAGTTGCGGCGGGCCTTCGCCGAGGCTACGCCGAACCAGCAGGGCGAGGTTGCCGTCGACGGCATGCACCTGGTGGAAGAAGCCATCCGCAGCGGACTGCGGCTGAGCACAGTCTTCTTCAGCGAGTCGGCCCGCGAGCGCGCTCACAAGCTGCTGCCCCAGCTCTCGGCGCATACCGAAGCCTTGTTGTTGCCCGACAAGGTGTTCGCCAGCGCCGTTCCCAGCGAGACGCCACAAGGCGTGGCGGCGCTGGTGCGAGTGAAGCCGTTCAGCCTGGAGAATATTCTGGCGGCGCAGCCCGCCTTGCTGGTGATTGCCGCCGGCCTTCAGGACCCGGGAAACCTGGGGACGATGGCGCGCTCCGCGGAAGCGTTCGGAGCGACCGGCCTGTTGCTGGGCGAGCGCACCGTGAGTCCCTGGAACTGGAAGGCGGTGCGGGCCTCGGCGGGATCGCTGTTCCGGGTTCCGACGGCGAAGATCGAAATCGCGAAAACGTTACCGGAGATCAAGGCCCGCGGGGTGCGCGTGCTGGCAACTTCCTCCCACAAGGGGATTGTGATTTGCGGCGTGGACCTGCGCGGGCCCGTCGCCTTTGTCGTGGGCAGCGAAGGTTCGGGCGCCCCCAAAGATGTGCTGGCGCAGGCGGACGAGGTCGTCGTCATTCCCCAGTCGCCAAAGGTGGAGTCGCTGAATGCCGGGATCGCCGCGTCAATTGTGCTGTACGAGGCGGCACGGCAGCGGAAGACCGACATTCGGTGACCTCTGCTGTTGGTGGCCAATGACGGAATCAAACCGCCGACGCCGGCGACGCGGGAGGTTGAGCGCTTCCGCGATTGTTACACAATGCTGAAGGCACTAGCTTGATCAGCTACTATGCTGGTTGTCATTCCAGGCAGGTGGTGGGGAGACTGTCTTGGTTGACATGCAATCGGCGAGACATCACGTGAACATTGTCGACGCGTTATTCGGTCGCCCACTGGCAACCGAGGAAGAAAAAGCCGAGCGAATCGGGCCGCTAAAAGGCATTCCGATATTTGGCCTCGATGCGCTGAGTTCGGCTGCCTATGGGCCTGAAGCTGCCCTGACCCTGTTGATCCCGCTTGGCATGGCGGGGGCGGTTTACATATGGCCGGTCACCGTCGGCATCGTAATCCTGCTAAGCATTGTCTACTTTTCCTACCGGCAAACCATCTCTGCCTATCCGCAAGGCGGCGGATCCTACACGGTGGCGAGCGAAAACCTCGGCGACCGGGCCGGGCTGCTGGCTGCCGCTGCGCTGATGATCGATTATGTTCTCACCGCCGCGGTCGGCATTTCCGCCGGAGTGGGCGCGCTGATTTCGGCAGTGCCGTCACTGCAAAGCCAGACACTGCGTCTGTGTCTGGGGATTCTGATTCTCATCACCATCATTAATTTGCGCGGCGTGCAGGAGACCGGCGGGGTCTTTCTGCTGCCGACGTATGTATTCATTGCGTGTCTGCTGGGACTTATCGCGGTGGGTGTGTGCAAGACGTTCGCTGCGGGAGGGCACCCAGTTCCGGTGGTCGCACCTCCGAAGCTGACCGGAGTTACAGGGGCTGTGAGCGCCTGGCTGCTATTGCGCACCTTCTCCAGTGGCTGCACGGCGATGACGGGCGTCGAGGCCGTGAGCAACGGAGTTATGGCGTTTCGTGAGCCGACGGACAAATATGCCAAGCTGACGCTGACAATCATCATCGCAATCCTGATCGTGATGCTGTTGGGCATTGCGTGTCTCGTTCCCGCCTATGGCATCGCGGCGACCGAGCCGGGAAGTCCCGGATACGACAGCGTGCTCTCGCAATTACTGGCTGCGGTTACCGGGCGAGGCGGCTTTTATTGGCTCAGCATCGGCTCCATCCTGGTGGTGCTGTCTTTGTCAGCGAACACGGCGTTTGCCGATTTTCCCCGGCTGGCCCGCATGATTGCGCAGAACGGATACCTGCCGCACGCTTTCGTGCTCCGCGGACGGCGGCTGGTGTATGCCCAAGGCATCTATGCTCTCGCCCTGCTCACCGGCGTGCTGCTCATCATCTTCCGCGGCGTCACTGACCGCTTGATTCCTCTCTATGCGGTGGGTGCGTTCCTGGCGTTTACGCTTTCGCAGGCTGGTATGGTGGTGCACTGGAAGCGAGTGCGTGGGCCGGGCGCGGCGCGCAGCATGTTGCTCAATGGCGTGGGCGCGACGGCCACCGGCATCACCACGCTTGTGGTTCTGGTCGCAAAGTTTACCGAAGGCGCCTGGATTACGGTGCTGTTGGTCCCCGGCCTGATCCTGATGATGCGTTCGGTACGGCGCCACTACTCCCAGGTGGCACAGGAAATCCGCACGTCTGCACCAGTCCACACGGGAAATCTTTCTGAGCCTGTCGTCCTGCTGCCGATTGACGACTGGAGCCTGGTTTCAGAAAAAGCCCTGCGCTACGCCTGGACCCTATCGCGTGAGATCCATGTGCTGCATATCGCGTGCGGAGACAAAACAGACGAGCTGCGCCGCCAGTGGAGTGAAGTTGTGGAAGCCCCCGCAAAGGCGGCAGGTCTGCCGCTGCCAAAGTTGGTTGTGCTGGATTCGCCCTACCGCGTCATCGTCAGGCCAATCGTGGACTATGCCATTAATCAGCAGATCGCCCATCCGGACCGCAATATCACCATGCTGATCCCTGAACTGGTCGAAAGCCGTTGGTACCACTATCTGCTGCACAACAACCGGCCGGAGGCCATCCGGGCCCTCTTGCTCTTCAATGACAACCAGCGAATCACCGTCGTGACGATCCCCTACCACTTGCACGCCTGAACGAGCGAGTATCCAATTCAGGCTTTGCGATCGCGAGTGCGCCCATC
>JBEKQY010000317.1:0-5843 GCA_049519235.1 Candidatus Korobacteraceae bacterium | reverse complement strand
GGCGCTAATTAAGCCGCGCAGTGGCGGCATGAAGTTAGCCCGGCGCGTAAGCGCCGGGTGGAGTGGGAAATTGAGCCGAGCCGCGCAGCGGCGACACGGTTCTCACGCAGACACTGAAGTCGTGCCCTGACACGAACCTGAACCATTTATGAGATGAGTTCGAGTTAGTTTGCCTCGGCAGCTATCGTCACTGGCGCTTATGAAAAAAATTTCGGAAACGACGCGACGCGATTTTCTGAGGACCTGCGTTGCAGGAGCTGCGGCTCTCAGCATAAGCAGCGGAAGTAAGCTCCTCAACGCGGCTGAGCAAACTTCTGCCCTTGCGAAATCCAAGGTCGTGATCGCGCGTGATCCGATGCTGCGAGGCGCGGGGACCACTGTGGATTCCCAGCGCATAGTGAAGCTGCTCGACCAGGCCATGCAGACGCTCTTCGGCGTCGATCAGCCGGCCGAGCCGTGGAAGAGACTGGTGCATCCCGGCGAGCGAGTGGGATTGAAGGTCAACGCCATTGGCGGGCGTGCGTTCTCCAGCAACTTGCAGCTTGTCGAAGCTATCTGCGAGCGCTTGCAGGAGGCAGGGATCAAGGCGCGAGACATTGTTGTCTTTGACCGCGACACGGAAGAGCTGGAGCGCTCCGGATTCCATATTTCCAGCGAGGGCAATCGCATCCAGTGCTTCGGCACCGATCAGGCCGGCTACGAGGATGATCTGGTCACGTATAGCAGTGTCGGGAGCCGGTTGTCGAAGATCCTCAGCCGAAGCTGCGATGTTCTGATCAACCTGCCGGTGCTGAAGGACCACGACGGCGCCGGCGTGAGCATGGCGCTCAAGAACATGTACGGCGTGATTCACAACCCGAACAAGTACCACCCCAACGGCTGCAATCCTTATATCGCCGATGTGAACATGCTGCCCGACATCCGTACAAAAATGCGGCTGACGATCTGCGATGCGACTACGGGTTCGTATGAAGGCGGGCCGGGCTACAAGCCGCAATACAGTTGGAAGAACAATGGGCTGATTGTTTCGCGCGATCCCGTGGCGCTGGATTACGTCGGCTGGCAGATGATTGAGCGCAAGCGCGCCGAAAAGGGATTGAAGTCGCTGGAAGCGGAAAAAAGAGCGCCGCTCTACATCGCGACGGCTGCCGACGCGCAGCATCGGCTGGGCACTAACGATCCGAAGAGGATCGCGGTCGTCGAAGTCTAGGCCAGTGCGTGAGTGAGGTTGGACATGGCACGCGAAATCAATTCGCCGGCGGATGTGAAGTTTCCGGACGTGGGCCCGGCCAATGAGCCTGTCCGCACGACCGAATTCGGCCCATTGATCGACCGCCGCTGCTTTCTGAAGTGCGCGGCGATGGCGGGAGCGGCATGCAGCATCGATGCCTTCGCTCAACCGCTAACGGCAATCCTGCCGTGGTCTGGCGCGTCCGCCCAAAGCGATTCCCAATTCGTCGTCGAAGCCAAATTCTACGAGAAGCTCCAGACGAAGAAGATCAAGTGCAAGCTGTGCCCGCGCGAATGCACGGTTGGCGATCGCGAGCGCGGGTACTGCGGCGTGCGCGAGAACCGCGGCGGAACGTACTACTCCCTGGTGCATTCGCGGGTGTGCACCGCGCACATCGATCCCATCGAGAAAAAACCTTTGTTCCACTACCTGCCGGGCACGCTGGCGTTTTCGCTGGCCACCGCCGGCTGCAACGTGAACTGCAAGTTCTGCCAGAACTGGGACATCTCGCAGGTGCGCCCGGAGCAGGTCCGCGCCGACTACGCTCCTCCGAAGACAGTTGCCGAACTGGCGAAGCAGTATGGCTGCCCGACGATCGCCTACACCTACAGCGAGCCGGTCATCTTCAGCGAGTACCTGATGGACACCGCCGATGCCGGTCACGCCGCCGGCGTGCGCAGCGTGGCCGTATCCAACGGCTACATGCAACAGAAGTCGCTGCAGGCGGCGTACGGCAAGATGGACGCCGTCAAGATCGATCTGAAATCGTTCACCGAGTCGTACTATCGCGATGTAGTTTGTGGCGAATTGAAGCCGGTGCTGGATTCGCTGGTCACGTTGCGAAAGATGGGCAAGTGGACGGAGATTGTTTATCTGGTCGTGCCGACGCTCAACGACAGCGACTCTGAATTTCAGGGGCTGGCCCGCTGGATCAGAACAAATATGGGCGTGGATGTGCCGGTGCACTTCACCCGATTTCATCCCGAATATCTTCTGAAGAATTTGCCGCCCACGCCAGTTCCTACGCTGGAGCGTGCCAAGGCGATTGCCGACGCGGAGGGTCTGCATTACGTTTACATCGGCAACGTTCCCGGGCATCCGGCAGAAAACACGTACTGTCCGAAGTGCCGCAAGCTGCTGGTGGAACGGGTGGGATTGACGACCAGCCAGATGCTGATTCAGAAAAACAGTTGTCCATTCTGCAAGCAGCCGATTCCGGGCATTTGGCACGCATGAGGAGGTAGCGTCATGAGAACTCGATTCACATTCGTTTGGCTGGCAGTCCTGTCGCTCGCGGCCCTGGCCGTCACCATGCCGCAATGTTCCCGCGCCTCCAGTCCGGAGAATGTACGACAGGCTGGGGTTGCCGGCGCATTCTACCCTGCGGATAGCAAAGAGCTCACGGCGATGATCGACGACATGCTAGCGCACGCCTCTCCGCCGAAGATCACCGACCCGATTATTGCTGTCGTCGCGCCTCATGCCGGATATCCGTACTCCGGACCCGTCGCAGCCTACACCTACGCCGCGCTGAGGGGACGAAAGTATTCGCGCGTGGTCGTGATCGCGCCCTCGCACTACGAGGCCTTCGACTTTACTTCGGTGTTTGACGGTGACGCTTATGCGACGCCGCTCGGCAACGTCGTCGTGGACAAGACATTCGCGAAGCAGTTGGCCAAGATGGACCCGAGCATCAAGCTCTCCAGCCGCGGCCATATACCCACTTCGCAAGGGGCCGAGCATGCGATCGAAGTCGAACTGCCCTGGTTGCAGCGTGTGCTGGGCAGCTTCCAACTCGTGCCCATTGTCATGGGCGACCAGAGCTACGAGAGCAGCCGCGCTCTGGGCGTAGCGCTGGCCAAGATGGTTCACGGCAGCGACACTCTCATCCTTGCCAGCTCGGATCTGTCGCACTACCACACTTACGATGAGGCAGTTGCAGAGGACCATAAAACGCTGGCCGCGCTGCAAGAGTGGGACTACCTCAGTATGTCGCGCAATTTTGCGATGCGCGTCTGGGAAGCCTGTGGCGGAGCGCCCATCGTGGCGGCGATGATCGCTGCCGAGCGCATGGGAGCTAACCAGGTTGAGCTGTTGAAGTATGCCAACTCGGGCGACACCACTGGCGACCACTCCCGCGTTGTGGGATACAGCGCGGTCTTGCTGCTGAAAAGCCAGAAACAGCAGGGTGCAGAGCAACCGTTCTCGCTGAGCGCCCGCGACAAAGATGAGCTGCTCACCTTGGCGCGCAAGTCGGTCGACCAGGCAGTGCGCACGGGAAAGCCGTACCAGGTCGCCGACAGTTCCAGCAGCACGCTCAACCAGGAGCGCGGCGCTTTTGTGACCTTGAAGGAGCAGGGACAGTTGCGCGGCTGCATCGGTTACACCTCGGCTAGCAAGCCGCTCAATATGACAGTGCGCGACACGGCAACCCTCGCGGCATTGCGCGATTCCCGCTTCCGGCCAGTTACCGCATCGGAGCTGGGCCTGCTTGAATACGAAATTTCGGTGCTCTCGCCGCTGCGGCGTGTAACCGATGTCCGGCAGATCAAGGTTGGGCAGGACGGCCTGCTGATGAAGAATGGCGACTACGAAGGCCTCTTGCTTCCGCAGGTGCCGACGGAAGAAGGCTGGGACAGGCAGAAATTCCTGGAGCAGACGTATGAGGTATCCGCTGAGCAGCAGAGCGCCCACACATCCACCCAGCAGATCGAGGGCATAGAGTGTGCCCAATCCCCGTTGCGCGCTGCCATCGCGAAGATAGATCTCGGTCGCAACCGGAAACTGATACCCGCCGAGCATTCCGCTGAGAGCAGCCAACAACGGGAAGACGAATTGCGCCGTCAGCAAAGTCGCGCTCCCGCCGGAAGTCTGCGCGAGTAACGCGATCAATAACATTAGTGCCGGCACCGACGCGGCAAGAAAGAACTGAATGGATGCTGCGGTCGCCATCAGCCCGCCATCAATGCCGGAAGCTATCTGACGAATGGCGAGCCAACTCCCCAGGGCGATGCCTGCCATAAACATGGCGATGAGGACGGCGAGTTGGTGATAAACGTAGCCATAGACGGACTGAAACAACAGCAGCAGAAAAATCTGCTGCGCCATCAGTGTGAATCCCGTCGCAGCCACGCAAAACGCCGCGCTCGCGCGGGCACGTTTCTCGCCGACAGGACGAGACGCCAGAAGAATCGCCAACAGCAACAGTAGAGTACAGCTCCAAGTAAGCACGCTGCCAAAACTGCGTTGCGCCGCCGCCCGAAACCAGCGCGTGTATGCGGAGTGGAACTGGGCGCTCCAGAGTTCGACGCTGAAGTAGTACGCGATGGGCGCAAAGTCACGATTCACCGGCGTCTCTGGCAACGGCTGTAGTTGCTCGTGCACCTGAGCCATGCGGTCTGGCATCATGCGAAAGGGCAGAAAATATTCGCGAACGTAGTGGGTCGCGAGGTGCCTGGCCTGCAACCTGGTGATCAGGGTTTGTGGATTCTCCGTCAATACGCCCGGCTGCATCGCCGCGAAGAAATGAAGCGTTTCGCCGGGAATCACTGCGATCTGCGGAAACACTTGCCGCAACGTGTGCTGAATGCAGCGCAGAAACGCAGCCAGATCGGGGCTGATGTAGTCCTCCGAGGAGCGCAGTTGCAGCGCCAGCACTCCGCCCGGAGCCAGATGGCCGCGCGCAGACGCGAAGAACTCGCGAGTGTAGAAGCGATTCAACTGCGCAGTTTGCGGATCGGGCACATTGACAACGATCACGTCAAATTTCTCGCCGGTTGTCTTCAGATAGTGCCGTCCATCCGCATAGTGCGCGTGTACGCGAGGATCAGAGAACGACGCAGACTGCACGGGAAAAAACTGGCGGGCGATGGAAACCAGCGCCGGATCGAGCTCAACGTAGTCGATGCGTTCAATTGTGGGATGCTTGAGCGCCTGGGCGATGCTGCCGTTTACTCCGCCGCCGATGAGCAGGACGTGCCGCGGCGCAGGGTGCTCCAACAGCGCGTAGTGCACTGCCTCTTCGGCAGCACTCTCATCCGGGGCGCTGGCGAGGATGAGGCCGTTGTCATAGAGGCTGCGGATGTCGCCGGTCTCCGTGACCGCCAGCTTGCCGTAAATCGAGTCGCGCGATTCCAGCAGGTGAAAGCCGCGCCACAAGCGCCTTTGCGACGATTCCTCCAGCCACGGTGTAACGGCGACACAAAGAAAGCCCGCCAAGACAGCGAGTGCCAGCGCAGTCGATATCACCCGTATGCGGCGCCTCGGCAACAACAAGATTGCTGCCATGCACAAGTTCAGCAGCAAGACGACGGCCGCAATCTGGTAGGAGCCGCAAAAGCGAAGCAGCACCGCGCTAGCCAGGATCCCTCCTGCACCGGAGCCGGCAGCCTCCAGTAGATACGCCGAACTGGTAGCCACGCGTCCGGAAACTCCGCACGCCTGCGCATACATTCGCGTCGCCACCACGAATAAACATCCCGAAAGCGCGCAGAAGACACTCAGGCACACTAGCGAGGTGAGTATCATCGGCCCGGGTCCAACCAACTCGCCCGGCACGCTCTGGAATACATTTCGCGAAGCGCGCAACAGCCAGATGGTTGGCAACAACCTG
>JBEKQY010000316.1:0-4050 GCA_049519235.1 Candidatus Korobacteraceae bacterium | reverse complement strand
AGGGGATCCACCATCACCATTGTCAATGCCATCAAAGGCATTGTTCCGGTCGCGCTGCAATCGCTGCCGCAAGGGGTCATCGTCAAGCCGTTGTTCGACCAGTCGCTATTTGTGCGTGCCTCGATCAACGGCGTGTTGCGCGAGGCGCTGATTGCGGCGGCGCTGACCGCCTGCATGATCCTGATCTTCCTGGGCGACTGGCGCCCCACCATCGTCATCTCAATTTCCATTCCGCTGTCGATCTTCGTTTCCGTGCTGCTGCTCAGCGCGCTGGGCGAAACCATCAACATCATGACGCTGGGCGGTCTGGCGCTGGCGGTCGGCATTCTGGTGGACGATGCCACGGTGGAGATCGAGAACATCGAGCGCAATCTTGCCCAGGGCAAGGAGATGAAGCGGGCGATTCTGGACGGCGCATCGCAGATCGCGGTGCCGGCCTTCGTCTCCACGCTGTCCATCTGCATCGTGTTCGTGCCCATGTTCTTCCTGACCGGCGTAGCCAGGTTCCTGTTCGTGCCGCTGGCGGAAGCGGTGTGTTTCGCCATGCTCGCTTCCTACTTCCTGTCGCGAACGCTGATTCCAACTCTGGTGATGTACATCATGCGCGGCCACGAGCACCGCGAGGCAGGAGCCAAAACGTTTTTCGGACGTTACCAGCGACGCTTCGAGCGCGGCTTTGACAAGTTCCGCAACGGCTACTATCAACTGCTGGAAACCACGCTGGAGCACAGCAAGGTGTTCGCGATTTGCTTTATCGCTTTTTGCCTGCTTTCCCAGTTGCTGGTGTTTACCCTGGGCGAGGATTTCTTCCCCAGCGTCGATGCGGGGCAAATGCGGCTTCACGTGCGCGGCCGCGCCGGACTGCGAGTGGAGGAAACGGCGCGACTGTGCGATGAGGTCGAGCAGTATCTGCGGACGCAGATCCCGAAAGACGAACTGGCCACCATCCTGGACAACATCGGGCTGCCCAATTCCGGTATCAATCTTTCCTATAGCAATTCAGGCGTGATCGGCACCAGCGACGCGGAAATACTGGTGGGGTTGAATCAGGAGCACCATCATCCCACAGCGGGGTACATCCGCAAGCTGCGGGAGGGTTTGCCGCGGCAATTTCCCGGGGTGGAGTTCTTCTTCCAGCCGGCCGACATCGTCACCCAGATCCTGAACTTTGGTTTGCCCGCTCCCATTGACATTCAACTGATCGGCCCCGACGTGGCAACCAACTACATGATGGCACAGCAGATTTCCAACCGCATGCGCCGCATTCCCGGCACCGCCGACGTGCACGTGCAGCAGTTGCTGGACCTGCCGACGCTGCATCTGAACATCGATCGCGACCGGGTGACCCAGGTGGGCATGAGCGCTCGCGATGTGGCGCAGAGCGTGCTGGTTTCGCTCAGCGGCAGCTTTCAGACAGCGCCCAATTTCTGGCTGAATCCCAACAATGGCGTCAGCTATTCGGTCGCGGTGCAGTCGCCGCAATATCGCATGACATCGCTGCAAGACCTGATGAACACGCCGGTCAACGATCCGAACGTGCCCAATTCGCAGGTGCTGAGCAACCTGGTGCAGTTGACGCCGGTGGTGCGACCCGCGGTGGTCTCGCATTACAACGTGCAGCCGGTGATTGACGTCTATGCCAGCACACAGGACCGCGATCTGGGCGGGGTCATAGGCGACGTGAACAAAGTGCTGCAGCCATTTCGCAAACAACTGCCGCGCGGGACCCAGATGATCGTCCGTGGCCAGGTGGAGACCATGAAAAGTTCGTTCGTCGGTTTGGGCGTCGGACTGCTGGCGGCCATCGCCCTGGTGTATTTCCTGATCGTGGTGAACTTCCAGTCCTGGCTGGATCCGTTCATCATCATCACCGCCTTGCCGGGAGCGCTGGCGGGCATTTGCTGGATGCTGTTGCTCACCCACACCACGCTCAACGTGCCGTCTTTGACCGGCGCGGTGATGTGCATGGGTGTGGCAACGGCAAACTCGATCTTGATGATCTCGTTTGCGCGTGATCGCATGCGGGTGGGGATTCCCGCGGCGCAAGCCGCTCTGGAAGCCGGCTACACGCGCATTCGGCCGGTGCTGATGACCGCGCTGGCCATGATTATCGGTATGCTGCCGATGTCGCTTGGCTTGGGCGAGGGCGGCGAGCAAAATGCGCCACTGGGACGCGCTGTCATCGGCGGTTTGCTTTTTGCAACGGTGGCGACCCTGTTCTTTGTGCCCACGGTGTTCGCAATGATTCACGGGCGCAGGGAAGCCAGACAGGCTGCGAAGCAGTCGTAAAATATTGGAGATTCTTATAACGAAAATGGAAGCAGAATCCAATCCGGCCGGAAAGACAGGGGCTCTTCCGAAGCCGAACCGCTCCGACGCAGCAGATCCCCAACGCCGTGGCAACCTCGATGCAAGCGGCGAAGAGTACGGTCATGCTCCGGCGGAGATCACGCCGCCTCCCAAGCTTCCGCCGGCCACACCGCGGAAAGCGCTGCTCTTTATCGGCGTGGTGGTGTTGGCGCTCGCCTTGGCCGGCATTGTCGCCATGGTCATGCGAATCCACGACAGCCATGTGCTGGCGGATGAGACCCAGCAGAACGCCGTTCCCACAGTCGCGGTGGTCCATCCCACAGCGGAGAAGCCGGATGAAGAACTGGTGCTGCCGGGCACGTTGCAGGCCTACGTCGAGTCTCCGATTTATGCCCGCACCAACGGCTATCTGCTGCGTTGGTACAAGGACATCGGCAGCCATATCGGACGAGGCGAACTGCTGGCGGACATCGACACCCCTGAGGTCGATCAGGAATTGATGCAGGCGCGGGCGGCGCGGCAGCAGGTTGTTGCCGCCATGGACCTGGCCAAGATCAACGCCGATCGTTACCAGTCGCTGCGCAAGACGGATTCGGTGTCGCAGCAGGAAGCCGACACCCAGAGCAGTGGCTATGAGCAAGCGGTGGCGAACCTGGCCGCCGCCGATGCCAACGTCAAGCGCCTGGAAGAGCTGGAAGGGTTCAAGCACATCTACGCGCCATTCGACGGCGTGCTGACCACGCGCACCGTCGATCCGGGCGCGCTGATCAACGTCGGCAATGCCGGAGCAGCCGGCAAGGAGTTGTTTGACGTAGCCCGCACCGATCCATTGCGCGTCTATATTTCCGTGCCCCAGGCCTATGCTCCGGCCATCAAGACAGGGATGAATGCGGTTGTGACCTTGCAGGAATTTGCGGGACAGAAATTCATCGGCACGGTGGTGCGTACCGCCGACGCCATCGACACGACGTCAAGGACATTGCTCACCGAGGTCGATGTTCCCAACCACGATGGAAAGCTTCTACCGGGCTCGTTTGGCGAAGTGCACTTCAAACCCAATATCGACGTGAATAAAGTCACCATTCCGGTGAATGCCATGTTGTTCCGTCGCGAAGGGGCCCAAGTTGCGGTGGTGGGAAGCGACGGCAAAGTGCAGTTGCGGCGCATCTCCATTGGCCGCGATTACGGCACCACACTGGAAATCGTGGGAGGCGTGGATGTAAACGATCGCGTGATCGTGAACCCATCGGATTCGATCGAAGACGGCCAGCAGGTGAATGTCGCTCCCGAACACCAGGGAGGCCAGCAATCGTGAGGCAGTTTCACTTGGTTCTGGCGACTGGCATTCTGGCCTGCGGATTCCTGGCGGGCTGCGTAGTAGGACCGAACTACAATCGCCCCCCGGCGCCGGCTCCCGAGGCCTACAAGACGCAGGCGCCGTGGCGCTTGGCCGCGCCCAAGGATTCGCTTCCCAAGGGGGCGTGGTGGGAAGTCTTTGGCGATCCCGAGCTGGATGCTTACGAACAGCAGTTGCTGGCGGCGAATCAATCATTGCTGGCAGCGAAGGACCGGCTGGAAGAAGCGCGCTCGCTGGCGCGGGTGACCTCAGCGGGATTCTTCCCGCAGGGCAATGTGGATCCCAGTGCTACGCGCCAGCGCTACGCGGCTGACCGGCCGGAAGTGGCGACGCTCGGCGGACCTCTGACCCAGAGCACTTACCAGGTCCCATTCTTTGTGAAC
>JBEKQY010000315.1:0-4053 GCA_049519235.1 Candidatus Korobacteraceae bacterium | reverse complement strand
GTGCTCCAGGGGTTGCCGTCGTCGGAATGAGTAACGAAAAGGGCCCCACCGTCCACGTTGAAGTTGTTAAACGAGACGTACATGCGGCCATACGTCCGGCTGAATGGACTGTTATCGACCCAAATGGACGGGCGATCGTCATTCGATCCCTGGTGAGCACAGGCGCCTGCGCTCCAGTTCTGACCGTCCGGCGAGCTCCACAGGCCGATGCCCAACCCGCCGCAGCCACTCACCAGGTCGCCAGCGAACCACTCAGCTAACTTCTGGTTGTGAACCAGCAACGGGTCGCCGTAATTCGTGCCATGCCCCGAGGTGAACGGCGACGGCTGAATTTCGGTGAAAGTTGCGCCACCATCGGTAGAGAACGAGACCCCGGAAAAGCTGGTTCCATTGCCATCGTTGTAGGTAACCACAACTGTGTCGTCGCCGGCACGCGTACTGTGCCACACCATGCTCGTGCTCTTGGTGCAAGTAGTGGGCCCAGTGCAGCTACGATTGCTGACGAGAACGTTGGGAGGCTGAGGCGCATCGTTGTCCGCCTCATGGGCGGCGCTGGGTCTGCCGCCTTTCTCCACGCCGCACTCAATCAGCGTCAGTCCAGCCCGGAGGTTTTGTTGCTTCTCGAGATGGAGTGCGGGAATCTGCGAGCACCCGACACCAGTGGTGGTCTCCTGGGCCAGTGCCCCCTGCTGGAGGACGCATGCCGCAAGCAGGGCTGCAAAATACCAGAGATGCCTTCTTCCATAGTTGTTCGTCATGCCTGCTCCTATCTGAGTTACCAAGTAAAAAGGAGGGCAACTGGTTGGTTGCCCTCCGCAAAACAGGTTATGCAGCAAGGAGTTTACGGTATGCTTGCGGTTTCAATCTCTACGTTCTGCACCTGAACGCCATTCACGGCAACGCGGCCGTCGGTCCAGGTAATGTAGGCGGTGCTGTTCAGCGCCGTGACGTAGTTATAGTCGCCCGCATAGCAGGCCACAATGTCTGGGTTATCCTGGGCTGGCTCGTTGATTATCTGATCACTGACCGCAGTGTTTGCGCTCCAAGTGTTGCCATTGTCCGACGACACAACGTCGTAGACTTGGTAGTTGCATCCCGGCGAGGTGACCGAAGTGCAGGAAGAAGTGGCCTGGCGACGATCTATCCAGTTGATCGTCACATCCTCCGGCTGGGTGAATGAGCCCGGACTGTAGTTGACCGATACGGACGGGAAGAAGTGGCTTTGGTACTGGTTGGTTTCCGGATCGTTGAGCACGATCGGTGTGGACCAAGTGCTGCCGTTGTCCAGCGAACGGGTGTAGGCGATGTCCCCAGTGGAAAGCACGCCTTTCTGGGAATAGGCATAGTGGACCACGCCATTAGGACCAACCGCGGGCTGTCCCCAACTCATGTACCGCCAAATGGGATTCATCTGCTCGAAGTAGCTGTTGGAGGAGCAAATACCGTCCCCCGCCGGGCTGAAGGGCGACCCCACCATAATCTCGGTCCAGGTGTTACCGCCGTCGGTGGAACGGTACATGATGTTCTGCCGCATGGCGCCACCGCCTCCGCCCTCATTCATCGCAGCCTCGAACACCGTGCTGGTGTAAGTAGCGTTGGGCGCCGGTGGCCCCGGAGGCGTGCCTGTCAGTTGCACCTCACGAACGAACGAGGTGGACAACTGCGCGGGAGTGCTCCAGGTCTGGCCGTCGTCAGAATGGCTGACGAAGAGAGCTCCGCCATCTACGTCGAAGTTGTTGAAGGAGACGTACATGCGCCCGTACTTCGAACTGAACGGGTTGTTGTCCACCCACATGGATGGGCGATCGCTGTCGTCGTTGTCAGCCGGGCAGCCGGCCACCGTCCAATTTATGCCGTCGGGAGAACTCCACAAGCCCACTCCGAAGCCTCCGCAGCCCGTCACCAGGTCGCCGGCGAAGAACTTGCCCAGCTTCTGGTTGTAAACCACAAGCGGGTCGCCATAGTTGGTGCCGTGTCCCGAGCAGAGCGGCGACGGCGAGATCTGGGTCCAAGTCGACCCTCCGTTGGTAGAGTACGATATACCATCATAGCAACTACCGCCGGTGTTGTCGTTGTAATTGACAACAACGAGCTGACTGCCGGCTTGGGTGCTGGGCCACACCATGCTCTCGCTTTTGGTGCAGGTGCTTTGACTGCTGCAGGATCGGTTGCTGACCAGAACGTTGGGAGGTAACCCTTGCAGCGGATCAACGTCGTGGCCGGATGTGGGTGTGCCGCCCTTCACCACTCCGCACTCGATCAGGGCACGTCCCGCGCCCAAATTGTCCTGCATTAGCATGCGGCGCGAGGCAATCTGTGAGCAATCGATACCGGTGCTGGTCATTTGTGCCTGGGCCGGTTGCTGAAGGACGCACGCTGCCAATATCAATACTGGGAGCGCAAGGTACCAGAGCGTTTTACCTCTGTCGTTCATCTTCATATTTTTTTCCTCTCTACTTGTTTGACTTGCTTTGGCCCGAAGCTTCAGGCTCCGTACTGGGAATTGGTATTGGAGCGTGCGAAGCAAAGTACTCCTCGTCCATCCAGATACCGGTTGTCTTCTTCAAGGCTTCCAACTCATCACGTAATTTCTGGTTTTGCACTTTCTTTTCGATCTGGGGCGTCATGTCACTCAAACTGCGTCGGCTGCGGGAAACCAACTGCAGCATCACTAACGTACCGGGATCGTCGGCCAACTCGGCCCACTCACCCTCTTTATGCATCGCAAAGGCGACCTTCTCCATGGCCGCCGGCATCTCTCCACGCTGGAAGGTAAGAGGCTGGACATCAATGACAACACTCTCCGGGTCCTTCACCAGTTTCTTGGGATCGCCACCTGTCGCGTAAGCGTGGCGAATGGCCTCGGCCAGCGGTTTGGCTTCCTCGGGATTGACGCCCTTCTGATTCCCTGGCCCCTTTTTCCAAATGAACACCCGCCGCAGTTGCACAACATCGTAATCATCCAGGTGAGCGTTGTAATATTCGCTGATCTGCTGGGGCGTGGGCTTGGCTTCCGCCATCAGCTTGGCGTATTCCGCATTGGACAGGATCTGGGTGCGGTCAATCGCCAACTGGCGGATCACCTCGGGCGAGGAGTCCAGGTGATTGGCCATCGCCTGCCGGGAGAGCGTCAGCAACGACGCATAGTTGTCGCCCAACTTCTTGCGGCTCAGGTCTGCCGGACCCTGCTGCGACTCCAGATCGGCGATGTATTGCTCGAACTGCGCCTGCGTGATTTGCACGTCTCCGACTTTCAGTATTACTCGCTGAGCTGGCGATTGAGAGCCACTAGGTGAGGCGGACATTCCACCGCCGGAAGAAGTTTCAGAAGCGCCGCTGGGCGCAGCCTGCGCCAAACAGTCGGCAACGCAGAAACTCGCGGCAAACAAGAAAACGATTACAACCCGAATCACTACACGGACGTCGCGGAACAAGCAGTCAGCCTTTCGCCAGGCATGCGAATCGGCGCCTAGCAAATCCTCTCGCTAGCACAAGAGCCAATTCCCCTGGAAGACAGTTATGAATTGTTATTACACACCGGTGCAGTTTTGATTCCACTGGGAGATTCGATCCTCACGGATTCAAGCTGATCGAAACTATAGCCGATAGTAGTTGAGCTTTGAACTTCGTGCAACACAAATCTGAAGCAAAATTGTAAAAACTTGCGCATAAACGGAAGTTCAGCGCCGCGGTCCCCGGCGGAGGTTTGTTCGATTCCGGGAATTCCCTGGCCGCCGACACTCGGTGAAAGACGGCTCACGAAGTTGAGGATTCTCGAATTCGCCCCGAGTTCCGAGTAGTGTCCTAATTTCATCCGGCCTTGAAAGGGCACGGATTCATCCGTGCCGTAAGCGCCTTCCCACAAATCCGGCTTCAGCCGCTGAGGGAACGTCGGTATCGAAATTAGGACACTGCCCCGTTCCGCCAACCGGCAGCAGCAAGTTACAATTACCGTATTAGCGAGGGTCCATGTCAACGGCAACGCGGCTACCGGTCAAGATCGAAGATTATCTGCACAGCAGCTACAGCCCGGACTGCGATTTCGTGGACGGC
>JBEKQY010000314.1:0-4069 GCA_049519235.1 Candidatus Korobacteraceae bacterium | reverse complement strand
GGCCATAGTCGTTGATGATGGTTTGGCCGAAGTGATAGCTGTCGTTCAGCGGAGTGCCGGCGATGTCCATCACCCGGGTATAGACCGAATCCAGTTGCAGTGACTCCGTTGGACGCCCGTCCCAGGCAGCGATTTCAGGGGCGAATTCCTCGTCCAATGCCTTCTGCAGCTTCCATATTTCCGAAGGTATGTCCGTGTGGTACTCGACCTTGGCATCCATCGCAATGAGCATGTGGGCGCAGGACATTCGTGTCCACGGCCGCAAGCCCAAGAACGCCGTGTCGATATAAGCGCCGCCGATGAGGCGCTCCATCGCGGGATAGATCCAGCTATCGAGGGGAACGTAAACACTTCCGAAGTTTGTGGGACGCGGTGCCGACGTCTGCTCGGCGACGATCTTCAGATCGTCATCGATCTCCGGATTGTGCCGCTCCCTGTAAACGTGTCTCCCGATCTGATAGCCGAGCAGGCCTCCAATAAAGACATCCGAGAGGAAGTGTTGGTCGGATGCAGCCCGCGCCACGCTGACTCCAAGGGCCAGCCCGTAGGCGCCAAATTCCGGGACCAGGTGCGGATACTCCTGCGCCACCACCGCAGCGAACGCCCACGTCACCGCCGCGTGATCCGAGGGAAACGATGTGCCACCGTGAAAGAAGATGTTCTGGAAATTCGATGGGAACGGCTGTTCCCGGCCGAAAATGCCCTTGAGCGCGTAATCGACACCCAGGGCATTGATCATGGCTTCGGTGGCCAGCACACCGGTTTCTCGCGCGCGCTCATTGTGGGTCACACGGCCCCAGAAATATGCCGCCCCGGTCATCCCGCCGGCGGCGGCCAGACCCGCGTTAGAAGCGACGTTCCACTGGTGCAGATTGTCCAGTCGCATGGCATACGAGCTCTGTGGATCGGTAACGAAAAGCCCGGTTGCGATGCCGCCCGTGGGAACCAGCCACTTGGCATCGGTCGGCTGTAAGTGAAACGGACTGGTCCAGATGTCCTTCTGGTCTTCCGCCAGATGAATGAAGAACCTGCTCTCATTGGGGTGAGGGACACTTGCGACAGGCGGAGGTGAGGTAGGTTGCGCTTGTCCCGAGGTGGAAGCAGAAAGGGCTGGAGTCTGCTGCGCTAAGGCGGCGAGGCTGGCGCAGCTGCAAAAGAAAATGGTGAGGACTGGACGGTTCTTCAAAGGCGTCCTGAGTAGTCAGACAACACGGTGCAAGTCGGGCTCCTGTCTCGCGGTGCTACTTCCTTTTGAGCGCAATAGAACCCAGCCCTATCTTGGTCTTGTACTGCCATCGCAGTTGTTCTCCAAGCCCCTCTGCGTCTGGATAGATGTACCAGTAGTCGATTCCGTACTTGAACAGCCTCTTCCGGAGCTTTTCCACTCCGTCCCGGGCAATACGGATCACTTTCATGCCTGGGCTGTAAAAAATCATTGTGGGGTGCGGATGCACCGTGAACAGCCCTCTTTGTGCTCTGAGCCGATCGAATATCAACGGCGGGGAGAAGCGACCCACCGAGGCGCAGTCGAAGGGAGATTTGGTTTTCTGATCGATCTCGTGGATGAATCGGGAGTACTTAACGCAGAAGATCGCCCGGTCGCTTGTCATATCTCCCTGGAGGGCAAAGAACGCGGCAATTAGCGGGCTAGTAGTCCAGTCCAAGAGGCGGGTCGGAACGCCAAGATGTTGGGCATAAGCAAGCCAATGCCAATCATCGAAGTCAGGCGCGCGCATCAATGCGACGGCTCGGTACTTGAATTCAAGAAGAAGTCGCTCTTCTTGGGCGCGATAGTACGGGCCGTAGATTGCCTTCCTTCCAATTGACGGGATCGGGTAATGCTCGGGGGAACTGACTCCGCGAAATATCCACGCGGTATCGCTCATTCCACCTAGAGAGGTGTGCAATTCCTCCCAGCTCTTGACGGTGACCTCCGAGCCCTTAAGTCTTGTGACGATCTCTTTCTGCGATAAAGGGATGACAGTTGTCATTACTTCCTCCACCCGTCCCGATTCATGCTGCGGCTTTGTAGTAGCGAAAAATGCGGGCCAGGGCGGTAGCGACGTCATCCACATCCTGCTCCGACATGGCGGGCGACAGCGGCAGTGAAATGGTGCGTTCTCCGACAAAGGTGGCGTTGGGAAAATCGGAATCCGTCAACCCAAAGCGCTGCCGATAATACGGCTGCTGATGAACCGGAACGTAGTGGATGCCCACTCCAATGTTCTCGGCGTCAAGCGCAGCGATAATCTTTTCGCGTGGGACGATGATCTCTTCCAACGAGAGCAGCGGAGCATACAAATGACAGGCATGGCGGGAACCGGCTTCCGTCGGCGGTGGTAACAGCAGCGGCAGTCCGCTGAGCCGCTCGTTGTAGGCTCGCCAGACTTGCTCGCGCTTTCTCCAGTGCTCCTCGACCACAGCAAGTTGCGGCAAGGCCAGGGCCGCCGCCACGTCGGTCATGTTGTATTTGAATCCGGCGGCGACGACTTCGTAGCCGCTGGGTCCGCCGACGAAGCGGCTCCAGGCGTCGGCGGTCATGCCATGCAGCGATAGGACCTTCACTCGCTGCTGTAGCCCCCGGTCGCGAGTAATCACCATGCCGCCGTCGCTGGTGGCAATGTTCTTGGTGGGATAGAAGCTGAAGCAGCCGACATCGCCCATTAGGCCGGCGGGACGGCCACGATCAGTGGCCTCGATAGCATGGGCACAATCCTCGATGACACGCAGTCCGTGCCTTCCGGCAATCTCGAGGATTGGGTCCATGTCGCAGCAGCGGCCGCACATGTGCACCACGAGAAGCGCCTTGGTACGCGGCGTGATCTCCTTCTCGATGAGGCCAGGATCGATATTGAATGTGCTGCGAACGCAGTCCACCAGCACCGGTTTCGCGCCAGTATGAACGATGGAATGAATGGTCGAGCAAAAAGTCATCGCGGGAGCGATCACTTCGTCGCCAGGGCCAATGCCCAGCGCAACCAGAGCGAGGTGTATTGCGGCTGTTCCGCTGTTTACAGCAGCAGCGTATGGCGCGCCTTTGTAGCGGGCGAACTCCTGCTCGAGCTGTTCGACCTTCGGCCCTAAACCAATCCAGCGGCTGCGGAGACACTCCACCACCGATGCAATCTCAGCCTCACCGATTACCGGCTCGCCAAAAACCAGCTTGGCGTCACGCGTACGTACCGGTGTCCCTCCGGCAATTGCGGGCAGACCGTCCTCTTGCAGGGGAATGGGGCTAGCCAGCGGAGCGCGCTTCATGGTTCAGTAGCCAACTTGTGGAATCGGAGGGTCTGCTGATTGTAATTGATTTTGTCGAGCAGGTAGTGTCCTAATCTAATCATCGGTATGGCTCTGGTCAGCATCATCCTGAATGTTCGTAATGGGGCGGCAACCTTGCGGGAAGCCATCGACAGCGTCCTGGCGCAAACCTGCAAAGACTGGGAACTCATCGTCTGGGACGACCGTTCTGCGGACGCCAGCGCGGCCATTGTCGCCGAATACTGCGATATCAGGGTCCGTTACTTCCTCTCCCCGCAAGAGGTGTCTCTGGGCAAGGCCAGAGGCGATGCTATTCGTCAAGCCGCGGGAGAGTGGGTGGCTTTTCTCGATCAGGACGACATCTGGCTGCCTGGAAAACTCGAAAAACAGTTGACGCTCGCGGACAATGATGTCGGCCTCATCTATGGGCGGACGG
The DNA here is from genome assembly GCA_049519235.1 of Candidatus Korobacteraceae bacterium. GTDB lineage: Bacteria > Acidobacteriota > Terriglobia > Terriglobales > Acidobacteriaceae > Bog-257. Next base: position 375 of record JBEKQY010000314.1, on the reverse strand, counting down.
TCAGGTTCTTTCCTAGCGGACGGGAACGCGATTACGACCAGGCCCATGAATACCGGCTCCTACCCGAAGGCGACATCTTCACCCAACTCTTCACCAAGTCCTGCTTCATCGCCATGAGCTCCGCCATGTTCCGGAGATCGGCCATTGAGGCGGTCAGTGGCATACCGGACGAGGTCCGCATCATTCCCGACTACTACCTTTACGTCGCCGTTGCCCAGAAGTATCGAGCACGCGCTTTGCAGGAAGTGGTTTGCCGCTATCGCATGCACGCCGACAGCATGTCCCACGTTGTGGCACTCGAGATGCATCAGGAAGTGCTGTGGCTTATCGACCAATGGGCTGACCAGCTTGATCCCCGCACGGTGGCGCTCTGCC
>JBEKQY010000313.1:0-4086 GCA_049519235.1 Candidatus Korobacteraceae bacterium | reverse complement strand
GGCGCACTGTTCATCTCCACCTGGTATTCCAGCAAACCGATTTTGGTCGTGCCCGATGGGGTGATGACATTCTGCGTGTTGATGGCGTTGACAATGTCACTCGGCGAAAGGCCGTTGGCCTGCAACCGCGGCATATCGAGGTCCACTTGCACCTGGCGTATCTTGCCGCCATAGGGGTAGGGCGTGGCTGCGCCGGGGACGGTCGCCAGTTGGTTGCGCAGAAAGTTTTGACCGAGATCGAACAGCACCTGATCAGGCAAAGTCTTGCTGCTCAGGCCGAGTTGCACGATGGGCGTGGTGGAGGCGCTGTACTGGATTATTAGCGGTGGGAATGTGCCCGGTGGGAGCGAACGCACGATGGTCTGCATGGCCGCTGTCAGTTGCGCCAATGCCGTCTGGATGTTGACCTGCGGCTGGAAGAAAACCTTGATGACGCCGACCCCGTTGACCGACTGCGACTCGATATGCTCAACGTTGTTGACCGTGATGGTGGTGATGCGCTCCGAGTTGCTGACAATGCGATCGGACATGTCGCTGGGGGCAAAGCCGGCAAAGTTCCACACCACGCTGAGTACGGGAATATTGATGTCGGGGAAAATGTCGACCGGAGTTTGTACGATGGCCAGCGGCATCAGCAGAATGATGACGATGGCCATCACCACGAAGGTATACGGGCGCCGCAGCGCTAAGGCAACAATCCACATCGGCCGCTATGACCCCAATCGGTAGTGCTGGCCTTCAGGCCAGCGTTAGGAAGACATTCTCGATCTTCCAGGCACAGCGATCATTGCAAAGATCGCTGTGTCTGCGTCGCCCACTGTTGGTTGGAAAACGCGGCGCTGAGCGCCCCTCTATCTAAGAACACAATGACTATGATACGATACGTTACGTATTGATTCAATATTTGTGTTTTGGGCCCGAGCAAGAATGACTGTTTCCCGACAAAAGCAAGCGCGCCGCGGCCAGCTTGCGCAACGCCCGCCCGGACGCCCGCGCAGCGAGCAGGCCCGTCAGGCCATCATTCGCAGCACCCTCAAGCTGCTTCGCAAAGCCGGCTTCGCCCAGCTTTCCATCGAAGCCATCGCCGCCGATGCCGGCGTGGGCAAAGCAACCGTCTACCGCTGGTGGCCCAACAAGGGCGCTCTGGTCGTCGATGCCTTTGCCTCCAGCGCCGAGGGCGAACTGCATTTCCCCGATTCCGGCTCGGTGTACAAGGATATGAGTCTGCAAATGAACCAGTGGTTGGCTATCTTGCGCTCACCACGCGGTTGCATTGTGGCAGCCGTCATTGCCGGCGGCCAGTCGGATGCCGATCTGCTGGAGGCGTTTCGCGCCCGCTTCCTGCGTCCCCGGCGCCAGGAAGCCTATCGCACGCTGCGGCGAGGAATCGAGCGCGGCGAACTGCCGCGCAATCTGGACCTCGACCTCGTGCTCGATATTCTCTACGGTGCGATTTATATGCGCTTCCTCATCCGCCACGACGAGCTGAGCGAGCGTTACATCAACGAAGTCTGCCGCCTGGTGCTGGATGGAGCCGCGGCAGAAGCGCATACGCGAGCAAAGCACAAGGCGCAATCGCCTCCGGCCAACGGGCGTAAGTCGCACGCCTCTCTCAGAAACTAAACAGACCCCTCGCACTAGCCTCCGCCTTGTCCTGTCTTATACAATCGAAGGTTTCCTACTGTTACGCCATCCTTGTAAGGAGTAGACAACTCCGGCCAAACTGACCGGTAACGCGGACGAGGGTTGCTCCGCTGTCGTAATACCAATATGAAAATACACGAGTATCAGGGAAAGGCCATTCTGCGGAAGTATGGAGTGGCTGTGCCGCGCGGCCAGATGGTCGAGAGCCGCGAAGAAGCGCTGGATGCGGCGCGATCACTGTTTCAGCAGGGCGCGACCGGCGTCGTGGTGAAAGCGCAAATCCACGCGGGTGGCCGCGGCAAGGGCGGCGGCGTCAAACTGGCGAAATCGCCCGAGGAAGCCGGCGAGCTTGCAACCAAGATGCTGGGCATGAAGTTGGTCACCCATCAGACTGGCCCCGAAGGCAAAATCGTGCAGCGGCTGCTGATCGAGGAGACGCTGCCCATCGCGCGCGAGCTTTATCTCGGCATCGTGCTGGACCGCGTCATGGGCCGCAACGCGTTCATGGCGTCAGCGGCGGGCGGCATGGAAATCGAAGTGGTCGCCGCCAAAGACCCCAACGCCATCATCAAAGAGCACATCGTGCCGGGCTTCGGCCTGCGAGGCTTTCAGGCGCGCGAGATCGCCTTCCGGCTCGGCCTGGACGCCCGTTACATCAGCGGCGCGGTGAAGTTTATGATGGCGCTGGCGCGCGCCGCCGAAGATACCGACGCCTCGCTGGTCGAAATCAATCCGTTCATCACCACCACCGATGGCCGGCTGTTCGCCCTCGACGCCAAGATGAACTTCGACGACAACGCGCTCTATCGCCATCCTGACATTCTGGAGCTGCGCGACATCAGCGAGGAAGATCCGCTGGAGGTCGAGGCCAGCAAGTACAACCTGAACTACATCAAGCTCGACGGCAATGTCGGTTGCATGGTGAACGGCGCGGGCCTGGCGATGGCGACTATGGACATCATCCAGTACGCCGGCGGCATGCCGGCCAACTTCCTCGACGTGGGCGGCGGCGCCAATGAAGAGCAGGTCACGCACGCCTTCGAAATCCTGCTGAGCGACAAGAATGTAAAGGCGGTGCTGATCAACATCTTCGGCGGCATTCTACGCGTGGACACGCTGGCCAATGGCATCGTCAGCGCGGCCCGCAAGACCAAATTCCAATTGCCGATTGTGCTGCGGCTGGAAGGAACCAACGTCGAGCAGGGCCGCAAGACTTTGAAAGAGAGCGGACTGAAATTCATCGTAGCGGAGACCATGAAGGACGCGGCCGAAAAGGTTGTCGCCGCCGCCAAGGGGGTCCAATGAGCATTCTTGTCGACAAGTCGACGCGCCTGCTGGTACAGGGGCTGACCGGACGTGAGGGAACATTTCACTCCAAGAACGCCGCGGCCTACGGGACTAACGTTGTGGGAGGCGTGACTCCGGGCAAAGGCGGCTCGACGCACGAGGGCTGGCGTATCTTCAACACGGTGCGCGAAGGCGTGGAGAAAACCGGCGCGAATGCGACCGTGATTTTTGTTCCGCCGCCGGCCGCGGCCGACGCCATCATGGAAGCCGCCGACGCGGGTGTCGCGCTGATCGTCTGCATCACCGAAGGCATTCCGGCGATGGACATGGTGAACGCGTGGGAGTTTCTGAAGACGAAAAACTCGCGGCTGATCGGGCCGAATTGTCCCGGCATCATTTCGCCCGGCAAGTGCAAGATCGGCATCATGCCGGCGCATATTCACAAAGAAGGCAACGTCGGCATCGTCTCGCGCTCGGGCACGCTGACGTATGAAGCGGTCTATCAACTGACGACGCGCGGCATCGGACAGTCAACCGCGATCGGCATTGGCGGCGATCCCATCATCGGGACGAATTTTGTCGATGCGATCCGGCTGTTCAACGACGATCCGGAGACGGAAGCGATCGTGATGATTGGCGAGATTGGGGGCAGCGCGGAGGAGACCGCGGCCGAGTTCATCAAGCAGAACGTGCGCAAGCCGGTGGTGGGCTTCATCGCCGGGCGGACAGCGCCTCCGGGACGCCGCATGGGCCACGCAGGAGCGATCATCTCCGGCGGCAAAGGAACCGCAGCGGAGAAAATCAAGGCGATGGAAGCTGCGGGCATTCACGTGGCGCAGTCGCCCGCCGACATCGGCGAGACGCTGGTGAAGGCGCAGGCGGCAGTGATGAACAGATAGCCGTCAGTCGTCAGCTATCAGCCGTCAGTTCGCTTTCCGCCATTCGCTATTCGCTCTTCGAAAACGGCTGGGATGCTGGCCCGAATGCCACCGCAGGCGGAATGACAACTCAAGATGTGATCGCGCTCTCGTTGGCTAAGAGCTAAGAGCTAAGAGCTAAGAGCTAAGAGCTAAGAGCTAAGAGCTAAGAGCTAAGAGCTAAGAGCTAAGAGCTAAGAGCTAAGAGCTAAGAGCTAAGAGCTAAGAGCTAAGAGCT
>JBEKQY010000312.1:0-4125 GCA_049519235.1 Candidatus Korobacteraceae bacterium | reverse complement strand
GCGTTATCTGATGACGCGCTGACACTTGTCTGTGTTTTTCGATTCTTTCCCCTCCCGCCTTTACAAAAAACTTACGACTTTCTTAGCCCGCCCTTACCAGCCAAATGTTCCAATCCAAATGCTGGCGGCGAAGTCGCCGACGTGTTGCGAGAGGACATCATGACATATTTGTTTCTCATTACCTGCGTGGCGAGCGTTGTTTTCTTTCTGATTTTTCTGCTGCAATGTTCAGTTGCGACGCGGAAGTCCACGCGATTCCATCAGCAGTCCAACCCGAATCTCGCGCTCCGTAGAGTGGCAGAGTCGCAGGCCATAGATGCCGCCTGCGGGCGGCGATTCTTTGTTCATCTGGAAGAGCAAATGTCGGAGTTTCTGTCGGCGCATGGCCGCACCGCCGCAATGCTGGTCCTCGTGGTTTTGCTACCGCTGGCGGCTCGGGCGCAAGCGCAGAGCGGTCCATCGCCCGACCAGCAAGCCGGCGCCGCCGATCAGCAGATCCCGCCGGCAGTTCAGAAGCAGCTTGAGGCGATGCAAAAGCGCATCGATCAGCTCGAGCAAGAGCTGAACGCGCGGGCGCCCGACGGCGCGGCCCTGAGCTCCAAGGCTTCCGCTCCCGTCCACGTGGTCGGCGAACAAGCCGCGCCGGCGGCGGAGGGGGCTTTGGCGCAGCAGGCCGCACCCGCCAACGAAAAGCCGGCACCTTTTTCGTTCGCTGACTTCAGTTGGCTGAACGGCAACAGCCGCATCAAGGAGGTTCCCTTCGACACCAAGTTTTTCACGCCTGAAATCCGGTCGGACGTGGACTACGTATACGATTTCCGGCACCCACAGGATGACACCATTAGCGGCTCCAGCGAAATCTTTCGCTCCAGCGAAGTCCAACTGACCCAGCTCGGCGTCGGCGGCGACTTTCATTGGGACAACGTCCAGGCCAGGCTGATGACGCAGATTGGCTTGTACTCGCAAACCACGCCGCGCAATGATGCCAGCCCGGCCCGCGGTCAATGGGACCTCGCCGATGCCTACCGTTACATCTCCGAAGCTTGGGGAGGATACCACTGGAACGTGTGGGATGGAGTCAATGTGCAGGCCGGCATTTTCCTGTCCTACATAGGTCTCTTCAGTTATTACCAATTTGATAACTGGGCCTATCAGCCTTCGTATGTATCGTCCAACACGCCGTGGTTCTTCAATGGCATGCGGGTGCAGATCTTTCCCAATCAGCATCTGAAAATTGAGCCCTGGCTAATTAACGGATGGCAGTCGTATGGCCGCTTCAACCAACGGCCAGGCGTTGGGGGGCAGATCTTGTGGCGTCCGACTGGCTGGTTCTCATTCGTTGGCAACCAGTACGCGCTGGGCGCTGACACGCTCGGCATTCCCGGACGTGTTCGCTACCACACCGACGACAGCATTGAGATCAAGTACTACGACAATCCAGATCGCATGCTCGACAAGATGGCATTGTCCTTTACCGGCGACCTGGGCTGCGAACACGGCGGCGGCGTGAGTTGCGCCGGTGACTCCGCCAAAGGACCGAAGCAAAGCTTCATTGGATTCATGTATTACAACCGGTTTTGGTTTCACAAGGACCTGTATGGGCTGACGATCGGCGGAGGCGAAATCAATAATCCGGGCCGCTATCTCGTACTATTGCCGCCCATTAACGGCGCGACCGCCGCTTCGGGAACGCCCTACTTCACGGAGAATCCCGGACAGCCCTTCAAAGCCTGGGACGCTTCCGTCACCACCGATTACATGCCCAGCCAGTACGTTACATTCCGCCTGGAATATAACCACCGCGCGGCCAATGTCCCTTACTTCTCCGGATCGGGCGGAGTTACGCCTCCAGGCGGGAACACCGGAGCGCCGGGCTCCACAGTGCCGGGTTGGGCGCCCGACCTGGTGAAGAGCGAGAACCGCATGACAGGCGCGTTGCTGGTCATGTTCTGACGAACATGAGACATGTGACGCGTGTCCCAGTAACCGAACACCTGCCCGTAGTAGGCTCCTAAGGGGCCTGCACGGCATCCGAAATGGCGCGCCCGGCGTGGATGCCAGCGAGGAGGTGTTCACGTGATTGCAATTGCACGGTATGGCAGCCGGATTGGAAAGGTGTTAGTGTCTCTGCTTTTGACTCTGGCGTGGGTAGCGCCGATGAGGGCGCAGCAGCGGAATATGGGGGATACATCCGCGGCGCCAGAGTCATCAGCGGAGGTGACGACCCAGAGGCTGCGACAGCATGTTGAGCAACTGGAGTCGGAGGTTGAAGAGTTGCGGCAGCAGGTGAACGAGCTGAAGGCGGCAATGGCGGCCAGATCGGTAACGGCAAGCAGCGACAGTGCTGAGCACAGCACGGCTGACGCGCAGGCCCCAGGTGTCGCGCCCGCAGCGCTCACCCTGACTGCTGACGACCGCAGCGCGCTCGACTACCTGAAAGGCACGACCATCAATGCGTTGTTCGATGGTTATTACGACTACAACTTCAACGACCCGGTGGGAAGAGTCAATCTGCTGCGGGCTTACGACGTCCTCAGTAAGGTCTTCAACCTGAGCCAGGCCGACCTGATCGTGGAACGTGCGCCGGATCTTGCCGCCGGCCGGCGCTACGGCGCTCGTATCGACTTGCAGTTCGGGCAGGCCACCGCGACGTCGCAGGGAAACCCGCTCAACGAGCCTCGTCCCGACATCTATCGCAACATCTTCCAGGCTTACGGAACTTATGTTGTTCCCGTCGGCAGCGGTTTGACGGTGGACTTCGGCAAATGGGCCAGCTCTTTGGGAGTGGAGGGTAACTACACCCAGTACCAGATCAACTACTCCCGCTCCTTCTGGTTCGACTTTCTGCCCTTCTATCACATGGGCGCAAGGCTAAACTATCCGGTTAATAAGAAGCTCGCGCTGACCTACTGGATCGTAAATGGCACCAACCAGACCGAACCTACCAACGGTTTCAAGGACGAGCTTTTTGGACTGGTAATTACTCCCAACAAGAATGTTAGCTGGACGGTGAACTACTATCTTGGGCAGGAGCATCCGGACGCGACGCCAGTTTCTACTTGTGGACCCGTACCGGTGCAGCCAGGACTGTGCTTCCAGCAGATCACTCCCGCGCCGAACGGAAAGACGAACATTTTCGATAGCTACGTTACCTGGCAAACAACCCCGAAGCTTAGCCTCACTTTGGAAGGCGACTACGAAATTGAGCGTCTGTGGGCCAGCACCGCGCCTGGCGAATCTTCAGCCCCATCCGAGGTGTGGGGCGGGGCCGCTTATGCAAAGTACCAATTGACGCCGCGGACTTATGTGGCTGGTCGCACGGAATATCTCAACGATCACGGCGGACTATTCACCGGAATCACAAGCTACATCGAGGCCCTGAAGGAAGTCACCGCAACCTATGACTTCACACTGGCAAATGGATTTGACATGCGATGGGAGTACCGCCGCGACATTTCCAACCGGCCGATCTTTCTCACCGGCCAGCAAGGTGTATTCAGCACCGATCAGAACACGGCCACCCTGGGCGTGATCTGGTGGTTTGGCCGCAAACAGGGGCCGTGGTAATAAGGTAAAGTGGGAAACGGGTCCGAGTCCCTTCAGGGGACGGCACAGCTTCACACCGTCTCTCTGGTCCTGGAACCCGATTGATAGGCGCCGGAGCCCGGTTTTGGTGGCAGTCGGTTGGCCGTAATAAACCGGTCATTGCTGGCGACTCCGCGATGAAAACTTCCACGGTGACTTCAAGCGAGAGAGAGCCGTGAGCAAGAATCTGCCGTTGATGCTTCGCCACGCAATGTACAACCTGCGTGGCGGCTTTTTGATTCGCCCGCTCACAATTGCGCTGACGCTGGGTTGCGCGGGCGCGCTCCTGTCGTGGTTGGAAGAGGAATATCCGGCCGTCAGCGCCTGGGTGCCCTCCACCCTGTTCCCCTCGCACGCCGACCCGCAAGTTGCCCAGGTCATTCTAGCGGGCATCGCCGCCTCCATCATGACCGTGGTATCGATCGTGTTCGCCATCCTGCTGATGACGCTCACCCTGGCATCGATGCAGTTCTCCCCGCGTATCATCGTCAGTTTTTCCCGGGACCGCGTGACGCAATGGACGCTGGGTATCTTCCTCGG
>JBEKQY010000311.1:0-4577 GCA_049519235.1 Candidatus Korobacteraceae bacterium | reverse complement strand
TCTAACCACCTGAGCTACACCGCCCTGTCTCGATTGTAATGCAGAGGGGGGACGGTTGCCGAATTTGCTCCATTCTCCCTGTGTTGGTCCCGCGCCGCGCAAAGGCAAAGCGGGATAAATCCTTCACCTGTCATAATGTAAGAAGAAGTGCATTCATCCGAACGAAAGAGCACTCATGGCAGAATCTCCCATCACTCCGCGCGCTCAGGATTTTGCAACCTGGTACCAGGACGTTGTCCTGCAAGGCGACATGGCCGAGCCGGCGGAGATCGTCAAGGGCTGCATGGTCATCAAGGCCAACGGCTACGCTGTCTGGGAATTGTTGCAGCGCGAGCTGGACGACCGCTTCAAAGCCACCGGCCATCAGAACTACTACTTCCCGATGCTTATCCCGCAAAGCTTTCTGCACAAGGAAGCCGAGCATGTCGAGGGCTTCTCGCCGGAAAGGAAGCCGAGCATGTCGAGGGCTTCTCGCCGGAGCTGGCGGTGGTCACGATGGCCGGCGGCAAGCAACTGGAAGAGCCGTACGTGCTGCGGCCGACCTCGGAGACCATCATCGGCCACTTCTTCGCCAAGTGGATCAAGAGCTGGCGCGATCTGCCGATGCTGGCGAATCAGTGGGCCAACATCATTCGCTGGGAGCTGCGCACCCGCATGTTCCTGCGCACCACGGAATTCCTCTGGCAGGAGGGCCACACCGCACACGCCAACCACGATGAGGCGCGCGAGGAAGTACTGCGCATGCTCGGCGTCTACGCCGACGTTGCCGAGAACGTGATGGCGATGCCCGTGATCAAAGGCCTGAAGACGCAGTCGGAGAAGTTTGCCGGCGCGCTGCAAAGCTACAGCATCGAGGCCATGATGCAGAACGGCTTCGCGCTGCAAGCGGGGACCAGCCACGACCTGGGGCAGAATTTCGGCAAGGCATTCGACGTGCAGTTTCAGAACAGCGAAGGCCAGCTCGATTACGTGTGGCAGACGAGTTGGGGCGTGAGCACGCGGCTCATCGGCGGACTGATCATGAGCCACTCTGACGACAAAGGTCTGGTGCTTCCGCCGAAGCTTGCGCCGATCAAGGCGGTCATCGTGCCCATTTACAAGAGGAAAGCCAAGGTCTCACTAACATCCACCCCCAATCCCTCGACGGCAGGACAGCCGGTAACGTTTACGGGCACTGTCACGGCTCTACCCGATGATGAACAAGATGAAAGATCTCGCGTACTGGAAACCGCCCACCGAATCGCTAAAGATACCGGGGCAAAGGTGGACGACCGGCAAGATATGACGCCAGGCGCAAAGTTTTTCCACTGGGAACGGCGCGGCGTGCCGCTGGTGCTAGAGCTTGGACCTCGCGATCTGGCCTCGGGCAGCGTCGTCGTGAAGCGCCGCGATACAGGAACGAAAGAATCGTTGCCGCAAGCCGAACTGGCGGCGAAGTTGCCGGCGCTTCTCTGCGACATGCAAAAGGCTATGTACGACGCGGTCGAGCAGCGTCTGAAAGCCAACACGATTTTGGCGAACTCGATTGAGGAAGTCGAATCGATCCTGAAGGACGTGACCGCGGAAAAGGGCGGCGGCAAGTTCGTCATGGCGCACGTGAAGGACGATCCACGCTGCGACGCCCGCATGAAGGAATTCAAGGCGACGATCCGCTGCATTCCGCTGGTCGATGAATACGACGGGGCAGGGAAGTGCATCGTCACCGGCGAGCAGGTGGGCCAGCGCGTCGTAATTGCGAAGGCGTACTGAAGAAGCAACTAGCAATTAGCAACTAGCTAGTACTTGGCGATCGAGTTTTGCAGTCGAAAATCCAGCGCCCGGGGGTGCGGAACAAGATAGCCCAGCGCTTCAGCGCTGGGTTGACGATCCGAGTCCCGTAGGGACGGCATACGGCGCGGCCCGGTCGGACAGCAGGTCCCTCGACTCCGGCGGCCAACGTCGGGCCGCCTCCGCTCGGGATGACACAGCAGGTTTTCGGGTTTGGGAGAACCCCAACAGGTAACTTGAACTCTGTGCTCTCTGTGTCTCTGTGGTGAAATAATTTGAGGAACAACATGGCTCTCTACGACCTTTCCGCAGCGCTGAACAACGGCAAAGACAAGAAGCTCAGCGCCTACAAAGGCAAGGTTCTGCTGATCGTCAACACGGCCAGCAAATGCGGCTTCACGCCGCAATATAAAGGGCTACAAGAGCTCTACGCGAAGTTCCACGACCAGGGCTTCGAGTTGCTGGCCTTCCCCTGCGACCAGTTTGGCCATCAGGAGCCCGGCGATGACGACGAGATCAAGAGTTTCTGCGAGCTGAATTACGGCGTCGAGTTCCCGCTATTCTCCAAAATCGAGGTGAACGGCGACGACGCTCACCCGCTCTACAAGTTCCTGAAGAGCGAAAAGGGCGGGCTGCTGGGCGACTCCATTAAGTGGAACTTCACCAAGTTCCTCATCGACAAGCAAGGCAATGTGATCGAGCGCTACGCGCCCACCACGCCTCCGGAACGAATCGCCCCCGACATCGAGAGGCAACTGGCGAAGTAGAAGACAAACCCAACGTCCCTGGCTTTTTGCAATCCCAAAGGCCGGCCGCTCTATACTAAGGTCCGCCAAGGAGAAATTCTCCATGCCGTTTGTGGACATCAACTCGCTCCGCGTCACCGAGCGCCTGCCCGGTTGGTATGGGCGCTACTTCCACACGCCCAATATGACCTTCGCGCATTACGATTTCGTGGCCAGTTCAACCATCCACGAGCACTTTCATCCTCAGGAAGAAGTCTACGAAGTGATTGAGGGCGAGCTTGAGATAACCATCGACGGCGTGGCTCAAGTCGTCCGTCCCGGCATGATCGCGTTCGTGCCCTCTGGCGTCCCTCATTCCGTCAAGGCTCTCACCGACGGCCAGGTCATCATCGTCGACTCTCCGGCAAGGCCTGAATTCCATTAGCATGCCAGCTACGCGACCGACTTGCTTGCACTGAATATTAGGCACTCGGCATTGCCAGGCAAGACAGCGGCCGCCCCTCTAGTGCGGGGCCGCCTGGAGCGAAAGAATCCGACGGCGCCAGACAGGGTATTCTAGTGGCTCGGCCTTGCCGGATGTTCAATCGTGGGCGACCGCATTACAATGAACGTCTATCTCCGTGCGTAAACATCCTATAAGCACCTCGGCCAAACCCGCACCGACCACGGGCAGACGTATGTCTGCCCGTGCCGCCGCAGCTTCGGAATCGCGCAATCACAACGGCAGCCAGCATACGCGGTCGCTCGACGATCCCGCACTGTACATCAACCGTGAGCTGAGCCTGCTGGACTTCCAGCGGCGGGTGTTGGAAGAAGCGCAGGACAGCCGCAATCCGCTGCTGGAGCGGCTGATGTTCCTGTCGTTCGTCGGCTCCAACATTGACGAGTTCTTCATGGTGCGCGTGGCCGGCCTGAAGCAGCAGATCGAAAAAGGCGTCAGCGACCCAGGTCCCGATGGCATGACGCCGGCGGAGCAGTTGCGCGCCATCCGCGCCTCGGTCATACGCCTGTTTCGCAGCGCCCATGACTGCTGGACCAAGGAACTTGTGCCCGCCCTGGACAGCGCGGGAATTCACATCCTCAACTACGCCGACCTGACAGAGGAGCAGCGCTCCACCGCGGATTCCTATTTTCAGCAGACGGTTTTTCCCACCTTGACGCCGCTGGCCTTCGACCCCGGACGCCCGTTTCCGCACATCTCCAACCTCAGCTTGAATCTCGCGGTTATGCTGCGCGGACGCGAGGGCGAGGAGCACTTTGCCCGAGTCAAGATTCCCGACAGCCTGCCGCAACTGGTTCCGGTGAGCGGCGCGTTGAAAACCCGAAGCCGCACCAAGCCGCAGTTTAAGGAACAGTCTTTCGTTTGGCTGGAGCAACTGGTCACGGCGAATCTCGGCGACCTCTTTCCTGGCATGACGATTGAAGAAGCGCATCCCTTCCATGTCACCCGCGACGCTGACTATGACATCCAGGACCTGGAGGCGGGCGACTTGCTGGAATCGGTGGAAGAGGGCGTGTGGCAGCGCCGCTTCGCCGACGTGGTGCGGGTGGAAGTGGACGAGGGTATGCCGGCTCCCGTGCTTGAAATCCTCAACCACAACCTGGAGCTGGACCGCGAAGACATCTACAAGATCAGCGGTGGCCCGCTGTCGCTGGTTCGGGTACGCGCCCTGACCAAGCTCGACCGGCCGGACTTGAAGTTTCCGCCCTTCATTCCCGCATTGCCCGCCGCGCTCACCAGAGACCCGGAAGATGAAGACATCTTTGCCGCCATCCGGCGCGGCGACATTCTGCTGCATCATCCCTTCGATTCGTTTCAGCCGGTGGTCGGCCTTTTGCAACATGCGGCGCGCGATCCCGACGTTCTGGCCATCAAAATCACGCTTTATCGCGTGGGGCGCAATGCTCCAGTTGTGGACGCGCTGCTGGAGGCGGTGGAGAACGGCAAGCAGGTCGCAGTGCTGCTGGAGCTAAAAGCCCGCTTCGACGAAGAAAGCAACATCGAATGGGCGCGCAAGCTGGAAGAATACGGCGTCCACGTGGTGTATGGACTCATGGGATTGA
>JBEKQY010000310.1:0-4136 GCA_049519235.1 Candidatus Korobacteraceae bacterium | reverse complement strand
AGGATGATTACTATTCTCTTACTCCCCGGTGTTGTACCCCGTCAATCCCTGTTCGGGCAAGTCTAGAGACTAGCGCCGTCTGCGATTTGTCTCAGCTTGGGTTGCCCATCACAGACAGGGGTGACTAAGCAATGCTAGGTTTCTGGTTGTGGCCGAATCTTTCATATTCGGCGAGGCATTAGTCCTGGGGCTGGCGTCCGGACCTGCCTGCATGGCTTCGTGTGGACCCGTTGTGGTTCCTTCTTTGCTTGCAAAGCCGGCGGGTTTGCGACTGAATACCCGCTATCTCTCTACCTTTCTGGGAGCGCGCTTTCTGGGATACCTGCTGTTTGCCGCCGTGGCCTGGGGACTTGGCACCCTGATATCGCTTCCGCCAGCGCCGCGCTTGCTGGTGGTTGGGGTTATTCACTTGTTGCTGGCTTGCGTGCTGCTCTGGTACGCGTACTCGGCTGGGCACGCTTGTGTCCCGTCGTGCCCGGGTTCAGAACTGGTGACCGTTGGCGCAGCAAGAAAACGCACCGTGTCCGGTGCGGCAGCGTTGGGCTTTCTGACTGGCTTCAGTCTCTGCCCGCCGTTTGTGGCCGCCGGTCTGAGGGCGGCTCAGTTGGGGAGCGTGGCTGCGGCCCTTCTCTTCTTTGCGGTCTTTTTCGTCGGAACTTCGGTCTGGTTTGTGCCCTTTGTGGGCTTGGGCTGCGTGCAGCGCAATGAAGCTGTAACCACAGTTGCACGGATGGCGATGGTGCTCATCGCCCTCTATTACGCCTGGCTGGGATTGGCCATTCTGCTCGGGAGAAAGGCATATGGCTACTAAGGCGCGAATCTCGAAGCCCGATGAAACGGCGCCACGGACCATACTCCGATCCCTGTTGCTGACCTTGCCGATTGCACTCTGGTCGCTGCTCATGTTCGCGAATCCGCAACGGCACTCGAATCGATCGCTGCACATTGCCAGCGTGATTACTTCGGTTTTTATGATTGCTCTGTTTTTCATGATGATGCGGACGCAGAGCACATATCGATGGCGCCGCTGGTTCTTCGTGGCACTGGGAATTCTGTTCCCGGTGGGCTTCATCCACAACGTCATAGCGATGCGGGGAACGATGGGTCTGCCGATCGAAGAGATGATTGCGGGAAGGACGCCATTCTGCTTTCTGCCCATTCCACTTCTCGTCTTGCCTGCCCTATTCACGAAAACGCTGGTGTTCCCTGGTTCGATCTTGCCCGGTGGAGGTATGTCCGGCGCGGGAATGGCCGCCATGGCGGGCTTGTGGCTGGCAATTACGCTTGTCATCGGCAAAGGCTGGTGCAGCTATGCGTGCTTCTTCGGCGGAATTGAAGAAGGCATGGCCTCGGTGGCAACGCGCGCAAAGCTGCGAAAGATCGACCCGCGCTGGCGTTATGGCCCCTGGGCGGTGCTGCTGGCGATGGTGCTGCTGTCGCTGGCCCTGTTTGAGCCGGCTTACTGCCTGTGGCTCTGCCCCTTCAAGGCGGTGTCGGAATACATAGCTGCCCGTAACACGGTAGGGCTGGTGCAAAACGGAATCTTTGTCGTGCTGTTCGCCGGACTGGTGATCGCGCTGCCATTACTGACCAAGAAGAGAACACAATGTGCATTCCTCTGCCCGTTTGGCGCCTTCCAATCCATCTTTAATAAGACCAGCGTGTTCGATTTGAAGATCGACCGAACGCGCTGCTCGCCCTGCGTACTCTGTCAGACCGCTTGCCCGACATTGTCCCTGACGGAGGAATCCATCGCGCGGGGCGAGACGCTGATGTCCTGCATGAAGTGCGGCGCGTGCGTGGATGCGTGTCCGAAAAACGCTGTTGTCTGGCATATCAAGGGAACCGAAGTCGCATGGAAGCCGGAACGCGCGCGACTGATGTTTCTGTACGCCGCCTGGGGGATGGCCGTTATGTTCGGCGGCAGCATCATCGCTGAGGGCCTGGCGACCATACTGCACGTTTTCGTTTAGGAGGGCCGATGAAACTTCGGGCAAGACTGGCCTACACGGCGGCGGGAATGACAGTATTCGCGGCAGTGCTGGTGCCTCTTTTCCTCATGGGACTGTTCACAAAAGGCTTTGCCGCTATGGGCCTGCACGTGGACGAAATGTACTCAGGTGGCCCGAAGGTGCGCACGGTTCAGAGCGCCGCCTACTCCATCGATATTCACCGGCCAGTATTTCCACACATGCTGCAGCGCGAAAAGCCGTTTGTACAGCTTGATTGGAGACCCGTGAGCGCGTTGCCACCCCACGTGTCCGACGTGGTGGACGTGGATGGTGATGGGCAGCCTGATATCCGCGTGAGCTTTGATGTGCCAAAGGACCCCAAGACGCCACTGCGCGTGAACGTGGAGGCGCTCAACCCGCGCTACGAGGCCGTGCGGAATGTGGGGAAGGAAAAGTTTTCGATGCTGATTGTGCGTGTGGATGACGCAATCCTGGTGCGGGTCCCGCTCGCTCATCCGTAGTCGCCAGTGCTATCTACTCGAATCCTAAAATTCCTTGCCGGGTAAGTCAGCGGTAGGACGCTCACACCGCTATGGCTTGCAAATCCTGAAAAGCTCAGCTTCCAACCTCAACCATACGGCGCGTGATCGCGACCAAGGGAAAGGGCCTCCGCGAAATCGTTTGCGGAGGCCCGGCTTGGTGCAAAAAAGTAGCGAGGCTCGCGGCCTCGCCACATGGCTTACTTCTTTTTCTTTTTGGCAGCCTTCTTAGCGGCCTTCTTTGTTGCCATAGAAAGTCCTCCTTTATGGAACCTTCCCTTGAAGGTTGTTAAACGTCCGGTGAACCCTCACCACTTGCCCATATGTTGCATGGACAACACTACTATCGCAAGATATTGCGGTTACTTTCCCGGAATGTCAAGAAAAATCGTCAAAAAAATCCTTGCGCCAAATCCGGTTTCGTGATCCGCGCCCGCCCGCTTGGTTTCTCAAAACCATCTTTTCGCGCTCTAGTCGCCTTCGCGTTCGCGCCAATACGGTCGACGCCCGCCAGCCTGCACGCCGCGATGAGCCGCCGCATCCCCGCCCCCGCCGCGGCCTTCGTGCTAGACTGAAACTCTTCCGTCGTATGTCCGATCTCGGGGCCCATTATCTGGACGAAATTTTTCGCGGCTTGCGCGGGCACAAGCGCCTGGCCGACGACGCCATCGCTCAGCTCAGCGACCAGCAGTTCTTCGCGCAGCCCGATCCCGAATCCAACAGCGTCGCCATCATCGTCAAGCACCTGGCGGGAAGCCTCCGTTCGCGCTTCACCGGCTTCCTCACCAGCGACGGCGAGAAGCCCGACCGTCATCGCGATGAGGAATTCCTTATGACACCGGAGACCACGCGCCAGCAACTGCTGCAATGGTGGGAGCAGAGTTGGCAGCTCATCTTCGAGACCATCAACTCGCTGCAACCCGAGGATCTGGAGCGCCGCGTCACCATTCGCGGCCAGCCGCATTTGGTGTTGCGGGCCCTCAACCGCGCCGTCTCCCACTGCGCCTATCACGTCGGACAAATCGCCTTCCTCGCTAAACACTGGAAGGGCGCGGAATGGAAATCCCTGAGCGTACCCAAGGGCCAAAGTGAGCAGTTCAACGCGAAGTTTTTTGCCAAGTACAAGAAAGACGCCTGAGCGGCGGCTTCCGCCTACTCGACCTTAATCATCATCTGCGAGCCGCTGTCCAGCTTTACTTCCTTGCCGGTCGAGGTCAGCACCGAGTTGTCGAGTTGCAGGTTCTTGATGCCAATCACGCCCATTGACTTTGGGTTGAGGATCTTTCCGCCCTGTGATTGTCCGGCTTGCAGCCCAAGGCCGGTACCAGCGGCTGCGGTTGCACCGGTACCTGTGTTTAGGCTATTTGCGCCGAGAGACGCCCCGGTATCCGGGCCAGAGGTCTCGCTGGGATTGGGGCCGACCGCTTGCAGCACTCCCTTAATCGGCATGCCCTTCCCGCCCGGCAGCTCGATCTTGTCGAAGACAATTCCCAGCGACGCCGAAGGGTCGCCCTTGGAGCGCGCGGTCGCCTGCGTCACGTGGCCGACGACCGTCGACCCGCTCGGCACCACAATCCCATCGCTGGTGCGAAGCGTTCCTAGGGTTTTCGTTGGGATTTCGTCACCTTCCTTCAGCTTCTTGGAG
>JBEKQY010000309.1:0-4156 GCA_049519235.1 Candidatus Korobacteraceae bacterium | reverse complement strand
CTTCTTTGTCCTGATGCCGCATCTGCCGCAGGCAGGGCGGCACGGTCCTGACCGGCTCGATCTGGGCTTGATCGTCGATTTTTGGGTGTGCGTAGTTCTGTACGGCGTGATTGAGCTGGTCGACCGCAAGTGGCGAAGAAGCGGCTAGGAAAGCTCCGACTAAGCCAGTCGGGAGTCCCTCGGGGGCTATTGATTCCTGCAAAAGAAACGTCCTATAGAAAGGGTGGAAGGGCACGGCTTCAGCCGTGCCGAAAGGACGTTTGTCAGAGTTGGGCTTTAGCCCTGGCGCACCGTGGCTGAAGCCCCTTCCATTACGCATCAACATCGCCGGGCTTAAAGCCCGTCGCTTCCACCGTCGAGAGGACATTTCTTTGGCAGGACTCAATAAAGCCATTCTGATATCGGGCGTTTTACGGAAGGGCTGGAGGCCGTCCCCATCAAAAATCCAGCCTGATCAGAGCTCCCCTGGCGCGATTTTGCTCCGTCGCTAGAACTCGCTCCCGCTGTTGAAATCCTTCATCATCTGCTTCAGATCGAGTTTCTGCTCCTCCATTTGCTTCTTGAGCTGTTCCATCTGCTGTTGCACTTGCGGTGTCCAGTTCTTCATGGAAGACTCGATCTGATGCCGCATCTCGTCGAGGTCTTTCTGGCTGGGCAGTGAAGTTTGTAACTGGCGCTTCATGTCGTCGATCTGTTGCTGGGTCGGCATCGACTCGCGGAGTTGGCGCTGCATTTCGTCAAGCTCCTTCCGGCTCGGCATCGACTGTTGAATCTCCTGCCGCAACTGCTCCATTTCCTTCTGCGTCGGCTTGGCCGATTTCGCCAGTTCGCGCGCCATCTTGTCCATGTCCTGCTGCCGCAGCTTCATTGACTTCTCGAGCTCGCGGCGCATCTGCTCCAGCTCTTCCTGGCTGGGGCCCAATTGCGCAATCATTTCGTTTTGGCGGCGTTCGATTTCGGGCCGCATCTGCTCCACTTCATCGCGGAGCGCCTGCGCTTCGGTATCCAGGTTCAACCATTCGTCCGGTTGAAGCCAAGAGGCGCCGCCAGGCCCGGGAACATTGATGACCACGGTCTGCTCGCGCTTGTCGCGCCAGATACTGACGGAAATCTTGGTGGCTTGAACGTGCATGCCGCGTTGCCAGTCGGCCATGTCGTGCACGTTCTCGTTGTTGACCTTGAGGATGATGTCGCCCGCTTTGAGACCGGCGGCAGCGGCTGGACTGCCTCCTTCGACCGAGCGAACCAGCACACCATGGCCGCGGGGCACGCCGAAGAAGTCCGACAGTTGCGGGCTCAAGCTTTCGACCACCAGGCCGTGACGCGCCGAGAGCACGGTGAAGGATGGGATCTCGAGATCGGGTGCATAGACCCGAGGCAGCGGAGGAGCGCCCAGGACGATCGCCGGCATAGTGCGGGCGTGTGACATGACGTTCCAGCTCCCGAGCGTAACCTTCATGTCCTTGCGTTGCCCGTTGCGCACGATGGTGAGGGTCACCGTCTTTTGCGGTGGACTGGCGTGGATCAAGCCTTGCAACTGCTCCGGACCGTCGACCTTGGAACCGTCGAAGGCAACCACAACATCGTTCTCCATCAGGCCCGCGCGGCAGGCGGGACCGTCCTGATCGACGTAGGTGATGATGGCGCCCACCGGCTCCGGCAGCTTCAGCGCAGAAGCCCGCTGCGGTGTGACGGCCGTGATTTGGACACCCAGGTACGCCCCGGAATGCGCTTCCGGCCATGGCTGCGGGGCTCCCGGATCGGCCATTGCCCGAAGGACCATTACGGCTGTAAGCAAAGCAACCAACGAAACTCTAGTGCGTGTATTCATAACTCCAACCCTTATCTCACCAAGACTCCAAACATCCCAGAAACCTACTGACATCTCCTAAAAGCGATTTGCCCAATCGTAGTACGAATTCTCAACGCCGGACCACCGCCATTGATGGCGCCTTCAGCGGACATCGACCTCGGACTGAACACTCCACCTTGCTGGGTAATAGTCAGGCCGGGGAATTCCGAGGAGATTCCGCGGCCGCTGGCCATGTCTGACGCGGCATGCACGGTCACCGGCAGGTTGCCGGGGAAGCACACAGAGACATCGCCGGACGCGGTATGGAGGAAAGAATCGGCAAAACCGCGATTGCCCAGGAATTCAACCGTGATGGGCCCGGCCCCAGTTTCCACTTGCGCTCCGCGGCTGAGCCGGAACAGCGCCACGCTGCCGCCGCCAGTGGTGACTTGCACCGGCCCAGTGGCGCTGGCCAGGCGCACGCTGCCGCCTTCGGTCTTAGCCTGGACCGCACCGTCGATATCTCCCAGATACAAGTTGCCACCGCCGCTGGCCACGTGCAGATCGCCGAAGCACTTCTGCACCTGGATGCTGCCGGCCCCGGTCTGAATGGTGGAGGCACGCGACGAGCCGATGTAAACCCGGCCACCGCCCAGAGTAAGCTGTGTCTGTCCGCCAACCTTGGCCACGCGAACATCAGCCGCACCGCTGGTGAGGGTGAGATCGCTGCCCAGATTGCCGGCCTCAACATTGCCGCCGCCGCTGGCGATCTTCACCGGCCCGGCCAGATCGTCGAGCTTGATCAGACCCGCGCCGGTCGAGGCCACGATGGTAGCCGCAATCGAACTGAATGCCAGCGAGCCGCTGTGCGTCTGCACGCTTACCAGGCCAAGCTCGCGCGGCACCTGCACAATGAATTCGACCCCGAAGCGAACCAGGTCCTTCTTGCCGGCCTTGCCTTCGATGGAGTCGCTCTCGCCGATCTTCATAGCCGAAATGCGCAGGCGCTTGAATTGGCGTTTCGCGGCCTCCGGGGTGGGCGCGTACGAGCGCTTGCGGATGATATACGAGATGCGCGGCGAATTCCCTTGCACCTGCACCGAGCCAAGGTCGGTGGTTACACGCAGCTCGCGGGCTACGGGCATGGTCCCGGTAATCTCCTCGACCCAGGAATTACCATCGCGATAGATCCGTGATTGCTGCGCGCACAGAGGAATGGCGATCGAAAGCACCACCACCGAGGCACAGAGGCACAGAGCGGATTTCCTGATGGTCCTGGTCTCCGGCTGTGCAGCCTGCGGGTGATTGTGTTCTTCCTGGTGGTTACGATCGGCCATTATCGCGGTATCTCTGGGTCTCTGGATTAGTCAATATTGGGCATCGAGGTCAACTCGCGTTGCGACTCGGTGCGAATGTAGTCGCTGGGATCTTCCTTGGCCAACTGCTGCAAGGCCATGCGGACGCTGCTGTCGGCGCGCACCGGCTCCAACGCGTGAAGCGCTCCACTGCGCACGCCGAGATTACTGTCATTCAACAAGGCCTCAAGAACAGCGTTGCGGACGCGGATGTCCTGCTTCACGTAATCCTTCAAACCATCGAGCGCCTTCAGGCGAACTCCCGGATTGCTGTCATACCGCAGCGCGTAGGTCAAAGCTTCGCGAACGCGAGGATCGTCGGGCCTGCTGGTCAGCGCGTCGACCGCATCGATCCGTGCGCCGGCGTTGGTGGCGTTGCTGCGCGCAGTGAAGGTCAGGAGGTCTTGAATCTTGGGATCGCTGATCGAGCCTTCCACCGACTCGGGAACCATGCGATCGTAGTTAATCTTGACTTTGCCGGAATCCGGCTGCCGGTCAATCGAGGTAATGCCGGCGATGGATGATTCCTGCATTGCGCTGCTCGCATTGGCGGGATGAGGAGCTTTGGCGCCCAGCGCGCTATACATGGTCCCCAATCCCGAGCCAAAACCAACCATCAGGAGGACCGCGGCCAGCGCGGGCGAAAAACGAACCTGCCGCAGCCATGCTGTGGGATCGAACGCAAAACGGTGATACCAGGCACGCTTCTGCTCAGCGGTTTCGAGCGCTTCTTGCAGCCGCAGGCGAGCGGCCGCCAGGAAGCTGGCCGAGGGCTCTTCCACCGGCAAGGCGTTCATCTCGGCCTGAAAGTCCTGCTGGGCGGCCAGCTCGGCGGCGCAGTCCTTGCAGCGCCGGATGTGCTGCTCCAACTCGTGGCGCGCGTCGTCGGCCAGCTCGTTGTACAAATACAGGCTGACGTTCTGTTGTACCCAATCGCAATTCATCGTTCGTACCTCACAGTAATCAGCAACTAGCAATTAGCAATTAGCTTTGAACCCCACACTCATCG
>JBEKQY010000308.1:0-4160 GCA_049519235.1 Candidatus Korobacteraceae bacterium | reverse complement strand
CCTGGAAATCAGCCTTAGCCCAATCAAGACATCCGACGGCGTGCTGGTGGCGAGCGCTATTCGAGATATAACTGTGCGAAAAAAAGCCGAGGATAAATTCCGCTCGCTGCTGGAGGCCGCACCCGATGCGATGGTAATCGTCGACCACCGCGGAAACATCACCCTGGTCAATGCTCAAACCCAAAAACTGTTTGGCTATGCCCGCTCGGAACTCATCGGACGCCCGGTCGAGATGCTCATCCCGGAGCGCTATCGCAGCCCCCACCCCCGCCATCGCAAAGACTTCTTTGCCGATCCTCATGTGAGGCCGATGGGCGTCGGGCTGGAACTATTTGGGCTGCGCAAAGATGGCAGCGAGTTTCCCGTCGAGATAAGTCTGAGCCCGCTGGTCACCGAGACCGGCACCTACGTCACCAGCGCCATTCGCGATGTATCCGAGCGCAAGCTGGCCGAAGAACAGATCACGAAGCTGAACGACGAACTGGAGGAGGCGCTGCGCCGCTCGGAGAGACTGGCGGCCACCGGCCGCTTGGTCGCCACCATCGCCCACGAGATCAACAACCCGCTGGATGCGCTCACCAACCTGATGCATTTGCTGAAGCAGAGTTCTTCGCTCGACGAGGATGCCGCCGGCCTGGTCGATCTGGCCGAACGCGAAGTTCGCCGCTTGTCCAACATCAGCCGCCAGACGCTGGCGCCGCATCGCGAAACCAAGCTGCCCGTCGTCACCAAGCTTTCCGAGTTGCTGGACGATGTCTGCGCCATGTACCGCCCTCGCCTGCAATCCGCCAAGATCGAGGTGGAACGCGATTTCCAGATCGTGGGAGAAGTGACCATCTTTCCCAGCGAGTTGCGCCAGGTCTTCACCAACCTGTTCACCAATGCCATCGATGCTATTGGGCAGGACGGCCGCATCTTCCTTGCCATCGAACAGGGCGCTGAAAACGAGATCGTGGTGAAGGTCCGCGATACGGGATGCGGCATTCCCCAGGCAAACCTTCAGAACATCTTCCAGCCTTTCTTCACCACCAAGGGCGACCAGGGAACCGGCATAGGCCTGTGGGTCATTAAAGGCATCGTCGACAAACTCGGTGGCAGAATCGAAGTGGAGAGTTCGACGACGGGCGAGACCGGGACCTGCTTCAGCATTTTTTTCCCCGCGACCAAAAGAAACGGAGCCCGCACAGGACAGCGCGAAGAGCCAGCCTCGGCTGTCTCTTCCCATGCAAAATCGCAAGCCTGTTAGACTAATGCGCAAATCCGGAAGACAAATTCAACTTTGATGAACTGACCTTCGCGTCCTCTCGGTATATCTGTAGAATGCGAGTCAGAAAGCTGTCAGCTTTCCTCAGTTCCGACCACTGGCAACTGACTACTGCCTACTGAACAATGGGAACTCGCGTTTTCTTCTTCGCCGTCGCGCTTAGCCTGGTTATCGCCGCCATCTGGGCCTATCAGCACGATGAAAACCTGCGCAAGAATTCTGCTCAAGTGAATCTCGGCGACTCCAGCCAGGTAGTGCGGGAATTGCTCGGCGATCCCAGCAGTGAAAACTTGTGCGGCTCGTTGACGCCGGTGCCCAAGGGCTGCACCCAGGAGTACGTCTATCGCTACTGGTATACGATTTTTCAGCCGCAGTACGAAGTGGTCTGGTTTGACCAATCCGGCAAGGTCCTGGGCGAGCAACATGTAAGATCGCCATTCTAGGGCTGGAGCAATGTTGGGATGTCCGGTCTTGAAAGGGCACGGCTTGATCCGTGCCGGTTGGGCGCGATTGAAATCGTTCCAAAAAGAAAAATGGCGCAGCGTTGGCTGTGCCACATTGTGGTATATCCCTCTTTGTGGGACCTACTTAGCGCCCACCGGTTTCGGTCCTGCTGCTTTGATCTCCGCCGGCGCGTCGAACTTTTCGAAGTTCTTGGCAAAGCGCGCCGACAGCTCGGCAGCCGTCTTGTCGTAAGCAGCCTTGTCCTTCCAGGGATTCCGCGGCGCCAGCAGCTCCGGCGGCACGCCCGGACATGTCTTTGGAATACTCAGCCCAAACGCGGGTTCCACCTCGAACTCCACATTCGCAAGCTGGCCTTCCACCAGCGCATTCACCATGGCGCGCGTGTAGGGCAGGCTCATGCGCTTGCCGATGCCATACCCTCCGCCCTGCCATCCGGTATTCACCAGCCAGCATTGTGCGCCGTGCTCGCGCAGGCGGCTGCCTAGCATCTCGGCATAAAGCTTGGGCGGCAGCGGCATGAAGGGCGCGCCAAAGCAGGTGGAGAAGGTCGCCTGCGGCTCGGTCACGCCGGCTTCCGTACCCGCAACCTTCGCGGTATAGCCCGCCATGAAGTGATACATCGCCTGCTCAGGAGTGAGCTTGGAAACCGCCGGCAGCACGCCAAAAGCGTCGGCGGTGAGAAACACGACATTCTTGGGATGCCCGCCGAAGCCGGGAATGACGGCATTGTGGATGAATTCCACGGGATAGGCGGCGCGTGTGTTCTCGGTCTTGCTGTCGTCCTCATAGTCGGGAACGCGGGTGACAGGATCGAGCACCACGTTCTCCAGCACTGAACCGAAGTGCAGGGCGTTGTAGATTTGCGGCTCGGTTTCCGGCGACAGGTGAATGCACTTGGCGTAGCAGCCGCCTTCGAAGTTGAACACGCCGCTGGGGCTCCAACCGTGCTCGTCGTCGCCAATCAGGCGGCGCGTCGGGTCGGCCGAGAGCGTGGTCTTGCCCGTCCCTGAGAGCCCGAAGAACAGCGCCGTCACGCCGTCGTGCCCGAGGTTGGCCGAGCAGTGCATCGGAAACACGTTCCGCTCGGGCAGTAGAAAATTCATCACGCCGAAGATCGACTTCTTCATCTCGCCCGCGTACTGCGTGCCGCCGATCAGCACCAGCCGCTTGGCGAAGTTCACCACGATGAACACTTCGGAGCTGGTGCCGTCGCGCCTGGGATCAGCCAGGAAGCTGGGCGCGCTGACGATGGTGAATTCGGGATGGTGGGTCTTCAGCTCCTCCGCCGTCGGGCGGATGAACAACTGCCGCGCAAACAAATTGTGCCAGGCATACTGGTTGATGACCCGAATCGGCAGCCGGTACCTGGCATCGGCGCCACAATACAGGTCTTGCACGAAGATCTCTTTGCCTCGGAGGTATTCCAGCACGCGTTCATAGAGCGCGTCGAAGATGTCCGGCGAAATAGGCAGGTTCATGGGACCCCATGCCACTTTGTTCTCGGTGACGGCGTCCCTGACGGTGAATTTGTCTTTCGGGGAGCGGCCGGTACACTTGCCCGTCTCCGCGACCAGCGAACCGTGCGCCGCCAGCTCCGCTTCGCCGCGGCGCAGCGCCGCTTCCACCAACTGCGGTGGATAAAGATTGCGATGCACGTTATTTTGCCCCAGAAGTTGCGACACCTCGGGGGTTTGCAGAACAGTGGACATATAAGAGCTCCTTACACAGAAACCGTAAAAACGTGCCGGAAAATCTGACTCCAAACAGCGAAACGCGCAGCGGAAAGACTCTGACAAAGTAAATGCAATCCGCCGGCTACATTAGATGTCAGGGGCGACCGGCTGAAAAGCCTCGTCCATCACGGCTTTTAGCTGATCGAGTGTTTCTTCGACCGTCAGCGAGTACATTTCGCGGCCGTTGTCCTCACCCGATTCAATCGCCCACTTCAAGTAGTGACCGGCAATCTGCACTGCCATGGGATCGGTAATGTTTTTCCCCGTTTGCCGTTTGTATTCCACCCATGCGACATGAGGAAGCGCAATCCATACCGGACGTTCGTCCACCAGGAACTTGATATCAACCGCATCGGCATGACGGGTGGCAATGGCGACAATCAACGCCTGATAGCGGCAATGCACGCGCTTGCCCGTCCAGCGGTCGCCGGCCTGGAAGTCGTCATACATATCCAAGAATGATATCCGACAGCCGCGCACAGGAGCAATTGGCGGAGATTGCTGACGGCGAAGGATACGGAGCGAGCATCTTTAAGAACCCATCCCGTAAAGGGATTTGTGTCAGGGCACGTCTTCAGTGTCTGCGTGAGAACCGTGCCCGATAGTTCGCACACATTGCTCTTGCGGTCTGGCGGTAGTGTCGAATTCCGTGATCTCCGCGGTTATGGGCGGCCCAGGTGGTACAACCGTGTTAGATT
>JBEKQY010000307.1:0-4227 GCA_049519235.1 Candidatus Korobacteraceae bacterium | reverse complement strand
CCGACGCGCTTGGAGTGCTCGCCCAGAATTCTGAGAATTTCTGGCTCGGGCGCGGCTAGTCGTACATAATCCCGGAGACTAAGCAGGACGGCTTTGGGGACTCCGCGCTTTTCGATCACCAATGATCGTCGTTCGTCTTCAACCGTGCGCAAAAGTCTCCCGAAGTTATTGCGCGCCCGCAAAGCGGGCACGACCACCGTACTGTTCCTGCTGGTTTTCAACATTGCTAACTCTCCAGTTCATTAAACTGAACTGTACAGTTGGTAATCCTGTAGTGTCAAACTACAGCAGTATCAATGTGTGCCGTCAGTGCTTCACTTTTTCCGGCCGGTGGAACATCTCTTCCTCGACGCCGTGGCGCACTTGCTCCCGGCGCAGCCGGTTGTCATACGACGCCTTGACGAATCCGGCGAACAGCGGATGCGGCTCCAGCGGCTTGGACTTAAATTCGGGATGAAACTGGCAGCCCAGGAAAAACGGGTGGTCTGGGATCTCGACAATCTCGACGTAGGTCCCGTCCGGCGTCGCGCCGCTGATGCGCAATCCGCCAGCCGTCAACGTGCTTTCGTATTCACGATTGAACTCGTAGCGATGGCGATGGCGCTCGCTGATCTCGTTTTGACCATAGGCCTGGTGAGCCAGCGAGCCGGGTTCCAGCTTGCAGGTCCACGCGCCCAGCCGCATTGTGCCGCCCAACTCTTCCACGCCGCGCAACTCGCGCAATTTGTAGATCACGCGATGCGGGGTTGCGGGATCGAACTCGCTGGAGTTCGCCTGCTCCAGGCCGCAGACGTTGCGGGCAAATTCAATGCACGCCGTCTGCATACCAAGACAGATGCCGAAGAACGGGACCTTATTTTCGCGCGCGTGCTGAATGCCCTTCAACATGCCTTCGATGCCGCGCTTGCCAAAGCCGCCGGGGACGAGAATTCCGTCCACGTGTTCCAACTGCGCCTGCACGCTCTGGTCTTTCTGTTCCAGCCCTTCGGCCTCGATCCAGTTCACATTGAGCTTCAGGTTGTAGGCCAGCGCGCCGTGGACGAGGGCTTCTTTCAATGATTTATACGAATCCTCGTACTCGACATACTTGCCGACGATACCGATCGTGACCTCGTCTTTGGGGTTGTAAACGCGATGGACAATATCTTCCCATCGGCTCAGCTCCGGCTCTTTGGCGTCGATGCGCAAATAGCGCAGCGCCAGCTTGTCCACCCCCTCGCGCGCGAACACCAGCGGGACTTCATAGATGGAGGCCACGTCTTTGGCAGTAATCACGGCCTCGTTTTCGACGTTACAGAACAGCGCGATCTTCCCCTTGATGTCCTTGGAGAGGAAGCGGTCGGTGCGGCAAAGCAGAATGTCGGGCTGAATTCCGACGCTGAGCAACTCTTTGACCGAGTGCTGCGTGGGCTTGGTCTTCAGCTCGCCGGCCGCGGCAATGTAAGGTACGAGCGTTACATGGACGAACAGCGTGTTCTCGCGGCCCAACTCCTGGCGCATCTGGCGGATGGCCTCGATGAACGGCAGCGACTCGATGTCGCCCACCGTGCCGCCAATCTCGATGATGGCCAGATCGACATCCTGCGCCACCTTCTTCATTGCGCTCTTGATTTCGTTAGTGACGTGCGGGATCACCTGGACGGTCTTGCCCAGATAGTCGCCGCGCCGCTCCTTGGCGATGATGGTCTCGTAGATGCGGCCCGTGGTCCAGTTATTGTCGCGGCTCAGCTTGGCGTGGGTGAAGCGCTCGTAATGGCCGAGGTCGAGGTCGGTTTCGGCGCCGTCATCGGTGACAAACACCTCGCCATGCTGGAACGGCGACATGGTTCCGGGATCGACGTTGAGGTAAGGGTCGAATTTTTGCAGCGTGACTTTCAGGCCGCGACTCTCCATCAGGCAGCCAATGGACGCCGCGGCCAGGCCCTTGCCAAGCGAAGACACGACACCGCCGGTCACAAAGATGTACTTTGCTGACATCGATTCCTCTGATCCAGGGATTTGTGCTGCTGAGAACCGGACTCCGCAAGACGTACTTTTGGGGGAGCCGTGCCCGCCGGCGTTTTGGCGTAAACAGAGTGGACCGCACAGGCGTGCACGATCAATTATGACTGGAAACGCTCCCGGGGGCAAGAAAGAGTTGCTACCGGGAGCGTTTTAATTCCACGGAGAGGGTTGTCGTTGCAGGAACCCGCCGTCAGTTCAGGAATTTGCGGCCGAATAGGGTAAGCACGCCTGTGCCCATGAGCACCAGCGTGCCCGGCTCGGGCGTGGTCTGGTCTTGACCAGAACCGGAGGAATTTCCACCAATGTACATGAATTCCTGAATGCAATTGGGGTCCTGATTGTGCTGGCCGCAATCGGGCGGGTTGTTACCCGACGGAGTTATGATGTACACGTCGTTATAAAAACTCTGCGGCAGGCCGACTATCGACCTCTGCGCGGCCGACATCCACGCCTGGCAAGTGCTATCGCATGGCGCACTGGGATCGAAGATGGTCCATACCGCGGAGTTCATGTACACCCATTGCGACGACGGCTCAACCTCGGTTTCCAGCAATAGCCAGCCTGCCTCGTCGTAAAGCATCAGGTCGTACAAGGAATTTGGTCCGATGATGTTATTGAAGCGGACCAGCGATAGGTTGCCGGTCCCGAGATCGGTTATGTTCGCAAACCACTGATCGCCCGGCATCCCACCATGGAAATAATCGTCGCACATCACGTCGATCTCCGTGCTATTGGTCCCTGCCTGGACGTAGTAAGGGTACCCGTTTTGCCAATTGCCGTCGTTCCATCCGATGAACGTAAACGGTACGGGGGCGGAGTTGATTTGCCCGTATGCGTACACGGCGCCACACAGCAGCACAGCCAGAACCACCAGCTTACGCATCATTCCCTTGCCCTCCGGACAGCCGGGAAGGAACAGCAGCCAGCCCATACCTTCCAAGGATTACGATGCAATCCGGCTTCCGAAAAATTCCCTTAAAATTGTGCTACTTCAAAAGCAGAGCTGCAACAGGTTGCAACTTTGTAGCGGAATATTTCCCCGCCGAATTGGGTAATCCCAGGGGAGAAATCGGGAGCTGGATTCTCATAAGCGATCAAGGAAAGACCGCTTCATGTAGTACGTTAGTGCTATCAACCTGCGGTCTGCGCCTGCCAACATCGTGGTGTCCTTCATGTCTACGATGTGAAAATCTGCCAAATCGCCTTGCCCTGACGACGGGCGGGACAAGCTTAAGGAAGTGAGGGCCCGGTCTCGCCGTTGTTCAAGGAGTATTTCGTTGCAGCCGATGCTTTTACTGATGGAGTGTCTCGCAGAAAGCTCGGTTTGAATGGCCGGACAAGTCCAGATCGAGTTCCTTCCTGCGGGAAGCACACCGCTCCAGCTCTCGCACCCCAGACAGTTCCTATGGTTTGGAGCTGCGCTGCTATGCCTGTTGTCGTCATGGTACTTTGCCGGGGTGATCGCTCCGGCTGGTCTCGGCCCCAGCGCGCCCAGCGTTCAGCAGGGTCTTTTTCCGGAGTGGTACGGCTGTCGCGAAATCCTCCATGGCCGCGATCCTTACCGGCCCGCGGTCACGCGGCAGATCGAGCTTACGGTCTACGGGGGAACGCAGACAGGGTCCGCTGCGCCGCTGAACCAGCACCGCTTTGCCTATCCGGTGTTCTTTGTATTTCTCTTCTTCCCGGTCGCGGTCCTGTCCTTCGCGACGGCGCAGCTCGCCGCTCTGGTTGTCAGCGTCCTGCTGACGGCAATCTCCATTGCTTTATGGCTGCCGCGGCAGCAGTTCAGTAATTTTGCCAAGCTCACTTTCACCATGTTCGCGTTTGCCACCTATCCGGTCATGCTGGGGTTGCAGCTCCGGCAACCGACGCTGATTATCGTTTCGTTACTGGCTGCGGTCTTCTTCTGCGTGCAATCTCGGCGGCTGGTGCTGGCGGGAGTGCTGGCGGCCCTCGGCGCCTCGAAACCGCAACTGGCTATAGCCGTGCTGCTTCCTTTGGCGATTTGGTCAGTGATGGCGTGGAAAACCAGAAAGGCATTTCTGTTGTCGCTGAGCGCCACGCTCTCGGCCTTGCTGCTGGCTTCGGAGTTGGCCGTGCCAGGCTGGTTCAGCGAGTGGTTGGCCACGGTGGCAGCGTATGCGCATTATGCCGGAGGAGCGCCTCTGCTGGCCGACCTGCTGCACGGCCATTTGGTCCTGCCCGCCAGCCTGCTCTTGATTG
>JBEKQY010000306.1:0-4311 GCA_049519235.1 Candidatus Korobacteraceae bacterium | reverse complement strand
GCACAAGAAAAGATAAACGAACGCATACACCGTAACCGCAGTCCAGATCAGCACCTGGAACTTAGACAGGCTGTAGCTATCGGTTTCGCGGTCCAGGAATAGTGCGGCTCGAGGCCCGAACTGCCTCCCACCGATTGTGGTCGTCCCAATGCCTTTCTTCATCAAGAGATAGAAGATGACAAGCAGAAAGGCGAAGACGCCTATCGCCGCCAGCGCAACTCCAAACTGCGACACCGCAGAGAAAGTTACCTGCACTGCCTCCGAGACATTCTTGCTGCCTTGCCCGACTCGCACTCTGATGCTAACTGGCCCTTGGTACGGCCCAGGGTGAAAACCTGTGACTTGCAGTTTGCTGGTTTCCAAGCCGGTGACGGGAGTCAAACTATCGATGCAGGGTGCTACATACCCTATAGCTGCCGAATTTGGGGCACAAGGCGTCTCCGGCGTCGCAACCCGAACCGGCCCTTGATTCACGATCTCGATGATGTTGTCTCTATCGTTGGGGGCAAAGTTCTGCCCGCTCAACTCGAAATTGAACTTGCCCTCAATCTCGCTATAACTGAAGCCGGGATACACCGAATCGAGCTTGACTGGTGGAGGCGTATCAGGCTGCACCCGCAATTCACCGGGCACTTGAAGCTCTTTCTTATGTCCCTCTGACCCGTATTCCGCGAAAACGAGGTATCGCTTAGAGGGGGCGTTCAGAGGAACAACAAAGATCAATGCTTTGCTGTTGTCGTCCCATTTTGGTGTAACGGCAATTCCGGGGGGAACGTCGGCGACTTTCTGCTCGTCTCCGGTCCTCAGGTATAGCCGGAGATCACTGCGGCCAAGGTTTTGGCCTCGGAGGCTCACATGTTGGCCGGGCGTGGTGCTCTCAGGCATTTCGGCAGGCGCGTTAAATTGCGGTTCAGCGGCGGAGGTCGTCTGCCTAACTTGCGAGTTAGCGTTCATGGTTAGCAACAACATCATCATCGCGAGTAGCTGAGTGCGTCGCATAGATCGCCCCTCTAAACAGTTGAGAATACTCTGGACATCGAGACGTTGGGCAGGTTTTTCTTTGGCAACCCACTTCCAATCCCAATTTGGGAACCCCATTTTGCCTGATGCCCTCGCGGACAAGCTGCGAGTCACACCGCTCTGTCACCAAGAACCGGCAAAAGAACCGGACACTCGGCTCGGCCGTGAGGTGTAAAGTCAGGAGATCTTCAGTCCGGCTGCCCGAGCCAGCTTCGCCTGGCGCTCGTCGAAGGTCCAGAATCGCTCCGCGCCAAGCTCCAAAGCTGACGCGACGTGCAAGGTATCTGACGTTCGCAAGGCTACTCGGCTCCCGTATTGCTGAGCGAGTTGCACGCAACGATCGAAGGTCATCTCCGGCAGGTCCACTTCCATCCAGAACCGGGATTCGCGATCGCGCTGGAAATCCTTAAGCGCCCTTTGCGCCTGAGCGGCAGAAATCTCTTTCATGAAAAGCTGCTGTGCAGCCGAGTTTGCCAACTCCGCACGATGAAGCGGCGTCAGCCAGACTCGAGTGTGCTGGGCCGCAAGACGCTGGGCTTGTTTGAAATGCCGGTCGGGTAAGTAGAGCGACACGAACAAGCTCGAGTCGGCGTAGACGCTCAATAGCGTGCCCGTCTCCGCTGTTCGATCAGCATATCCACGGAGTTAAGGATGCGGTTCCCGAAGATTTTCTTGGCGCGGGCGGCGAAGTCGGGCATCTCGGCTGGGGGCTGGTCCCCGTTGGCAGGAACGATGCGGGCGATCAGACGGTCCCGCTCGCGTAGTTCCACTGTCTTGCCTGCTTGCAGCCAAGCCTTCAAGCGGCGGGTATCGCGGAGCTGGCGAATATTGATCGACGGCATAATGCGAATGTGTCACAAAATGTGGCACATTGACAAGCCGCCTTGTTGGCAGTCCGGCAGGGATCCAGCAATGCGCTGAGCCGCTCCCGCTACTCCACGGGCAGCCGGAACTGGAAGCTCTCGCCGCCGACGGGCACGGTCACGCGTATCAAGCGGCCTTTCTTGCCGTGCTCCCCGACAGCGGAGCTCTCAGACAGCTTGCCGAGCGGGTAATAGAGGACCCCTCCCACATTGGCCCGGGGCGGAATGGTATTGGCCAGGAGGGCACACTGTTCCACATAGTCAGGCGAGGCTTGCCGCTGTAGCTGGGCCAGGGCATCGGCGCCCTGGGCCTCGCGGCTACGAAGCCGGCACACCTGGTCGCATACTGCTGTATGGGCCGTCTCCTCATCCGACTCCAGGGCCCCCGGCGTGTCGGTGTAAAGGAGGTCCTTGCCGCTGGGCATCGCGCCGCCATTGGTCCGCGCCGCCATCGCCCGCATCATCTGAAGAAATTGCGAACTTACCATGTCGCTGGTAATTGGCGTAGCCGCCGGATCGCCACCGCCCATGGCGCCCACGCTAAATCGTGCCATGTTGTAGGGTTTGCGCATGCGCTTCGCCAGTTCCGCCGCCGAGATGCCAGCTACGGCATGCCCGGCAACAATGTCTTCCACCAATATGTCTTCCGGCTTCACTGTGAGCGAGCGCTGACCGGCGTTGTACACCCGCACTTTTACCGCAAGAAACTTATGATTGATGACCGAATGGGCCGCCGCCACCACGGTGGAATCCGTTCCGGCGGCGTACTGATACACGATTCCGTCGACGTAAAACTCTCCCTTGGCGCCTGCCGATTTCTGGGGAGCCAGGGTTTCGTCCTGGGCAAACAAGCAACCGACGAACACGAGAGCACACAGTAAGTAGCGCATGACGCCTCCGAACTAAGCGCACGAGAGCCTGCATAGCAGATCGGCCAACATGCCTTGCGCTTTAAGCGTGGTCCAGCAAAGGGACGGGTGCGCAAACGGGAAGACGCAACCACTTGGGTTCACGAAGGCTCACTGCGACCCCGCTCCCGGAGTGCTACACTGACTCGTGGTAAAGGCAATGCAGAATTCCAGCGCCAATACTGCCAATCCTGAAGTTGATTCCACTCCTCGGGGAACGCTGTACCTGGTGGGAACCCCGATCGGCAATTTGGAAGACATCACGCTGCGGGCCCTGCGGACTTTGAAGGAAGTGGACCTGGTCGCCTGCGAAGACACGCGGCAAACCGCCAAGCTGCTGAATCACTACGGCATTGAAAAGCCCACCCTCAGTTACCACGAGCACAATGAACTGACGCGCGCGGCCGAAGTGGTAGTGCATCTGGAACGCGGCGACAACGTCGCCATCGTCAGCGACGCGGGCATGCCCGGGGTCAGCGACCCGGGATACCGGCTGGTAGCGCTGGCCATCCGCCATCATATCCGCGTGGTGCCGATTCCCGGAGCCTCGGCTTTTCTCTCCGCGCTGGTGGCCAGCGGCCTGCCTACCGACTCTTTCCACTTCGGAGGATTTCTGCCGGCCAAGGCAGGAGCGCGACGAACTGCGCTGGAGGCCATCCGCAATTCTCCCCGGACACAAATCTTCTATGAGGCCCCGCATCGTATTGTGGAGAGCGTTCGCGATGTAGTGGACATCCTCGGCCCCGAGCGTCACGTGGTGATCGCCCGCGAAGTCACCAAATTACACGAGGAATTCCTGCGCGGCCACGCCGCCGACGTCCTGGCGCAACTGGAGAAGCGTACCGAGATACGAGGTGAAATCACGTTGCTGATCGGCAAAGTGGAGGAGATTCCTCACCTGCCGGCTGCGAGCCAAACGGTCGCCAAACGCATTAAGGAATTGGTGGGCTCGGAAAAACTCGCGGAAAAGGCGGCCCTGAAGCAGGCGGCCAAGGAATTCGGCCTCTCAAAAAGCGAGGCCTATCGCGAGTTGCAAAGAGCGAAACTTTAGCAGCTATGATTTGACAATGGCGACGGCGCTGCTGAACAATGGCGGGCAAGTTAGAAGTGGTTGGGCCGCAATGACCTCTTCGGCCTGGATACCAGCATCCTAACCGTCCAAGGACACAGCTATGGCCAGGATCCTCTGTGTGGACGACGAACCCAGTATCGTTTCGCTGAAGTGCGCCATTCTTCAGGCAGCCGGGCATGACGCGACGCCCTCGACCTCGGCCCGCGATGCCATCGAAAAACTCGAGCAAAACCGTTACGACGCCGTGGTGACGGACTGGCGCCTTGGGGATGCGAACGGCCGTGCCATTGTGCAAGCCGCAAAGACCAACTCCACCATGCCGGTGGTGGTGGTCTCCGGATATGTAGCCGAAGCCTTCCAGGCGGCCGAACCGCTTGCCGACCTCTATCTGGAAAAGCCGGTTAATCCTGAGGAACTTGTCACCATCGTCAATGAGCTGTTGAAGACC
>JBEKQY010000305.1:0-4339 GCA_049519235.1 Candidatus Korobacteraceae bacterium | reverse complement strand
TTTTCAAATGCCTATCTCCTTCCGCATGGGCTTTACCTCTTCCCCATGCGGTTCGGAAATGAAGTAAAGGAACTGACCCGCCCTGGCCAAGGCCGTTCGAACGGGGCACCCAAATTAAAGAGCTGTTTCGACGACTAGAGTGGGGCGCCTTCTTTGCTTGCTGATCGAGGGTCAGACGAAGTTGGAGCCGATAAGGGGCTCGACAACTGGGGACGTTGAGCCGGCGACAGATCGATCTCTTCTGTCGTAGCTTTGCCCGCTCACAAATGCACGCGATAACTGGGAGCAGTTATCTCGAAAACGGGGGCCCTTTTCAGGACAAGTGTAGGACAAAGCTGCGGCAGGTCAAGACAAAAACGAGATTTCTTTCCTATTTTCGTCCGCTGTTTCCCGAATTGGAACCGAACGTCACGCTTGCCGACCGCCTATCATTGAGCGGGCAGATGGGTGTCGTCGTAATCCTCCGTCAAGGATTGCAGGAACGCGACCAGGGCGCTCACGTCAGTTTGGTCGATGGACATGTTCTGAAATTGCGGCGGAGGGTTCCGCAGGTTGCCTTGACGCACCAGTTGTGAAGTGAAGATACAAAAGTTGACGACGTCCTGCGGATAGAACACGATACATGCCGCCATTACAAGCTGTCGATATCGAAAGCATTGCCTCCGCGCCGGGCAGCTCCGCATTCGCTGTCGGCGCTAGTGACGACGGATAGCCTTCTCTCTAACTGTGCGGGAATGGACACGGCAAGGCGGCGGATTATCGGCTGCTCACACACTCGGCTCGCTAGCGTCTAACATATTTTCATCCATTGGTGGAACCACCGGCCCTGCTGTCTCGTATTACCCTTTCATAACTACCGGGCATTTTCCAACTTTTGAGAGTGTGCTATGAAAAACATCCTGCTTGTATTTGTTGCCGGCCTGCTTGCCTGCTGCACAGCAGTTGCGCAGCGGCTGCCTGGCGGCGCGGCTCCCGATCACTATGCGCTGGCGGTCAACATCAACTTCCCGAGCAACACTTTCGACGGCGACGAAACCATCAACCTCAAGCTCAGCAAGCCTAGCAACACCATCACGCTGAATGCCGTGGAGATTGACTTCCACGACGTTACCGTGAATGCGGGCGGACAAACCCAGACCGCGAAGGTTTCGCTTGACGACAAGAATGAGACGGCGACCTTTGCCTTCGGCAATCAGCTTCCTGCCGGTCCTGCGACGTTGCACATCAAGTACACCGGGCATTTGAACGATAAGCTGCGCGGATTCTATCTGAGCACCTACAAGGGCCGGAAGTACGAAGTGTCGCAGATGGAGTCGACCGACGCGCGCGTCGCTTTCCCTTGTTTCGACGAGCCGGCGTACAAGGCGACCTTCGACATCACCGCGATCGTGGACAAGAGTGACACGGCCATCTCCAACGGCGAGATTGTTTCCGATACCGCTGGTCCTGGGGACAAGCACACCATAAAGTTCGCCACCTCGCCCAGGATGTCGAGCTATCTGGTCGCGCTGACAGTCGGCGATTGGAAGTGCGTCTCCGACCACACTGACGGTGTGAAGATAAGCGTTTGTACCGTGCCCGGCAAGGAGAACCTCACCGCATTCCCGCTGGCGGCGTCGAAAGCCATCCTCCATTACTACGACAGCTATTTCGGGATCAAATATCCGCTGCCCAAGCTCGACCACATCGCGGTGCCTGACTTCCAGGCCGGGGCGATGGAGAATTGGGGCGCGATTGTCTATCGCGAAAGCGCCCTGCTGGTCGACGAGAAGACGGCCTCGGTGGGCATGAAGCAGAACGTTGCTGAAACCATGGCGCATGAGATGGCGCACCAGTGGTTCGGCGACCTGGTGACCATGGCCTGGTGGGACGACATCTGGCTCAACGAGGGCTTCGCAACCTGGATGACACCGCATCCGCTGGCGGTTTGGAAGCCGGAGTGGATGGTCGGCCAAGGTGTTGTGGAGAACGCCGATCAGGCTATGGGCGGCGACTCGGTGCAGAACACTCGCGCCATTCATCAGGAAGCCGAAACCCGTGCCGAGATCGAGCAGCTCTTCGACGGCATCGCCTACGGCAAATCGGCGGCCGTGCTGCACATGCTGGAATCGTATCTCGGTCCGGAGACGTTCCGCGCCGGCGTCAATCTTTACTTGAAGGAACACGCGTATGGCAACGCCACGGCCGCGGACTTCTGGAGCGCCGAGGCGCGTGCGTCAAAGAAGCCGGTGGACGTCATCATGCCGACGTTTGTGACCCAACGCGGCGCGCCGTTTGTTGACGTAGAGGCCAGTTGCGCAGGCGGAAACACGACGCTGAAACTTTCGCAGAAGCGCTATTTCGATACTCCGGCTGTCTTCAAAGAACCGAATGATCAGATCTGGCAGATTCCGGTCTGCGCCAAGGGCATCAACCGACGTCAGCCGGCAAGCAGGAATGCTTCCTGCTGAGCCAGCGCCAGCAGCAATTCACTTTGAAGGGCTGTTCGACGTTCGTCTTCCCCGATTCCAGCGCCCTTGGCTATTACCGTTTCAACTACGACAGCGCGGCGCTGCATCAACTCGGCAATGCCGTGGACACGGTGCTGACGCCGGAGGAACGCATCGCCCTCATCGGTAATGAGTGGGCGCTGATGCGAATCGGCAAGCACAGCATAGGCGATTATCTGGCGCTCGGCGCCCAGTTGAAGAACACGCCCGGGTCTGTGCTGCTCGGCTCCTTTGGCGAGCACCTCAACGCGATCAATGACGATCTGCTTGCCAAGGCCGACCGTCCTGCCTTCCAGGCATGGCTGCGGGCCCAGTTCTCTCCCGTCCTGCAACAGCTCGGATACAACGGCCGGCCCAACGATACGCCCGAAGACAAGCAGAAGCGTGCCTATCTCTTCGCGGGTCTGGGAAACATCGGTGAGGATCCCCAGGTGATTGAGCAGGCGCGGGTGATGATCCAGGAATACATGAAGGACCCGAGTTCGGTAGACAGTACGCTGGCGCATGCGGTGATCGAGGTGGCGGCGCGACACGGCGACGCCGAACTCTACAACCAATTTAAGGCGCAGATTAAGAAGGCGAAGTCGCCGGAAGAGTATTACGGATACTTTTACGCGCTGTCGGAATTTCCTCAGCCGGAGCTGACCAAGGAGACACTGGATTGGACGCTGACTCCGGAAGTGCGCGGTCAGGACCTTTACATCCTGCTGCCCTTGCTGGGAAATCCCACCAGCGAGAACGCCACTTGGGACTTTATGCGGACGCACTTCGACGATCTGATGAAGAAGACTGGCGGCGGACTCGGCGGGGTGGGAATCTTCCTCTACGCTACGCAGGAGTTTTGCAGCGCCCAAAGGGCCACGGAGGTGAAGCAGTTCTTTGAGCAGCATCCCTTCCCCGGAACTGAGCGCAACCAGAAGCAGGCGATCGAGTCAATCGACAACTGCGTGGCGCTGCGCGATCAGCAACAGGGAAACCTGTCGGCGTGGCTGAAGCAGCAGAGCGGCGGCGAGACCAGCGCTTCCAACGACGGCGGCGCGGCGACGACCGCAGCGGCGCGTTAAGAGGGGTTCGCTTTTGGAATGCTTTGTGTCAGGGCACGACTTCAGTCAGGATTATGCGCTTAACGCAGGTGTCCCCCGAATCGGGAATCTGGGCGTCAAGGGATACAACTCTAAATCATGCGCAAGCTGTGGCCGTTTCCGCCGGGGGTTGCTATGACCATGTTGGCGATTCCGGCGCTTATTATACCCGTTCTATGGAGACACCCGTTCCTTCAAGGTGTCGGACTTAGTATTTTCGTGCTACTAGTGGCGGCGGAAATCCGAACGATATACAGAACCCGCGAGAGGCGAAGCGTAAAAGATAGGGCTATGCGGCTATCGGAAACCCTTGTTGATTGGATATATAAGCGTCTGGAAAATGAGCCACACTTTTCCTCTTGGGTTTTCTCTGAGATACCTTCATCAGAATACCAAAAGATCACGGCAGAGAGCCGAAAATACGAAGAAGATACGGTTTATCTCTACGTTGAGCGCTTCGGCCAGCGAGTGAAGTCTATACGCCGAGAATTTGCCGAGCATGGCATCGTAGACACGCTTCTCGACAGTGCGTGCGACCAAAAGGTAGTTGTAGCCGAGACCATACGGGTGATCGGGCGGCGTATTCAAGAATTGGCGGAGGAGATGCCTGATTAGGTCATACCTTATGGCGCGAAAGAAACTCAAAAAGCACCCGATGGAGATGACAGACGAAGAGGCGCTACGGCATCTGTTCCATCCAAAGATCGTTCGTGCTATCAAGAAACACCTGAAAGAGCAGGATGAGCGCGAAAAGAAAGCCGAGGAACG
>JBEKQY010000304.1:0-4364 GCA_049519235.1 Candidatus Korobacteraceae bacterium | reverse complement strand
CATCATCAGCGAGGCCGGCGACCGCCTCATCGCCCAGCGTTACCAAGCTCGACGTAGAACTTAAATGCCATAAAATATGGCGATAAAAGCTAGAACTTATAGGCGATATACAGATGTAACTTTAATGCTAATTATGGAATACCTCTAGGTTGCCCGTAAACGGCCCTAGGATCGACGAAATGGTGGTCGGACGACCAGAAAACATCCATCGTAGGATTTGAGGCCATAGAATCGCCTCTAATGCGAAATTCCCAATACGGAACTGGCTCAAGGCACATGAGTTAGTTCCTAATTCGGGAAGACCTCCGCACGAGAGTAAACGCGGCCGGCAAGCGGCCGGCAAGCGGTACCCGAATCCTTACACGGGACCTTCCGCAGCAACAGGGGTATTCGCGACAGCTTCTGGCTCTGGCTGAGCGATCTCCACCATAGGAAAACCAAGCTGCTTCCATTCGTGGAAGCCGCCCAGCAGAGGGCGCACGCGGCGAATGCCGAGCTTGCGAAGTTGCAGCGCCACCCGGGCGCTGGTTGCTTCGTTGGGTCAGGTACAGAAGAGAATGATTTCCCCGTCGCGAGTAATTTCGCCGCGCCGGGCCGGCAAGTCCTCAGGTGAGATCTGAAGCGCGCCCGGCAGAGTGCGGGGATCGGTGAGCACGTCCAAGGGATGACGCAGGTCGATAATGACCGGCCGATCTCCCGCTTCCAGTTGGTGCTTCAGCTCGTCGGGCGTGATGCGATCGCCCTTGACTTGCTCGATAAAGCGTTGCCGCTCCCGCCAGCGGAAGAGCACATAGGCAACCACGCTGCTGGCGAACAACACCAGAAGCCAGCCGCTAAGCAGGTGAGCATCCCTGGCAATGCGGTCCAATTGCTTGCTGAACAGAAAGCCCAAAACGCTATAAGCCGTGGTCCAGAGCAATGCTCCCAACAAATCGAAGACGACGAAGCGCGGATACGGCACATTCACCATTCCCGCCAGCGCCGGAGCGGCAGTATTCAGGCCGGGAACGAATTTGCAAATGAGCAGGGTGCGCGGACCGTACTTGCCGAAAGTGCTCTCGGTGCGGCGCACGCAGGAATCCGGCTCCATCGCAATGCGGCAGAGCAGGTTCAGCACTACCGCACCGCGGCGCTTGCCGAAGCAATACCAGAAGACGTCGGCCGCAAAACAGCCGGCCGTGGCGGCCAGCACTACCACCGGCAGGCTCATCCGGCCCTGTCCGGCGAGCGCTCCCGCCGCCAGCAGCAAAGGCGTGGCCGGAATGGGCAAGCCGCCCTGCTCAATCAGCACCCAGACGAACAGCAGGGCATAGCCATACTGGACCACGAATTGGAGCGTCTCGGCCATTCGATTCAGGGGAACAACCGCTGACTTAACTGGATGCGCTGGCGCTGGGGAAGGTTTCGCTGGAGGCAGTATAAACCAGAATCGGTGAGAAGGAGATTACAATATCTCCCGAACTGGTCGCGGGAACTCCTTTGCTTCTCTTTGGGCAGGGGAGTAAAGTTTCTGGAAACAGGAGGCATTGCATGGGGAAAGCACAGGGAATCGTAGCCGTTGTCCTGTTAGTAACGTCTTTGACGGTCGCTGCCGGTGCGCAGGCGTCGCAGCCACCGATGGCAAACCAGTCGATTTCCAATCAACCTGCCCAGGGTCAGGCGCCAAGCGAGAGCATGTCTTCGGAGACCCAGGCGAAGCTCATGAAAGCGATCAACCATGCGCTGATTATGCTGCCCTACTACGGCGTATTCGACAACCTTGCCTATGAGCTTCAGGGACGCACCGTGATTCTGCAAGGCCAGGTCGCGCGCTCCATCCTGAAGCCGGATGCCGAGAAGGCGGTGAAAAAGGTTGAAGGCGTCGAGAAAGTAGTCAACCACATCGAAGTGCTTCCGCCCAGCCCCTTGGACCAGCAGATCCGGCAGCGGGTACGGCAAGCGATTTACGGCGGCTATGGCCCGCTCTTCAAGTACGCCAACATGCCTAATCCGCCCATCCGCATCATCGTGAAGAATTCCCGGGTGACACTCGAAGGCGTGGTTGACAACGAGACCGACAAGAATCTGTGCACGATGCGCGTCAATCAGGTGTCTTCGGTCCTGTCGGTGACTAACAACCTTCGCGTAGTGAAGCCTGGTTAAAGCGGGATGACGGCCCTGCGGCACGCGGAAGTGCGCGCACAGGATCACGGAAGTGGGAGCGCCCGGCAGCGCGGGCCTTTAGCGACAGTATCGCAAGGGAAAAGCTGAACAAGATCCTGAAGGAAGGAGATCGGTATGCGAATGCAGCGATTTTGGGGAGTCCTGATTGTCATGGGTTGCAGCCTGTGCGGGTCCTGGGCAGCCTCCAAGGGGCCTGACGACCGCCCCATCACCGATCCGAAGTCGGTGGCCTCTTC
The DNA here is from genome assembly GCA_049519235.1 of Candidatus Korobacteraceae bacterium. GTDB lineage: Bacteria > Acidobacteriota > Terriglobia > Terriglobales > Acidobacteriaceae > Bog-257. The sequence continues at coordinate 1,965 of JBEKQY010000304.1, read as the reverse complement.
ATCGAACTCGGCGGCGCGGCCGGTGCCCATCGACGATCTGTATTACACGCGTAGCGTTTTTGGCGCGGCCTGGTCGCCTGACGGGCAGCAAATCGTTTTCACCACCAACATCTCCGGTCGCTTCAATCTGTGGAAAGTGCGCGCCTCCGGCGGATGGCCGATTCAACTGACCCAGTCCGACGATCGCCAGTTCAATGCCGCCTGGTCGCCCGACGGCAAATGGGTTGTTTACCAGCAGGACCGCGCGGGCGACGAACTTTGGGACCTCTACGCTATACCCGGCGACGGCGGAGAGGCGGTGAACCTGACTAACACGCCCGCCATTCGCGAGGAGAATCCGCGCTGGTCGCACGATGGAAAAACCATCGCTCTTAACTACAAGCCGAAGGAGGGCGCGCAGTATGACATCGCGCTGCTCGACTGGGCAACGCGCAAGGTTCGTAAGCTGACCAACGAGCAACAGCCCGGTTACTCGTGGCAAGTGGTGGCGTGGAGCAACGACGATAAAACCATCTATGCCAGCCGCGTGAACCCTCCGTTCACCGATGCCGACACTTACAGCATCGATGTGGCGACAGGAAAGCTGGAGAATCTGACGCCCCACCAGGGCACGGTTCGTTATCTCGGCTCGTCGCTCTCGCCCGACGACAAGACCATCCTGCTCAGCTCCGACAAGGGCGGATATATGAATGTCGCCCTGCTGGACGTCGCGACCAAGAAGCTTACCTGGGTCACCGATTTGAAATGGGAGGCTTCCTCAGGCAATTTTTCTCCTGACGGCAAGAGCTACAGCTACACGGTAAATGAGGACGGGTTGACCGACGCCTATCTGGCGGATACCGCAACCAACCATGCGGAAAAGGTAGAGCTGCCCCATGGCCTGAATTATTTTTCGGGTAATCCCAACGAGTTCTCGCCACAGAGTGACCGAGTCATCGTTTCCCACGAGGCATCGAATCAGCCGGGCGACCTTTGGGTCTACAATCTCGCCCGGCGCCATGCCGAGCAGCTTACGTTTTCCGCAATTGCCAGCTTAGACTCGACGCCGATGCCGGCCTCGCAAATCGTCCATTACAAGACGTTCGACGGAAAAATCATTAGCGCATTACTCTGGGTGCCGTTCAACCTGAAGCGGGATGGCAGTAATCCCGCGCTGGTTTTGCCGCATGGCGGCCCCACCGGCCAAACGATCGATTACTGGAGTCCCCGTGTGATGGCTCTCGTCTCGCGTGGATACATCTGTATCGCTCCCAATCCACGCGGGTCTACTGGCTACGGTCTCGACTTCCAAAAAGCTAACTTTCAAGATCTGGGAGGCGGCGATTTGAAGGATGAGATCGCCGGCGTGGAATTCCTCAGGTCCACGGGCTACGTCGACGCCAGGAAAATCGGGATTACGGGCGGTTCCTATGGCGGTTTCATGACCCTGATGGCCATCGGGCGAGACCCGAACATTTGGGGCGCGGCGGTGGAAGAGTACGGCATCATCAACTGGTCCACGATGGTGAAGAGCTCCGATCCATCGCTGAACGAATATGTAAAGGCATTGCTCGGCGACCCACTCAAGGACCGCAAGACCTATGACGAGGACTCCCCGATCACCTACATTCAAAACGAGACCGCGCCTTTGCTTGTCTTGCAGGGCGACAATGATCCGCGGGTTCCCAAGGAGGAGGCACAACAAGTCGTCGATATTCTCAAGAAAGAAGGCCGCGTGGTCGACGTTCACTATTACCCGAACGAGGGTCACGGCTTCGACAAGCGCGAGAACGAGATTGACGCCATGCGGCGGACCATTGCCTGGTTCGATCGGTACCTCATGGGAAAGAGCGGGACGCCGGGCGAGTAACAGCCCGGCACGGGCCCGGAAACCGCGCCTCGGCGCACCCGGATTTGCGGCGATGTCTGCGACGCCGTCGTTTTGGCGGCTGATCCGCGTTATCTGATGACGCGCTGACACTTGTC
>JBEKQY010000303.1:0-4406 GCA_049519235.1 Candidatus Korobacteraceae bacterium | reverse complement strand
CAGAACCACGCCGCTGTACGGGGTGCCACCGTCATTTCCTCCAGTGAAGCTGTAAGCAACGCTTTCCGTCCAAACACCATTCGACTTCGTCAGCTTAAAGACCACACCGCACGTGTTCCCGCCACAACTCTGCAAGCCGCCTCCTACCGTCGTGCCGTAGAGGTTACCCGTGGGGTCGAACGTCAAGTCACCGTAGCCTGGGCCAGCTCCATCGCTGCCACCCTGGAAGCTGTGGAGCCCCGTCTCCCCCCAGGGGCAGCTTATCGCTTTGCAAACAGTTGGCGGAGGCCGTAGTTCGAAGACTGTTCCGTATCCCAGGGGACCGCCCGCGTCGCTGGTGGTACCGTACAGACCGCCGTCTGGCCCGAAGACCACCCTGGCCGTGGGATTAGCGCCGTCATTGCCTGCCTGGAAGACATAGAGTGTGCTTAGAATCCAGCTCGATTCCACGTGCGATAACCTGAAGACCGTCCCGTTTCCGGCGGCGCCGTATTCGGTTGTACCGTAGAGATTTCCGGCACGGTCGATGGTCAAGCCGGCGCTGGGCGTCCCGCCGTCGCCTCCGCCGCTGAAACTGTGAAGCACGTTGAACGTCTGCGCCTGCGCTGATTGGCCGACAAGGACCGTGACCGTGATCGCAATCGCGAGAGCCAAGGTCCAGCCGAGTGAAATCTGTTTGCGGTGCATGGGCATTCCTCCCGGAACCGTCAGATTGTGACCCAAAGCGCACGGCCTTTGCAAGCGCCTCCGGCGGAGATCGTCTATTCTTGCGGGTGCGAGGACCTATGAAGATCATTCCTGCCAGCGACTCGTCGCTGTTGATTGTCTTTGGGAATGTAATCTCGCCCGCACTGCACGAGCGCGTGATCGCGCTGTTTCAGGCATTTCAGGCCTGGCACGATACGCGGATCCGCAACCTGCATCCGGGATACGCGTCGCTGCTCATCGATTTCGATCCGCTAAGGTTGACCCACGACGAACTTAGCTCGCTTGTTCAGCAACTGGCGCTGGCTAACGACTCTGCCGTCGACCGGCTCGCCAACGTGGTCACCATTCCGGTGTGTTATGACCTCGAGTTTGGTCCTGACCTACTGGATGTCGCGCAGCACGCTGGGCTATCGCCGGAGGAGGTGGTCCGGCAACATTCCTCCCCCACCTATCTCGTATATTTCCTCGGATTCTCTCCGGGTTTCGTCTACCTGGGTGGACTGCCGGAGGTTTTGCACATGCCCAGGCTACCGACTCCCCGGCCATCCATTGTCGGCGGAAGTGTTGGAATTGCCGGCAGTCAGACAGGAATCTATCCAATGGATTCTCCCGGAGGATGGAGGCTGATTGGACGAACGCCAGTGCGTATGTTCGACCCCGAGGCAACACCGCCAACTCGCCTGCAACCGGGCGACAGAATGAAATTCTCTCCCATTGATCGCGCGACCTTCGAAGACGTGCAGCGAGGTGCCGAGGCCCGGCTTACATGACGATTCGAGTTGCCAAGCCCGGGTTCTTCACAACTGTCCAGGACCTGGGACGTTACGGCTACGCTCACCTCGGTATCTCTCCCGGCGGGGCCGCCGATCCATTGTCGTTCCGCATTGCCAATCTTCTGGTGGGCAACCATGAGAACGCCCCTGCGCTGGAGATGACGCTGCTGGGCGCAACTCTGGAATTCGAGAAGAGCACTGTGGTCGCGCTCGCAAGCGCTAGTTGCGAATGCAAAATCGGTTTGGACAATGTGCCGGCCAACGCAGCGTTCGATCTGCCCGCGGGATCAGTCCTACAATGTGGGAGCATGACAAGCGGCGCGCGATGCTATCTCGCTGTTCAAGGCGGATTCGACATTCCGCTGGTCATGGGCAGCGCCTCGACATTTGTCCCCGGTCACTTTGGAGGGTTTAAGGGGCGAAGATTGCGGAAGGGCGACATGTTGCAGGTTCGGCAGCACGGCCCGTTTCGCGTTCGCTCGCTGCGTCCGGGTTCCCTTGACGCATTGCGCGCTCCGCGACCGTTGCGTGTGACCAAAGGCCCGCAGCAGGACTGGTTCGCGCCGGAGGCATTCGAGAAATTGTTTTCCAGCGCGTACATCGTCAGCGAGCAGTCAGACCGCACCGGCCTGCGCCTGAAGGGAGAGATCGTGCGCCCACGCGAACAACCCGAGCTGCTTACGGATGGCATCCCGCTCGGGGCTATTCAGGTGCCGCAGGATGGCCAGCCGATCATTCTGTTTGTCGATCAGCAGACCACTGGCGGATATCCCAAGATCGCGAATGTCATTGCCACAGATGTTCATCGCGTCGGCCAGTTGCGGCCCCGCGACGAGGTACGGCTCGTCGAAGTTCCCATTGCGGAAGCGATACAAGCGCTACGCGAGCAGGAACGCTGGCTGAAAGAAATCTTGGTTTCGTGATCGGGACGATCAGCGTTGTAAAGTTGTGGGCGCTGACGTAATAAGGCAGGCAATTTGAGATGACGACTATTTCTATCGATATCAACGCCGACTTGGGCGAGTTCGAAGAGTCGCTGGCCAATGGAACTGACTTCGAGCTGATGCGCTACATTACCTCCGCCAACGTCGCGTGCGGCGGACATGCGGGCAATGAACAAACCATGCGACAGACGCTGACAGCAGCGCGCGAGTTGAAGGTCGCCGTTGGGGCGCACCCCGGCTATCCTGATCGGGCGAATTTTGGACGCTTCGAATCGCCACTTTCTCTGCTGGAGATCGAGCGTTCCGTGGGCCATCAGATCGGGGCGCTGGTCAAGATTGCGGATTCCCTGGACATGCGGTTGGTGCACGTGAAGCCGCACGGCGCGCTGTATCACGCAGCCAACACCAACCGCGAAGTCGCGCTCGCCATAGGCCGCGCCGCGAAGGCGATCAATCCACAGCTTGTCATGGTCGGCCAAGCCGGCTCGCCTGTTGTGGAAGTCTGGCATTCCATGGGATTGCGAGTCGCTGCCGAAGCCTTCGCCGACCGCGCTTACGAGCTGGACGGCACGCTGCGCAAACGTACTCTTTCCGGAGCGCTGCTTGATAATCCTGCGCGCGCCGCGAAGCAAGCCCTTGACATTGCGGTTCGGCACAGGGTATTCGCTGGCGACGGCTCCGAATTAGCGGTTGAAGCGAACACCATCTGCATTCACTCTGACACGCCGGGCAGCGTGGCCATCGCACGCGAAGTCAACCAGCGGCTCAAAGCAGCAGGTGTGCTCCTGCGAGGTTTGTCGTGATGGCCGAGTTGCGGTATCAATCGCCTTTTAGGTTGGGAGGCGAAAGTACCTGCTCGCTGCCATCCGGGAACGAGACCTTCACGCCGGGTGAGCCGCAGGCGCGCCACTTCCCCTCGACCAGTTCGAGCGGCATATCGTGACCGGGATGGCGTGAGATCGAAGATCCAGGGGCGTTCAGTCCGAGCTGCGACTGGAGATTGCGTAGTACTCATGCTGACTCCTTGACCTCAATGCACAGTCTTGGGCGCCAAAAGCACTGATTGGCGCGATTGTAGACCTCAACTGGGGACATGTAATCAAGAAAGAATGAGGACAGATTGGGTCACCGGAACTTCTGATACAGCCCGCAGCGATTTATGAGACTATCGAATAACATCACAGACAGGAATATGCGGAAGGCAAGATCTGCGCAGTCTCATGTTCGCGAGACGCTGGCGTGGCTGACGGCGCGCCAGGACGAGATGATCGCCAGCGTGCACGAGCTGGTGGTCCGCGAATCGCCCACTGAGGACAAGCGCGCCTGCGACCAGCTTTGTGCTCACCTGGCGAGCGAATTCACATGTTTGGGCGGCGAAATCAAGGTTCATCGCCAGCGCGCCGCGGGCGATCACCTGGAGGTGAACTTCGGCGGAACGCGCGGGCGCGCGCCGCTGCTGTTGCTGGGCCACTTCGACACGGTGTACGACGCGGGAACGCTGCAGAAGATGCCTTGGGGCGAGCGCACGGGGCGGCTCTACGGACCGGGCGTGTTCGACATGAAGAGCGGCATTGTGCAGATGATGTTCGCCCTGTGGGCGCTGCGCGAAAGCGCGGGCGGGCTGCCGCGTCCGGTGAAGGTGTGGCTGGTGTCGGACGAAGAGATGGGCAGCGCCAGCTCGCGCGCCATCACTGAGAAGCTGGCGAAGCAATGCGCTGCGGTGCTGGTGTGCGAGCCGTCCGGACCTGGGGGCGCGTTGAAGACCGCGCGCAAGGGGGTTGGCTCGTTCACGCTGAAGGTGACGGGAAAGCGGGCGCATTCCGGACTTGATTTCGAAAAGGGCCATAGCGCCATTGTCGAGCTGGCACATCAGATTCAGGCGGTCTCGCGGTTGACTGATCTGGAGCGCGGCGTCACGTTGAATGTGGGCGTCATTCGCGGAGGCACGCGCACCAACGTTGTGGCCGGCGAAGCCGTCGCC
>JBEKQY010000302.1:0-4409 GCA_049519235.1 Candidatus Korobacteraceae bacterium | reverse complement strand
GCGCATGCAGGCAATCTTCAATTCGCGGGAATATTGTTGTCGGGGCACCAGCATCGTTCTCCTCCGTTCAATGTAGCTGGCCCCTTAAATTCCTGTCTCAGTTTTTGGGTGCAGTCCAGAAAAGCCCCCATCCATCGAACCTGAAACGTCCAGCAACACGATCCAAATCGCAGACATTCGCTTGTGTCCTTCCGGTTGGTGCCGGGTGCCCCACCCTTGTCCGCCGCCTTTGCGGACAGGGTGGGATAACTCACCGTATCTCAATCACGCTTCCGCCCGCTGACTCATGCAGCTCCTTCGTCCGCTCGATCACGCGATGGGTGAACGCGAAGAGCGATTTCGCGTGGGGCGACTGGTCGCCCTCCAGCACGATGGGATGGCCGCTATCGCCGCCTTTGCGGATGTCGGGATCGAGTTCGATCGATCCAAGAAACGGCACGCTGAACTGCTGCGCGGTGCGCTGGCCTCCGCCTTTGGAGAAGATGTCGATCTCCTGATGGCAGTGCGGGCAGACGAAGTAGCTCATGTTCTCGACGATGCCGAGGATGTCCACCTTCACCTGCTTGAACATCTCGATGGCCTTGCGCGCGTCCTGGAGCGAGACGTCGCTGGGCGTGGTGACAACGATGGCGCCGGTGAGCGGCACCGTCTGCACCAGCGAGATCACCACGTCGCCCGTGCCCGGCGGCAGATCGACGACGAGGTAGTCGAGCTGGCCCCACTCCACCTGGCTCAGGAACTGCTTGATGACGGAGTGCAGCATGGGCCCGCGCCACACCAGCGGCTTGTCGCCGGGGCTGAGAAAGCCGACGGAGATGACCTTCATGCCGTAGCGCTCGGGCGGCAGGATGCGGTTCTCGCCGATGACGCTGGGCGGCTCGCTGGAGCCCAGCATCAGCGGAACGTTGGGGCCGTAGACATCGGCGTCGAGCAGCCCGACTTTGTGGCCCAGGCGCGTCAGCGCGATGGCGAGATTGACGGCCAGCGTGGTTTTGCCGACGCCGCCTTTGCCGGAGCCGACGGCGATGATGCTGTTGACGCCGGGCAGCGGCTGCGGTTCAGCCTGCGGCTGGCCGGGCATGTGCGAATGAGAGCTCACGTGAGTAGTCCTGATGCGGCTAGGATGAAGTGCGTAAACTGCGATTATACCTTGCACAATGGAGGTAGAGCGGCGCTTCAGCGCCGCGTCACATGCTCGTTAACAATGAAATGCGGTGGCGATCATCAATGATGATCGCCACCGCACAAACAGCATGGAGTGCCGATAACGCCAGCCTGAAGGCCGTCCCCTTCGAGAAGACTTAGTCCGAGTGCAAGACGCAATCGGATTTTGCGCACCTGGAGCCGCGCGCTCACATTCCCGGCAGTCCCATGCCGCCGAGCATCCCGCCCAGGCTGGATTTCAGCGCTTCGTCCACTCTGCGCGCCGCCTCGTTGACGGCGGCGACCACCAGGTCTTGCAGCATCTCAATATCGCCCGACTTCACCACTTCCGGCTCGATGGCGATGCTCAATAACTGTTTCTGGCCGTTCATGCGCACGGTTACGCTGCCGCCGCCGGAGGACGCCTCAATCGTGATCTGCTGCATCTTCTCTTGCAGCTTTTCGGCTTGCTGCCGCGCCTGCGCCAGCATCTCCTGCAAATTGAATCCACCCATAAAACCTCAAGTGGCCAGTAGCTAGTGGTTAGTGGCTAATTGGATTTTCTGCGGCACCGATCCTCGCTGACCACTGGCCACTAGCCACTGTTTTTGTGATCGATAACGGTGCGAATCTCGGCGCCAAATTTCTCCTGCATGCGCTGCACAATCGGATCGGCCATCGCGCGGCTACGCGCCCCAGCGCCATTGGCCGGGCGCGAAGGCTGTTCCGTCTTCGCCGCGACCGCCGTTCCGCCACTCACCATCTTGAACTTCAGCGGCCGACTAGCAGCCTGGCTGAGGGCCGCCTGGACGATACGCTTCGGCTCCGCACCCAGCGCCACATCGATCAGCACTTGCGACATCCCCACCTTCACCGCAACCTCGACGCCGCGCACCGACCACTCGCCTTCTTCCAGATTGTGCGCCAGCACCTGCTGTCCGGCATCTTCCAGCGCCGCCAGGACCGCATTGCGCAGTGTGTCCGGGGAAACCTCGCCGCTGGCTTGTGCGGACGGCTCCGCATCCAACGCCACTGCGGTCGCTACGCCGCCCGATGCAACCGCACTTTGCAGCGACGAACTGACAACAGGGGATGGCGCACTGGCCGGCGCATTCACCACCGGCGATGACTGCGCTACACGGCCCGAGGCTTCCGACTTGGGCTCGCTCTTGCGCTGGCGGTCGGCCTCAAATGGGGAAGGCCGCGAAAAAAGCGACGCCCCCGAAGAAGTCGGCGAACTCGGCAACCGCCGGCCGGCTTCGCTCGTCTCGCCTAAATCATGGGCCTTTTTCACGCCAGCGGACGCTGCGCGTTCCGGCGCGCTACGCGTTCGTCCAGATGAACTCGCACCTGGCTTCCCAACTTCCCCGCTCAGCAACTCCTCCAACGGCAACAGCCGTTGCGCGTGCACCAACTTCAACAGTCCGAGCTCGAGATGGAAGCGCTGCTCCTGCTTGTAACCCAGCTCGCTGTGCGTGCGCAGCATGATCTGCATAAAGCGCGACAGGTCTTCTTCGCTGAATCGCTCCGCTACGCGAGCCACGCGCGCCCTCTCGTCGGACGAGACTTGCAGCACCGGTGAATCGCCGCCTGCAACTTTGGCAACCAGCGCATTCCGCAGGAATCGCAGCATCTGCCGCGCGAAGTGCTGTGCACTCTGCCCCTCCACCAACAGCCGGTCGATGGTCCGCAGCACATCTTCGCTGGAGTTGCGCGCCACCGCGTCCATCACGTCTTCCAGCACGTCGGACGCAACTGTCCCAACCAGTCCGCGCACCACCTCCGCGCTCAGCGTGTTGCCGCAGCAGGCAATCGCCTGGTCCATGATGCTGAGCGCGTCGCGCATGGAGCCGTCGCCAACCTCCGCCAGCATGGCCAGCGCATCGTCGTCAGCCTCAATGCCCTCCCTCTTGGCGATCTCGCGCAGTTGCGCCACGATGTCGTCGAAGCGCACAGCGTGAAAGCTGAAGTGCTGGCAGCGCGAGCGGATGGTCTGCGGAATGTCCTCGGGCTGCGTGGTGGCCATCATGAAGACGATGTGGCCCGGAGGCTCTTCCAGCGTCTTGAGCAGCGCATTGAACGCGGCATCGGTGATCTGGTGCGCCTCGTCGAGAATGTAGATCTTGAAGCGATCGCGCGCCGGACGATAGCGCGCCGCCTCGCGCAGCTCGCGAATTTCGTCGATGCCGCGATTGGTAGCGGCGTCGATCTCGATTACATCGACGGAATTGCCCTCGCGAATCTCGCGGCAGGAATCGCAAACCCCGCACGGCTCCGGCACCGGATGGTCCTGCGACTGGCAATTCAGCGCCATGGCCAGAATGCGCGCAATGGTCGTCTTCCCAATGCCGCGGTGTCCGCTGAAGATGTAGCCGTGCGCCACCCGTCCTTGCTGGATGGCATTCTTCAGCGTCCGCGTGACGTGGTCCTGACCGATGACCTCGGAGAATCTTTGCGGACGGTATTTGCGCGCCAGGACCTGGTAACTCATGGAAGGAAGTTTTGATTATACGGTGCCAAGCTGTGGAACGGGTATCGCACGATAAGAGATAATGAAGCTCATTCGTGGAGGAAGTTATGTCGACACCAGTTCAGTACAAAGCCCGCATTCTCTCTTACGTGGAAGGCAAAGATCCCGTGGTGGTCCAGAGCGAGACCCTGCAATCGCTCGCGCAATTGTTGCAGGCTGCGCCGGAGAACAAGCTACGCCAGCGGCCCGCGCCGGACAAGTGGTCGGTGTCGGAGTTGTTGGCCCACCTTGCCGACGCCGAGATCGGCGCTTATTGGCGCTACCGCCAGATGATTGAACACAACGGCTGTCCGTTGTCGCCGTACGATCAGGAGCTGTGGAACAAGCTGAGCGACTATGCCTCCCGGCAGCCCGCTGAGTCATTGCAGCTCTTTCGCCTGCTGCGCGAAGCCAATCTGCGCATGTTCGCACAGCTTACCTCGGAGCAATGGCAGTGCCACGGTATGCACGCCGAGCGTGGGGAGATGAGCGTCCGCGACCTGGCGCTCCAGATTGCCGGTCACGATCTCAATCACGTGGAGCAGATCCGGAAAATCTTGACGCAGTAAAGAGTCTGTGTGAGAACTAGGTTTGATCCTCGGCGGTGGAATATGACACACGAAAAAAGTACTCCGAAGCCATCCTAGCGTCACGCTTAAACGCGACAGGATGCGAGCAAGTTCGAGCTTGCAACAATCGAGTCCCGCATGGCGGGACGGAACAGAGATAGCCCAGCACGCAGCGGGGTCCCCGGTTC
>JBEKQY010000301.1:0-4433 GCA_049519235.1 Candidatus Korobacteraceae bacterium | reverse complement strand
CAGGGCGAGCAAAGGAACCGGCAGGTAGAACCAGGTCCAGTAAAACGGATGCCGCAGAAGCGGAACCAGCAAGGCCAGAGGGATCAGCGAAAGCAGCAGATTGATGATGTTGGAGACCACCGCGGCCATGGGAAACACCATCTTGGGGACCGCAACCTTCTTTATCAGATCGCCATTGCTAACAATCGACTCAACCCCATAAGAGAGCGTTTGCGAGAAAAAGGTCCAGGGCAGCAGCACGCTGAGCAAAAAAACAGCATAGTGCCGAATGTTAAAACGCATGATGGTGGAAAACACCAGGGTCAACACCAACATCATGAAAGCCGGGTTCAGCAGCGCCCACATGAAGCCCAGCACCGAGCGCTTGTAGCGAATCTTGAGCTCTTTGATCGCCAGTGCCCAGATCAGTTCCCGGTAGCGATAGCTGTCGCGAATTAGTTGCGTCATAAGCGGCTTGCGCCAAATCGCAGCTTGCTCCCACTCCTGCGAAAACCGCGAATGGAGTGGAGCGATCCGCGAACTTGTCGGATATCAAATGTTAAACGATTTTGGCGGGAGGCGCTGCGACGCGGGCAAGAACTCTCCGGATGGTTACGCATCCGGGACGTACGAAGGCCGACACCACCGCTAATGTCCAAATGCGGAGATCGAAGCAGGCGTGAAACAGAAGCTGGAAGCGATCTGCACGGAGCTGACGGCGCGGCCGAAGGCCCACCTTGGTTTTGCTACAATGCAGATACCGCAACGGGCGCTTAACTCAGCGGTAGAGTGCCATCTTCACACGGTGGAAGTCACAGGTTCGAATCCTGTAGCGCCCACCATTCGAATGAATCATTTATAGAGCATCTTGCTCTCTGCGTTGCTCCAAAACGCTCCAATTGCTCCTTATATGTGCCTCAAATCCGGTAATGTCAGAGTTGCCCGTCGCTCGGGCATAATCGTCACCGCCTCTGCCGACCTCGTTTCTTCACCCAGCCTCGGCGGACTTGTTTTCTCGGCCAAATCTTCTCCGGTAGTAGCCGACCCAAATGAAGATACCTGGCACCCCGATAGCGATCGGCCACAGCCAGCGTACCGCTGGCGGCAGAAAGTGAAAGTTCACGACCGAAAATGCCGAAACCGCCGCGATGTACGACCCGATCATCCCTCCCATATGCGCATACCACCAGAAATTCTTGTCCGCCGGCGGATGCAGGAACCCCCAGATATCACTCACTGCAAACGCCACTCCGATCACTCCGAAGACGATCGCCACCACGCTCAACTGCACCCAAATCGGGCTCGGTCGCACAATGCCTAACGTGATCAGTGCCGCACTGCCGAGGAATGCCAGCACCGCCGCCGCCCAGTCAATGGAGCTGGGGCCTTGCCCCTGTAGCGGGTGTTTGCGGGAAAGTACCCGATATCCGCGAAACGCAAAGTAGAAACTGAATACTGCGATGAACGCCAAGAACAGGATAGGACGCCAGAACGCCAGCACTATCGCCGTGGCTGCCACTACCGCCATTGCCCAAAAATAGATCTTGCCCCAGCGCCGGTGTGTCTTGCCACCCTTGGCCGTCAGCAGCGGTATGGGAGCAACGAAAAACGCCGTGAAGCCCGCCAGAATGTGCGTCCAGCGGATCGCTTGGATCAAAATAGGTAATGCCATATTCATCCTCGCTTTCTCTTGTTTCGCTCGCCAATTTTCTCAAGTGCCGCCAGCGCCTCATCGCACCAATCGCGCAACGCGCGTGCCTGATGCACGCCACAGCTCAATGTCATCAGCCAAAATGGCAAATCAGGATGCCGCGCATGTTCCGTGTGCAGCCAACGCTCCACCTGACAATAGGTTCGGAGAAAATCTTCCTGACGCTGCCGGAACTGCTGCAGGTGCTCTTGGCACGCTTCTCGTGGCATCAGCCGCCCGAAAAACAGCTTCAGCAGTAGCTCATTGCGGAACGGCTGCATTTGCGGTTCCTGGGTGAGCCACTCTCGCAGCTTTCGGCGTCCTGCCCGCGTCAGCACATACACCTGGCGGCCGGCACGGCCTTTTTGGGCTCCCCGGGCACGCTCCACCAGCTTCTGCGATGCCAGCCGTTTGAGCGCCGGATAAATCTGCCCGTAGCTCTCGCTCCAGAAATACCGGATGCTCTCCTGCACCGTCTTGCGTATGTCGTAACCCGACATCGGGCGCAAGCTCAACATGCCCAGGATGGCGTACTCGCTGCTTTGTCGTCCTGTCATATATCTATATGATATATCTGTCAGATATTCAGTCAAGAACAAAATGCTGCGATCGGAGGGCACGTCTGATTTGGGCATAAAGAAAACGCTCTATATAGGTGCGGCGAGGGATAGGTGTAGCGGATCCGGTGATTCTGGGCGGAGGGTCGACAAACGGGAAATTACCCCGAAAGGCGTTCAGGAGGGGGAAAATAGATCGTGTCCACCCGTACTGACGCGCGCCGAGCCAGTTATTTCTCAACCCACAACCCAACCCACAAAATGCGATGTCTTATACGACTTGCGCGGTGTTTGGCAGTTCCTGCGTACTTCTAAGTTGTAAAATCTAACTGATTCAGATTCACACGGTGGAAGTCACAGGTTCGAATCCAGTAGCGCCCACCATATCCTCCAAGCTTACTGAGAGCCGCAGCCGCTCGCCGCACTTGAGCAGGATCTCGCACAGGGTATTCCCTCCGCCATTTCTGGGCTGCTAAACAAAGGAACTCCTTCATCGGCTATTGAGCAAACGGAAATCAAGCCTTTCTCGCATCCATGTTAGTCAATACCAAAAACAGGCCGTCAGCACTTGCGCACCGACGGCCGGTTGAATTAGGTAACAGTGCCGCCGGCGCGAGCGCCAGCGGCCTACGAAGGTTGTACTATTTCTTCTCGTTCGGAGGAACCCCCTCGGAACGACGGCTCGGAGGCAGGTTATCGACGTCGCCACGCGTTCTCATCGGATGGTCCGACTGGATGCCAGGAATCGGGTTCTCGCCCGCAGAGCTCATGAGCGGCTCGTTCATCTCATCCATGGTGAAGCCATAACCCTCGGTGTAGATGGCTTCATGGAACAAGCCACTGGTCGGCTGAAAGGCAATGGCATAAAACGGGAACGCCCGTGTCGCGGAGTACACCGTCGCCACATAGTCGGCCACCATGTATCCGGAAAAGGTCTCAGGCAGCCAAGTTACTTGCATCCCGGGTGAAATCTGACGGCCGGCGGTCCAGGTCGTGCCTCCATTGGTAGACAGGCTGAATCCGGCGTACAGAGTACAACTGTTTCCGCAATTGGAGACGGGGTAGTAATAGTAGGTCATGGCCAAGTGGGCGCTGCTGCCCGAAGTCGCGAGGTCGACGCCCATGCCATTGATGAAGTGGTCCACCCCGCTGCCGATGGGATTGAGGGGGATGCGGACCTTCGCTGTCCAGTGAACGCCGTCAGTGGAGGTGCTGTACACGATGTCGTTCGCGTTACATACGCTTTCGAAGCTGCAATCGGACCACGAAGCGTAGACCGTGCCGGCCCCGTCGATGGTCGAGGAAGGAAGGCCGTCGCTGCGCAGACCGTTGTCCTCTCCGTGGCTAGGGGCGTTAGCGATACTGACTGCCCCGTTCCAGCTCGCGCCGCCGTTGGTGGAGGTGAACGCCGACATTCCGCCATTGAAGTCAGCAAATGGAACCACCACGGTGCCATTGGGCTGAACTACGGGATTGCCGCAAATGCCGTAATCGTCATTGGCCGTGGTTTGGGGCGCGCTCCAAGTCTGTCCGCCATCGCGGGAGGTGCTCATGTACAGCAGATCGCCCACGTCGGGGTCATCATACTCGACATAGCAATTTCCGTAATAAGGGCTGGTAGGAGTGTTATCGCAGTTGATCCAGTTCTTGTCGGCATCCCGGTTCTGGATGACATAAACCGGATTGTTCCAGTGGATGGCATCGGTGGAGGAGTTGACCGCAACGGTATCGTAGTTGCCGATGGGCAAGGTGCAAATCAGCCACACGCCGTACTTCGCGTTATAAACCACGGCGGCGTCGCTGGCGCCACTGTTGGGTCCGCCGCCCGGACCGTATTCGGTCAAACCGGGGAGGTATCCGTTGGTCCAGGCAATTCCGCCGTTGAGCGAAGTAGCAAAGCCGATGTCAGCGCCGCCACCACTGTAAATACGGCCCACCTGGAAGGCGGTAACGATGACCGGACCGACGGCAAATGCGCCCGGCTCGACTTCCGTCATATGCTGGCTGCTGCCGTTGGTAAAGGTGTCCTGGCTGAGCTGCCGGAACAAGGATTGCGCGTGGCCCGGAATCGCGCTCGCCATGGCCAGGGCCAATCCGAGCGCAAGGGTCAGTACAGTCGCGCTAGTGCCGCGACCGGAGAACGATTGCAATGCTTTCATCTGGATAATCCTCTTATCGTCGTTTAGTTGTTGTTTTCAACTGGCGTT
>JBEKQY010000300.1:0-4440 GCA_049519235.1 Candidatus Korobacteraceae bacterium | reverse complement strand
TCTCAATCCTGGCTCGGAACAGCTTCACCTTGCTTGCGCTCATTGATTGAAGGATGGTGTCACGTGAAGATACGAAACAAAACTAGCAAGCAGTTGCATCTGGCCTTGGGCATCGCGAGTTTCCGCACGCAGGGATGGCGTTTAATGCACTACTTACGCCACGCAAGCTTCCTAACTGTCGCATTTGCGACGATGCTGCTTGTTGCCCGGGCCGACGCCCAAGTCCCATGCACGCTTTCAGGCAACACTTGTATAATCAAATTTTTCAACGCGTCGTACTACAACCCTATCACGCAATGGATGGACATCCACTTGGGAATTACAGGGTATACGGTCGACACTTTTGAGACACTTCCCTTCATTCCCGGTCTTACGATTGAACTGAGCGGATTTCAGAACAGAAGTCCACCCGTCCTGTGGACGATGCTGCCCGCTCTTTACCCTGGGATCATTTGCGCTGGCTACCAAGCTTGGGACGGTACGCACACAGCGACGAACGAGCCCACCAACAACATTCTTAACTGCAACGATTCCAGCGGTTCCGCCCAATTCACCACGTTTAACGCCCCTACAGGGACGATCTCTTTTGGCCTTGGACTCTCTAACTTTCAATCGCTTTGCACCACCACCACCAACTGTAATTATCCGCCGGTAACAAATCATGGACTGTGGATCAACGGCGTCTATGCGGGTGCGATTGAGACGCTAGCGGCAGGAGCCAACTGTGTTACTCCGCCTAGCACATGCTGGACTCCCGGCTTGGGGCTCAACGCATATCTCCGAATCGATACGACCCCTGGCTATTCTATATCCACCGTCACAATCGAGAATCTGACACCACCCCCCTACCCCCCGGATTTTTTGCAGTTCGATCATCTGGCGGTAGCTGAGTGTGTCCCACCCCCCAACACCACAATGGTGGCTTGGTACCCGTTCGACGAGCAACCCCCGATACTCGAGTCGGCCAACCTCGCCACGGCCAACACCGGCTATCAATATAACGGCCCTCTGGGGGTTACCCCTGGGAAAGTGGGCGGAGCGGCGAAGTTCAACGGCATCAATCAGTATGTAGAATCTTATTCTTCGATCGTGACTAACTTCGGCTTCCCCCGGACTGCTTTGTTCTGCAGCGTCAACAACGGCCAAAACAGAGAGGGCGATTACTCTACCTGCCAGGGAAATTTTTCGATTGATACCTGGGTCAACATCTCCAATGCACCCTCGGGGATAATGGCAATCGTCGACAAGAGGGAGGGATCACCGCCGACGATGCAGGGCTACAACTTCTATGTGGTCGGCGGCTCTCTGGGTCTCCAGTTGGCCGATGGCGAGCCGCCGTCTCCCGGCTACACAGACTACACCTCACCCGTCTCGTTGCCCTATAACGGCCAATGGCATCACATCGCCGTCACGGTCGTGAGGGGCGGACCCAATCGAGCGATCACCTGGTATGTCGACGGGGCCGCGATCGGTACCAGCACTCCGACGCGGGTGGGCTCTCTTGTAAATGATAGCCCGCTGCGCATCGGCACTCGCACTGCGGATCCTCCATTGTCGGGCTGGTTCATGGGGAGTCTCGATGAGCTGGAGATTTACAACCGCGCGCTCACTGCTGGCGAGGTGCAGGCCATCTACGGAGCTGGGCCAGGCGGAAAATGCAAACCTATATCCTATTTGCCTGCTGAGTCCGGATCACGGTGAGCGCCGGGTGCCCCAGGTCTCGCGCTTTTCGAGACCTGGGTGTGTGCCCCACCCAACCTGATCTTGCTTGTGTGGGAGAGCCACGTCAGCCGGTCTCCACGCTTCCGGCTCGAGCCTCGGAGCTGAGGGCTAATGAAATGGGAGTTCCCCCGGCTCTGCCGGGGAGGCACGCGAAGTTTGACAAGTCCGGGAGTCCATCCAAGAAACTCCTAGCGTGAGCCGCGAAGCACACGCAAAGGAGAAACTGGATGGACGAGTATGAAAGCTTAAGCCACTCGAAATGGGAGTGCAAATACCATGTGGTGTTTATCCCGAAGGGCCGCCGGAAGGCCTTGTACGGGGAGCTGAGGAAGTATTTGGGAGAGGTGTTCCGCAGGTTGGCGGAGCAGAAGGAAAGCCGGATTGAGGAAGGGCATCTGCTGCCGGATCACGTGCACATGATGATTTCGATCCCGCCCAAGTACGCCGAGGCGCAGGTGATCGGGTTTATCAAAGGGAAGAGTGCGATTCACCTGGCGCGAGTGGACGGGGGACGGAAGCAGAATTTTGTGGGGCAGAGTTTCTGGGCGCGGGGATACTTCGTGTCCACGGTAGGGCGGGATGAGGCCTTGGTTCGGGAGTACATCCGCACGCAGGAGGAAGAGGACAAACGCTTGGATCAGTTGAACATGTGGCGCTGAAACGGCCACCTTCAGGTGGCCAACCATGTCGGGGCCGCGTTAGCGACCCCGCCCAGCCGCTTTGAGCGGCTCACAACCTAAAGCCCCCGGCTCTGCCGGGGGATAGTTACTGGCTAAGAGCTAATCGCTAGTTGCTAGCTGCTGATCCCAACCAGCTTCTGCTCTTTGGCGGTGTAGTGCGAGTCGACGTAGTCGTTGAGGATCTTGATGAACTCGGCGACGATGTGGTCGCCCTTGAGCGTCAGCATCAGGCGGCCATCGACGTACACCGGCGCCTTCGGCTCCTCGAACGTTCCCGGCAGCGAGATGCCAATGTTGGAGTGCTTCGACTCGCCCGGCCCGTTGACCACGCAGCCCATGACCGCGACCTTCATCTCTTCCACGCCGGAGTAGCGCGTCTTCCACTGCGGCATCTGCTCGCGCAGGTAGCTCTGGATCTGCTCGGCCATCTCCTGGAAGAAAGTGCTGGTGGTGCGGCCGCAGCCGGGACAGGCGGTGACCTGCGGAGTGAAGCTGCGAATGCCCATCGATTGCAAAATCTGCTGCCCGACCGTGACCTCTTCGGTGCGATCGCCGTTGGGCGCAGGCGTGAGCGAAACGCGGATGGTATCGCCGATGCCTTCTTGCATCAGGACGCCCAGCGCGGCGGTCGAGCTGACGATGCCCTTCGCGCCCATGCCCGCTTCGGTGAGGCCGAGATGCAGCGGATACTCGCAACGCTGCGACAGTTCGCGATAAACGTCGATGAGGTCCTGTACGCCGCTGACTTTCGCGCTCAGGATGATCTGCTCGCGCTTCATGCCGTAGCTGACGGCGAGTTCGGCGGAGCGCAGCGCGCTCTGCACCATCGCTTCCATGGTGACGTCGCGCGCGTCTTTGGGCTCGTCGAGCCTGGAGTTCTGGTCCATCAGCCGCGTCAGCAGCGCCTGGTCGAGCGAGCCCCAGTTGACGCCGATGCGCACCGGCTTGTCGTTCTCGATGGCGACGTCGATCATCGCGCGGAAGTTGTCGTCGTCCTTTTTGCCGATAGAACAGTTGCCGGGATTGATGCGGTACTTGGCCAGCGCGCGGGCGCACGCCGGATACTTCTTCAGCAGGATGTGCCCGTTGTAGTGGAAGTCGCCGATGATGGGAACAGGCACGCCGAGGCGGTCGAGGCCGTCGACGATGTGCGGCACAGCTTCAGCAGCGGCATCATTGTTGACGGTGACGCGCACCAGCTCGGAGCCGGCGCGGGCAAGAGCCATGCATTGGCGGATGGTGCCGTCGATGTCGGCAGTGTCAGTGTTGGTCATCGACT
The DNA here is from genome assembly GCA_049519235.1 of Candidatus Korobacteraceae bacterium. Taxonomy (GTDB): domain Bacteria; phylum Acidobacteriota; class Terriglobia; order Terriglobales; family Acidobacteriaceae; genus Bog-257. The sequence goes on along the minus strand of JBEKQY010000300.1, from coordinate 759 downwards.
GCACCACGATTGGTGCATCGCCGCCGACGCGAACCCCGGCAACCGTGGCCGTGTAAGTCTTTCTGCGCTGAATTTGAGCCATACAGGACTAATGAAAGTTTAACACGGCGAGAAATGCCGACTAGCTGTCGCACGATTAAATCATGGTGTGCTGTTCGTTTACCAATTGCCGCAGGTACTGGACTTTCTTGCGCACGTAACCGGCATAGATCACATTCAGCCGCCAGCACAATGCGCCATGGAAAATTCCGCCGCGCACAATCTGCCGGTAGAAAAAAGTCCAGGCTGGATTCAGGATTTCGTTCAGCCGGCTCCTACGCCATGCGGTGTTTTCGTGCTCGAAGTAGTGGCGGGCGCTCAGGCGCGCATACTCATCCATGGTCTGCGCAAAATGGTCCACGTCGCGGTAGGCGTAGTGCAGCATGTCGTGCTTCAGTTGCCGGACTTTGCCCTCCACTTTGATCGACTCATGCACGACGCGCGGCTGAAAACGTCCCTTGCCTTTGCGAATCAGGCGCAATTGCGCGTCGGGGTAAAACCCGCCGCCTCGCACCGGCGAGTCGCCAATGAACAGCACGCGAGGTATCTTGAAGCCGGCGATGTCGCCAGGCACGCCGCGCTGCATCAAGCTGCGAATTTCCACGGCCAGCGCTGGCGTCAAAACCTCATCGGCATCGAGGCTGAGAATCCACTCGCCCGACGCGAGATCGATGGCCTTGTTTTTCTGCTCGGCATAGCCAAGCCAGTCCTGATGATAGA
>JBEKQY010000299.1:0-4442 GCA_049519235.1 Candidatus Korobacteraceae bacterium | reverse complement strand
GCCTTTACCGTCGCCGCTCAGGCTCACGCACTCGCGTGAGCCTAGTCACTGCCCCGCAGAATAAACATGCCTCACACTGGAACGATAACACGAGGGACAGAATGAACTATCCCGTTTGGCAACTTGGATTCCCTGGCGGACTGTTGATCGCGGCCGTGGCCGTGCTCCACGTTTTCGTCTCCCACTTCGCGGTTGGCGGCGGCGCATACCTGGTTCTAACCGAGCATCGTGCCTACGCACGCAACGATTCGGAACTGCTGGGATACGTGAAGCTCCATTCCAAGTTCTTCGTGCTGCTGACCGTGGTTCTTGGGGCGGTTACCGGCGTGGGCATCTGGTTCACCATCGGATTGGTCAGCCCGGAAGCAACTTCTTCGCTCATTCACACCTTCGTTTGGGGCTGGGCAATCGAGTGGGTCTTCTTTTTCGTCGAGATCGCAGCCGCTCTCATCTACGCCTACCACTGGGACACTCTGGACCGGCAAACGCATCTCATCGTCGGCTGGATCTACTTCGTGGCAGCGTGGTTAAGCCTGGTGGTGATCAACGGCATTATCACCTACATGCTGACGCCCGGAGGCTGGCTGGAAACCAGGGACCTCTGGGCCGGCCTTTTCAACCCCACCTATTGGCCCTCATTGTTCATTCGTACCGCAATGGCAGTGGCTCTGGCCGGCATTTTCGGCCTGGTGACCGCGATGCGTGAACCTTCTGCTTTGCGGGAACGCGTGGTGCGTTGGGCGGGCTGGTGGCTGGTGGTGGGAATTGCATCTCTGCTGCCTTTGAGCCGTTGGTATTTCCACGACTTCCCTGCCTACTCGCGAGCCTATTTCAGCGGGCCGTACACGACGGTCCACCATGCCCTGCTCGGAGCGGCCGTTTGTGCCGGGGTCGCACTCGCGCTTGCGCTGGTGTTCGCGCTTCTCCGACCAAAGCTGATGAACCCAGTGGTCGTGGCAGTGCTGCTGGTTACGGGGATCGGCGTCATGGGATCGGGCGAATACCTGCGCGAGTTCGGTCGCTATCCGTATGTCATCAACGGCTACATTTATGCCAATGACGTAAGGACGGCTCAAGTGGGGAGCATCACTGCGAGTGGTGTCGCTAAGACTTCACCGTGGGTCGATGCCAGCGCCGGCAGCTCAAACGCTTACGGCCAACAACTCTTTGCCATGGAGTGCGGCTCTTGTCACTCTACCGATGGCTATCGCGCGATGCGCAAATTTACCCGCGGATGGGATGCGAAATTTGCCCGCGAGATCCTGCTGCACCTGCCTGTCGTTCGCGAGACTATGCCGCCGTTTGCGGGCGATGAGCATGACCGCGCAGCCTTGGGCCAGTATCTTGCTTCGCTGGCGCCGGCAACGCCAACTGGCGCGAACGAAAAAGAACTCGGGCAGCAGGTGTTCGCAATTCATTGCGCCCTGTGCCACAGCGTCGGCGGTCAGCGGCGTCCGCTGGACTTGAAGGGAACCGATCCTGACGCGATTGTAGGGATGGTCGGATCTCTGAGTGACATGAGTCCAGATATGCCGTCCTTTACCGGCACGGACGCGGAACGTCACGCATTGGCCATCTATCTGAGCAGTCCCAGCCAGTAGCCAGTAGGAGGATTCATCATCATGAACTTCCCGATTCCACATCCCGATCCCATGCCCTTGCCGGCGCCTGTGTGGCTTCTGCGCACGTTGCTCCTGCTCACGTTCTTTCTCCACGTCCTGTTCATGAACTGCCTGTTGGGCGGCACAGCCGTCGCCCTGGTCTGCATGATGAGGCGCAAGACTTCGGCATTTTCTGCGCGGCTCGCCGGCGATCTCGGCCGCCTCCTGCCCTCTGTTTTCGCCTTTACCGTCACCCTGGGCGTGGCACCGTTGCTGTTCCTCCAGGTGATGTATGGACAATTGCTTTACGCCAGTTCGATTTTGATTGGCGTGCCTTGGCTTGCCATCATTGGGATGGTTGTTCTCGCGTACTACGGCGTCTACTTTTTCTCCATGAATGCGCCAACAGGCAAGACAACGATGGTTCTGAGTGTGGTGGTGCTGCTGCTTGCATCCATTGCTTTCATCTACAGCAATAACTTCACCCTGATGCTGGCGCCCGAGCGATGGCTGGGTCTTTATCACAGCAATGCCGGCGGCTGGAACCTGAACTGGTCAGAACCTTCCCTTCTGCCACGGTATCTTCATTTTGTCTTGGGCGCGCTGGCCGTCTCCGGACTGGGGTTGGCAGTGATGGGGCTTCGCAAGCAGGCACAAGATTATCGCCGGTGGCTTGTCGAACAAGGATCGTTGCTGTTTACCGGCGCTACCATTCTCAATTTCGGTGTGGGGTTCTGGTTCCTGGCGAAATTACCCATTTCGACGCGACTGGCCTTTATCGGCGGCGACGGATTCGCGACCGCGTTGTTGGGAATTGGACTGCTTCTGCCACTGGCCGCGATTGCGCATCTCATCATGGCGAAAGCTAACCAGTCTCCGAAGCGGCAACTGCTGATCGGCGTAAGCTGCGGCATGCTGACTGTGGCCGCTATGGTCGTCATGCGCGACCTGCTGCGAAATCTTTCGCTCGCGCCCCACTTCAGCCCCAATCAACTGCCGGTTGCGCCGCAGTGGAGCATCATTGTGCTTTTCGTGCTTTTATTCGTAGCCGGACTGGGAACTTTGTATTACATGCTGCGTAAAGTCGCGATCGCAACCACGATGCAGGTGGCAGCAGCCCGAAAACTTCAGTAGATCCTATGTTGCCCATGGGAATCCGCTCTTCACGTTGAGCTTCCTCAACAATCCGTGAGACCATGAAGTCCTTTGCTTCACGGGTGCTATGATTTTGAGACCGTCTATGACATCGCGCATTCACGTAGTTCCTTCTCCCTCCCAGCAACAACCTTTGGCGTACGATCCGCTGCTCGACGACGTTGGATACATGACCTGCATGACCCTGGTGCTGCTCGGAAATTACGCGCAGACCGGGCATCTCGGCGGACCGCTCGCCTACACACCGTACAATGTTGCGGCGCATTTGGCCGGTCCTGAAAACGGCGGACTGCGTTACGATTACCGCCGGCCGAAGCATCCTTACTCCGACAAATTCATGATGGCGGCGGGCCACTCGGTCCCCACGTGCTACGCGCTGTGGATGATCATGGGCCAGGCGCTTTATCGCAAGTATCAGCAGACCGGCGATCCGCGTTATCACGTCGATCCGCAGGTCGCGATGCTGCCAATCGACGCGTTGGGATTCCGGCGCGGCGCGGGCGCGTTGAAGACGCTGCTGCGCGAAACGGGGTTGGAAGACCATCCGCTGTTCGCGCAAGCCAAAGGCCGCGGCATTCGTGCGCTCGCGGGACATGCCGAAAGCACCGACTTAACCAACGACGTGAACGGCGGACCCTCGGGCATCGGCATCGCGACTGCCGCGGGCAAAGCGGCGTTCTGGGACATAGCGGGCGCGCCAGAGTCGCCGAAAGTGATCGCGCTGGAAGGCGAATTCGCGCTGACTGAAGGTCACGCGCAGGAGTTGAAGACGCAGGCTCTCGCGCTGCAAGTGGGAAAGCGGTTGCGGGTGATGGTTTCCGACAACAACGCGGGCATCGACGATCGCCTGCTTGGCGGCGTGATCGCCGCGCAGTTCAGCGACGGCTACGATCTGGTGAATCAATGGACGTCGTATGGCTGGAACGTCTTCACGCTGGCGAACGGTAACGATTACGGCGACGTGACGGCGGCGCTGAAAGCCATGGACGAAGTGGATCCGCACGACCGCCGTCCCATCGTCGCGATCGGCAAAACCATCAAGGGCTACTGGCCCGCGGCCGTCGACGGAAAAATTCCCAGCTACAGCGGCGATCAATTGGTGAGTTACCCCAGCCATCCCTACGCGCTGAAGATGAACTCGGAGTATTTTGTCGCGCTGGCGCAGACGTTCGAGAAGCATTACGGCGTGGAGTTCGAAGGAATTCGCAAGGGCGCGGTCAGCAACAATCGCGAGCGATTGATCCAGTTCAAGACCAACATCGACGTAGTGATGTCGCTGCTCGACCGCAACGGATTGGGCGATCGCCTTGCCGATCGCCTGGTGGAAATCGGCGACACGGTGCGCGACGACGTGAAGTTGCGCATCTCCGCCACGAGCGATCCGTTCCTCGACGATCGCCTGCGCGTCGCGGCGCTACCGGAAGACCCGCAGAAGCTCTCGATTCGCAATGCGATTTCCGGTGCGGAGAAGCAAGTTAGCATTGCGCTGTTCAAGAAACCGGGCGAGGTGGCCGGAGCCCGCCGCGCGATTTCCGAAATCATCAAGTGGATGAATTACGTCACAGATGGACGATTCTTCACCGTGGCCGCCGACCTTTCGGAGTCGATCAACGTGGAGCACGGCAGTTTGTGGGGACACTACAGTCCCACGGACAATCCGCTGGGCACGCGCTTGAAAGCGCCCAT
>JBEKQY010000298.1:0-4473 GCA_049519235.1 Candidatus Korobacteraceae bacterium | reverse complement strand
TTTATAAGCAGAAATTTGGCGAGCACATTCCGCTCATCCGGCGGCAGGACGTCCGCGGTTTCGTACAGCGCAAGCCCATCTGGCTGAACACGCCGCTGCGGCTGGAACAGATTCGGGCGCAGGTGGGCGCGATGGAAGCCGAGACGCGCCGCTTCTATCAGCACGCCGCGGCGCGTGCGCAAGACGCCAGCATCCGCCAGTTGCTTGACGACCTGGCGGCTGCCGAGACTGCCCACGTAGAGCGCGCAGCCGAACTGGAGAAGAGCGAGCTCAGGCCTGAAGTGCGCGAAGAAGAGGCTAAGGCGCAACGCAGGCTGTTCGTGTTGCAGATCGTGCAGCCGGGACTGGCGGGCCTGATGGACGGCTCGGTCTCAACCCTGGCGCCGGTCTTCGCCGCCGCCTTCGCCACCCGAAACACCTGGGACGCGTTTGCTGTCGGACTCGCTGCTTCGCTCGGTGCGGGCATCAGTATGGGTTTCGCCGAAGCGCTCTCCGATGATGGCAGCCTTACTGGGCGGGGAACGCCGTGGCTGCGCGGCTTGGTCTGCGGCGCTATGACCGCGCTGGGCGGCATTGGGCACACGCTGCCGTATCTCATCCACAACTTCAATCTCGCCACCACCATTGCGGTTGCCGTGGTTTTGGTGGAGCTGGCAACCATCACCTGGGTGCGCCATCGCTTCATGGATACGCCACCGCTTTCCGCTGCGCTGCAGGTGGCATTGGGAGGAGCGCTGGTGTTTGCGACCGGCATACTCATCGGCAGCTCGTAACGTATGCAGTTGTAATAGCCGATCGCCCGCGCGTAAACACACAGATGTTGTACTATTCGGGGGAGGCAAGAGCAATGTCATTTCGCAACGGAGACAAGTCACGGGAGCATCGCCAGCGCAAGGCAAAAGCAAAGAAGCGCGAGGGCGTTCGCAAATTGCTAACCACGAGTGATGCGAAGGAACGGTCGCCGGCGGTAGGCTCGGCCAAGAAGTAGGTATGAGACAGACGCACCTCCAACTTCCCGATTCGCTGACAACACAGGCGGGCTCTGCGGCGGCTGGGAGACACGGCGAATGGCGGCGCGGCCTCTGCCAGGGCGCGAGTTAGGAATTGCGAGTGGTTTCTTCTTCGATTGCGTCTTGCTCTTCCCGTGCGGGCGGATAAGAATACATCTTGCTGGCGACGCCGGGCGCTGCGTGCCGGCGCTCGGCGATCATCTCGGCGACAATCGCCACCGCAATCTCTTCCGGAGTAACCGCGCCAATCTCCAGTCCGACGGGCGCGTGGACGTTCGCGAACTTGGCTGCCGGTATGCCTTCCTTCTCCAGTTCCTTGTAGATCGAGATTGTCTTGCGCTTGGAGCCGATCATCCCCAGATAGCGGGCGCGCGCATCGACGGCCCAGCGCAGGATGCGCATGTCGTCGTGATGTCCGCGGGTGACGATGACAATATAGGAGCCTTCGGGTGGACTCAGCCGCGCCGTCACCGCCTCGAATTCGTCGGCGATGACTTCGCGAGCGTCGGGAAAGCGCTCGCGATTGGCGTAGGATTCGCGATCGTCCACCACGATGACCTCGAAGCCGGCCGTGGTCGCAATCTTGTATAGGTTGTACGCGACGTGGCCGGCGCCGAAGATGTACAGCAGCGCCGGCGGAAGCACCGGCTCGATGAAGATCTCCAGCGTGCCTCCGCACACGAGGCCAGTATCGTACTTGGGATTGTTGTTGAGGTTGAAGGTCAGCGAGCGCGGTTTTTCTTCTTCCATCACCTCGCGCGCCGCCTGCCAGACCTCAGCTTCCACGCAGCCCCCGCCGATGGTGCCGGCGATGGAGCCATCGTCGCGCACCAGCATCTTCGCGGTCTGAAACGATGGAATCGAGCCGCGAGCATTGGTGATGGTGGCGACTGCTCCGCGACGGCCCTCGCGGCGTAACTGCACGATTTGTTCGTAGATGTCCATGAAGCAGCAGTTAGCTGTAAGCTGTGGCGGCTTTCATTATTGAGATACCGCGAGCCGAAGTCAAAGCCAGTTCAGTCGTGGCGAGTTTCTGGGTTACTACCCCAAGTTGTTCGATACACTTCATCGCGACGAGATTCTTTTCGGGATCAGGCGGTATCGAAGCAGCATTCTTCTGTTCATCCCACGCCGCTACGTACTATGCTGATGGAGATAATTCCGCTATGACGCTCCGCTCAAGCACAGGTGTGGTTCTTATACTTCTCTTGTCTGTTTGCGCATTCGCTCAGCGCGCGGTTTCACCGCAGGATTTTCGCCAACTTCTGCAGAAGCTCACAGAGTTTTCGCCGGATCCTTGCGGTCCTCCCTACGAAGAGGAAAAGAACTGGCACTCGGCGACTGTCGAAGCGCCCATTTTCGAAAGGGCGGCGGACGCCGTTATCAAGGAACTGAATTCAACAGCCGGTACCACAGGATCGCCACGGGAGCGCGCGGTCACGGCGCTTGATAAGTTGGAGCAGATCAGCGCTGAGGTCAATGGCGCGTGGCCTAAGGAGAACCGCCTCCACTTTCAGATACTCGACCTTCCGCCGGCCTTAGTCGTGAAATTGACCGTTCGCACGCATGCCAGGTTTTTCGTATTCGGCATTCCCGAGGAATCCTCCGGAAAACCCAATCGACTCTGGCGACAGGTCGGCACAGACGAGCAGTTTCTGGAAAATGATGTGCCCCAGTTACCGCTCGACGTGTATCCCTTACACCGGGGCCCCTCAGGAAACGCCCGATTCCTGGCTAAGTTCATCCGCAGCGGATGTGCAGGCAGCATCGGTGTTGATTATGATGCTCGAGAGTGGAATCCGAAGGGCGACGGAGATCTGGAGCAGGTGATCAAGCTATCCGGTGCTTTTGGGCTCGATGCCAAAGTGCCCGGATTCCCGCAGATCGGTAAGCTCCAAACAGATGGGGCGACAATTACGCTACCGCACTGCTGGTTTTCGGCTATAGACACCTGGGACAATCCGAGTTTATGTGCTGTCGATACCTATGACCTTTCGCGAGACGACGTCAGGTTCAGCTCCCGGGGGTACAACCGGCCGGACCTTCTGCCGGTAGCTAGGGCGATTGAGTATGCGAAGCAGCGGGATTACGGCGCAGTGCTGGGTTACTGCGCCTCCAGCGGGATTGCGTTTAGATTGGTACGCGATATCCCGCCCTTCGTTTTTGCCGATGATCTTCGTGTGACTCGCACCGCCAGCGGGAAGGAGCGCGTCGAACTGGGCGATGCATATCGCTTTGACGTCGAGAAGCGCGGTGATCGCTGGTTGGTAGTAGCTTTCAGCGAGTATTGACGCCGACTTTTGTTTTGCTTATGGATTATCCGGCTTGCCGGCACCGGAGTGTTGCCACCGAGTGCTAGACTTCTTGGGAGTCCTGTACGGGAGGAACGTTCCCGACGAATTGTACGAAGCGCTGCGCAGACAGGCGCGGCAAAACCGAAGATCCGTTCGCGCAGAAGTCATAGCACTGCTGGGACAGGTCGTGCCTACTGCACGTGAGCTCAGAAAGAGACGAGCATCCTTCCGCAGATTGCTGCGTCTGAACTCCACGCCCCCTCCGACTTCAGGCACATTTCCTTCGACTGAAGAGATGGTTCGGGAAGATCGGAGCCGATGATGAAAGCCGTTCGCATTCATGAATTTGGTGGTCCCGAAGTTCTCAAGTACGAAGACGCGCCCGATCCGGTCTTGCGCAAGGATCACGTTCTGGTTGGGGTGCGCGCTTGCGCGCTGAATCATCTTGATCTCTGGGTGCGCGGCGGGCTGCGTGGAGTCACGCTGCCGCACATTCTCGGCAGCGATGTTGCCGGCGAGGTCGTCGAATCGGGCGAATACATCACCGACGTCAAACCCGGTACGCGAGTGCTGCTCGCGCCCATGGTCTTCTGCAATCACTGCGAGCAGTGCATGGCCGGCCATCACAATCTGTGTCCGCAATTTTCCGTGTTGGGCAACACGGTCGACGGCGGCAATTGCGAGCTGATTGCCGTACCTCGCGAGAACGTCATTCCAATTCCCGACGCGCTCGACTTTGTGCAGGCGGCCAGCGTCCCGCTGGTCTTCCTGACGGCGTGGCACATGCTGCTGGGCCGCGCGCATCTGCGCGCCGGACAGACCGTGCTGGTGCTGGGCGCGGGATCGGGGGTGGGATCGGCGGCGATCCAGATTGCGAAGATGCTGGGCGCGGAGGTCATCACCACTGCCGGCGACGAACGCAAGCTGGCCAAGGCGCGCGAGCTTGGCGCCGATCACACCATCGACCACTACAAGCAGAAGATTGCCGACGAAGTGCGACGCATTACCAACAAGCGCGGCGTGGATGTCGTCTTTGAGCACGTTGGCCAGGCGACCTGGCCGGACAGCGTGCGCTCGCTGAGGCCGGGCGGAACGCTGGTGACCTGCGGCGCTACGACGGGCTACCAGGGCGAGCTCGACCTGCGGGTGCTGTTCGCCAAGCAGATTTC
>JBEKQY010000297.1:0-4514 GCA_049519235.1 Candidatus Korobacteraceae bacterium | reverse complement strand
CGTACTGCACACATTGAAGTCGTAAAAACGCACCCAGCCATCGTTTTTCCCGGACTGCAATTACTTCAGCCAGTGGATTTTGATTTCCCGGTCAAGCGGCCTAAATTCTGGGTCGCCGGTCACGAGTTCAGCCTTCTTTTCTTTGGCCAGCGCGGCGGCGAAAGCGTCGGCCAAACTCAACTTGAAACGTGCTTTGAAATCGGCGGCGGTGTCGGCCAACGCGCGGGTTGTGGAATGAAAATCAATGGGCAGGCCCTCCAAGACCTTTGCGGCTTCCGCCCAAGCCGCGGCGCCGTCCTTTTTCACAATCGAGTACTTCACCTCGGCGTAGTTCACATCGGTCATGTGGAGCGGGCTGTCTCTTTTGCCGGCGGAGACGAGCAGTTGCTCCACCGCTTCGGCACCCGATTCGTCGCGGAAGTAGGCGATGAGCGCGAAGCTGTCGAGCACCTTAGCCGGCATGGCGCTCCTCTAGCGCGCGTTCCCGCCTTTTGTGCTCGGCCCAGTCCTCAGTCAGCGACCCGTGTCCCGGCGCGCGCTTGAGGATACCGCGCCCGCGTCGGATGAGTGCCGCAGTCACCGGTTTGAGCAGGATACCCTCCGGCGTCGCTTGAACCACCGCTTTGGTTCCGTCCTCGATTTCGAATTGCTTGCGAAGACGAAGCGGGATGACGACTTGCCCTTTTGTCGTAAACCACACGGTATCGAGTTTTTCAGTCATACTCATGCCCAATAGTATTACACATAGGGCATAGTCCGTCAATATGCAAAAAGTAAGATTAATAGCCGTCAGGAGGAGATCCGCCGGGTGCCCGCGAGGCGGAATACGTTATCCTCAGCGGCCACTCCTGACAGTTGACCTTTAGAGAGTTGTCAGTTGTCAGTTGTTCAGTTGTCAGCCGACAGGATAGGGCAGGTCCTTCAGTCTGCGTCACTTAGCGTTAAAAGCGAACACGAGTTCGCGTTCTTGTTCCACGTGGAACATTTTCGTGGAACAATTTGCGGGGCTGACGGCTGACAGCTCGCTACTTGATATTCAGGGTGATGATCTGCGAGCCGGAGACGACGTAGTCCACCGGCGTTGCGGCTTCGTCGACGGCGGATTCGCCGACCACGATCATGTCCTGCGAGCCGCGCATGCCGTCCATCACGTTCATCACGGAAAGCGGCAGCGTCGGCATCACTTTATCTTCGACCATGGCTTGCGGATTGGCTTCCAGCAGCGAGACGTAGACTTCGGAGTTGGTGTGCTCCTTGTTGAGCATGGCGATGGTCGAACCCAGGTCGAGATGATGGCTCATCGCGCCGGAGACGCGATGCATCTTGTCGAGCGTGTCGCCGTCGCTGACCAGAATGTGCAGCGTGCCGCGCGGCGTCGAGGTGGGAATCTTGACCGGAATGTGGCGCAGAATGCTGTCGCCGCGATACGGCCGCAGCAGAGCTTCGATGGTGATCTCGTCGCCGGGACGAGCTTCGGTTACGTCAGTGCGCGCAGCTTCCAACCGTGCCGAGCGCCGATCAGGCACGAGATCGAAGTTCAGCTCCACGCCTTCGATCTTCGGGGTTTCGTAAGGGTTCTCGAAGATGCGGCTGAAGTGCTCGCCGATCGACATGGCAATCTGGTAAGCGGTCGGAGTCGAACCGTCCGCGGGAGCGTACATGTTCCTGACGCTGAGATTGGGATAGCCGAGGACAGTGATGTCGCCCGCGAGGCGATAGGTCGTGTCCTCGCCGTATTCGTTCATGCCCTGGATGGCGTTGAACACGGTCGCCATTATCGCCGCGGGCGTGATCTTGGCGTTGTTCAGCACTTCATAGTGAAACTGCTTGGGATGCGAGACGCCGTGGAAGCTCAGCGTGACCGGAATCATTTGCGGCTGGCGATCGAAGCGTCCCATAATGCCGGCGCGACGATCTTGCACAAACGCGCCGACAGGCTCAGTCGTGTTGACGATCTTGAAGGAATTCTGCGGCGACGGCAGAGTTGCGAGCACGGTTGCCTTGGTCATCGGCATGTCGATGTTGCCCGACTGCAGGAACGGATGTCCGCAAGCCAGCAGGTGAGTGTCGTCCAGATAGGTGACGGTGCAAGTTCCGGCGATGTTCATGTCGCCGCGCACCAGAATTGCGCTGACCGCCGATCCCGGCTCCAGCGGCTCAGGCTGCTTGTCGTTGCTGACTGAGCCAGCGCCCATCACGGGCACAACCCCGGCCGACGCGAAGTCCTTGGCAAAGAGTCGCAGCGTATCCGGGCTGAATCCGCTGAAGACCAGCGGAGTGTCGATCGGCTTCAGCAGATCGGCGTATTCCGACTGCGGAGTTGCGGCGCTGGGCAGACCTGGTCCGGAGGTGCGGTTGATCGCCTCTTTGGGAACTCCCACATTGTGGGACACGTCCGCAATCGGCGTCTTGTCCATGGCGTCGATCTCCAGCATCGACGCCGCGGGCGTGATTCCGCAGATCGGCTCCTTGGAGAATTCGCCGATGCGATAGGCGATTGCGCCCACCAGTTTGCCATCGATGTACACCGGACTGCCGCTCATGCCGGCGACGACGCCGGTGTATTCAACTTTCTTGCCGTGCAGGCGCGCCAGGATCACGTCGGCCTGCGGGCCCGCCATGTCGCGTAACACGCCGAGGATCTCCACCTCCATCGCCTCAGGCTTGGTGCCTTCGAACACGGTGTAAGCCACGCCGCGCATACCGGCTTTGACCTGCTCTTCCGGCATGATCTGGACTTTGGGTTCAACCCCAAAAGCGGCGAGAGATGTCAGGCAGACGAGTAGTGACGCAAACCAGCGGTACAGCATGGCTTCTTGTTCCTTTTATTCCTGCCTTGATCCGGCTCGGGCAACCGGAAATCGCGGCCCTGCCTATTCCAATGTGGATACACAGCCGTCTAACCGGCAAGCAGGTGCTGCTTTCCCCACAGCGAAACAGAGAGGCTGAAATTGCATTTATACTATCAGACAGACAGGCCGATGAGGCACTCCGATGTATTCTGAGAAACACCTTAAGTTCCCGAGTAATTCACCTGAGCTCTCTAGCAGGCTGCTGAGAAACTCGGTCTTGGGATGCTTTGTATCAGGGCACGACTTCAGTCGTGCCGATAAGCCCTTTATTTTTGTCCTCCCGAGCGGGCGAAAACCGGGGTCCCCGACAAGCGCCGCTGTTGCGCTTGTCGGGGTGGATCAGCCCGCGAGGGATACGCTGTTCCGACTTTTTCAGCAACCTCCTGCTCCCGTTCGCTTGGCGCTCGCCGCCGTGGTGGCGATCGTGGTTTTCTGTGCGATTCCGGCGCGGGCCCAATCCAGCAGCGGCGATCCAAGTTCTTCCCAGAGCCAGAACCAGTCGCAGCCCAGCCAAAGCCAGCAAGACCAAATGCCCGCTGCCGCAGGCGGCCCCGCAGGCGAATCCGGATCGATCGCGGTGCCGAAGAAGAGCAGCTCGGAAGAACCGCCGCCGCCGGCGCCGAAGCCCAGGCCCGCCGACATTCCGCAATACTCGCTGCACGTTGATGTTCCCTTGGTAACGGTCGATGCGCAGATCATCCAGAAGAACGGACTTCCCATCGCGCTGCCGATTGAGCAGGCCGAGCAGCACTTCAAGGTTTGGGAAGACGGCGTGCCGCAGAAGATCACTAGCGTGACCAAGAGCAAGGCGCCGATCACGGCGGTGCTGCTGGTGGAGTTCGCCGCCACCGATTACCACTTCATGTACGACGCGCTGAACTCGTCCTACGTGTTCGCTTCCAGCCTGCAACCGCAGGATTGGGTCGCGGTGGCTGAATTCGACATGAAGACCCACATCCTTGTGGACTTCACCCAGGACAAACAAGCCATCCTCGGCGCGCTGAACTCGCTGCGCATTCCCGGATTCAGCGAGACCAATATCTTCGACGCCATGTATGACATGCTCGACCGCTTGGATCGCGTGCCCGGCCACAAAGAATTAGTGATCGTCGCCAGCGGTCGCGACACCTTCAGCAAGCTCAACCTGGACGAGATCCTGAAAAAGGTCAAGTCAACCCCCAACGTGACCATCTACACCATCTGCACCGGCGAAGCCTTCCTGGAGGCAGTGCAGGCGAGGGGTCCGAATCCCGAGTACAACTCTCCCATAATGGACTATGTGCAGGCCAAGAACCAGATGGCGGCGTTTGCGCGCATGACCGGCGGGCGTTCCTACGCTCCGCGCATAATGGGCGAACTGCCCGACATCTTTCGCGAAGTCGCGCAAGCCATTCGCAACCAGTACACCATCACCTACAAGCCGACCAACGCCAAGCAGGACGGCACCTATCGCAAGCTGAAGGTGGAGTTGGTTGGGCCGGATGACAAACCGCTGACCATCAAGGACGAGAAGAACAAGGACATCAAGTACACCATCGTCGCCCGCGATGGCTACACCGCGAAGCACGAGGTGGAATAAGTTCCTGTGTCGTCCCATCGGACGTGGTGGTGGTAGTCGCCGCCGGCTGCGACGAAGTCGCAACCGGCGCTGTAGTTTCCGGC
>JBEKQY010000296.1:0-4522 GCA_049519235.1 Candidatus Korobacteraceae bacterium | reverse complement strand
GTGGGCCGGTGTCGTGATGTCGTTATCGCGGCCTGATCCGTCTGATGCTTGGGTTTTTGATCTCACTCAGACTCAACTTGATCCCGCAGTACCTCTAACCACCCGCAAGCTCTTTGAAACGGCGCGAGGCACTTTGGTCTACAGCTTAATGTTTTATCCGTTGCTTACGCTTGGCACGGAGCAGCTTTTCCGGGTACTGGAGGCGTCGGCTTCCACCAAATGTAAGGCGATGAATGCTCCGCGAAAGATTAATAAATTTGAAAAGAAGGTCGAGTGGCTCGGAGAAAAACGTGTCATTTCAGCAGAGCAGCAGTTACGCTGGCAGGCTATTAGAAAACTTCGCAACGAGGCATCGCATCCGGCGGATCAAAGCATCTTTCCTCCAGGCGAGGCATTAAGGATTCTTGATATAGCCGTTGAGCTGATAAACGCGCTCTTCATCTTGCCCGAGACTAAAGAAAAATGAAGTCCGCTTCCTCGGTGCACCAGACTCTCCTACGACGCCTTCTCCAGCTTCTCGAATGCCTCTACCATCTTCTCGCTCACCTTCTCGCCCTCCACGCCCTCAATCTCCAGCAACAGCGGCGGTACGTGCGGAGCGGTGCGCAGTAATGACATTGCTTCGCTCCAGTCGATGGTGCCGTTGCCCGGCCACAGATGCGAATCGTGCTCCTTGTCGTTGTCGTGGACGTGCGTCGAGCGAATGCGGTCCTTCAGCACATCGAAGGCCTGCTTTACGCTTGACATGATGTGAGCATGGCCCAGATCGAAGCACACCCCAATATCGGTGAAGCGTCCCGCGTGCAGCAACTCGATCAGGTTTTCCGGTGTGGAAAGCTCGTTGGGGATGTTTTCCACCAGCAACTGCACGCCCAATGGTTTAGCGAAGGCGTGCAAGTGTTCCAGCGAACTCATAGCGGCTTCCAGCTTGTGCTCGCTGCTGTCTTCATTGCCCACGCCGACGTGCTGCACCAGAAACTCAAACGGCGCCTGTTCCGCGACTTCCAGCGCGCGCTTGATTTCGTCTGTGGCGGCGATGCGGTCGCGCTTTTCCACCGCGGCGATGTTCACCGGCGGCGCGCCGCTGCGTCCCCACTCTTCATCGCTGTACATGGGCGAGTGCAGAGAATGGAAAGTGACGCCGCCGCTGCGAAACCAGTTGCCGATTTCGCGAATGTGCTGGCGGTCGGTGTAGTTGAAGTGTCCGCGCGCAGCGAAGATCTCGATGGCCTCTGCGCCGCCGGAGACAAACTGGTCCAGCAGGCCGGGATGCAACCGCTCGCGTCTGGCATACACCAGAGTGGACATCGCCCTGCGCATCAGAAGCCTACCGCCTTTCCGCCGCTGCGGCCGTCGCTGGCGCCCAGCAGCTCGCCCGTCTTCTCATCGACCGCGATACACTCTGCATCGCCCCAATAGCCCCGAGCCATTTTAATCCCGTGCCCCATGTGCTCGAGGATGCCGAGGGTGTCGGGCGAAATGCCGGTCGCCTCCACCTCGATCTGGTCAGGCATCCACTGATCGTGGAAGCGGGGCGCGTTCACCGCCTGCTGAATGTTCAGCCCGTAATCGACGATGCCCATCAGAATGTTGGCGACGGTCGTGATGATCGTCGGCCCTCCCGGCGAGCCGAGCACGAGAAACAGCTTGCCATTCTTCAGCACAATGGTCGGTGTCATCGCCGACAGCGGCCGCTTGCCGGGGCCGATGGCATTTGCCGGGCCCTGAAGCAATCCGTACATGTTGGGCACGCCGGGCTTGGAGCTGAAGTCGTCCATCTCATTGTTGAGGAGGAAACCGAGACCTTCGGCAGTAACACGCGATCCGAAGGCATCATTCAGAGTTGTTGTCACTGAGACGGCATTACCCTCGGGATCGACGACCGAATAATGCGTGGTGTGGTCAGGCTCGGCACCGGAGCTTGGTTGCGCATGAGAGCTGGCGTAGCTGTCCAGTTGCGAGAACACCGACGGCCGCCGGAGATCGGCACCGGGAGTGGCGCGCCGCGGCGCAATCGTTTCGCGCCAGGCATTGCCGTAACGCTTGTCGATCAGTTGCGCAACCGGGATCTTGGAGAAGTCGGGATCGCCGAGAAACTCGGCGCGATCGAAGAAGGCGCGCTGGAACGCCTCAGCCGTCAGGTGAATGCTCTGCGCCGAACCGTCGCCCTGCTTCGCCAGATCGTAGCCTTCCAGGATGTTGAGGATCTCGACCAGAGCAATTCCGCCCGACGACGGCGGCGGAGCGCTGATGATTTCGTACCCACGATAAGTGCCGCGAATCGGCTGGCGCTCTTTGACCTCGTACTGCGCAAGATCGGCAGCCGTGACCAGCCCGCCGCCCTTCTGCATTGCCGCCGCCAACTCGCGCGCCAGCGAGCCATGGTAGAAGTCATCGGGCTTGCCGGCAATTCGCCCCAGCGTCTTTGCCAGGTCGGGCTGCTTGAAGACGTCGCCAGGCTGGTAATAGTTTCCGCCGCGCTGGAAGATGCGGTGCGACTCGGGAAACTGCGCGAGCTCGGAATCGCGAAAGGACTGCGCCGCTTCATAGTCGAGCACGAAGCCGTCGCGCGCCAGCCGGATGGCAGGCTCCATCACCTGTTTCAGCCCGAGTTTGCCCCAGTGCTGCTCGGCGTACACCAGTCCGGCGACCGAGCCCGGCACTCCAGTGGACTTATAGCCAATGGTGCTCAGGTTGGGAACCACGTTGCCCTGCGCGTCGAGATACATGTTGGCTGCGGCCTTCGCGGGAGCTTTCTCGCGATAGTCGAGGAAGTGCACCTCGCCGTCAGGCCGGCGAAACAGAAGGAAACCTCCGCCGCCGAGGTTGCCCGCTTCGGGGTAGACGACGGCCAACGCAAATCCGATGGCCACCGCCGCGTCCACCGCATTGCCGCCCTGTTGCATAATAGCAACGCCCACGCGCGAAGCTTCTGGTTGAATCGTCGCAACCATCGCTTTGGAGGCATGGCTGGGACGAACCATGTCGCCGGCGAACGCCTGCCCGCAAATTGCGATACCCAACACCAAAGCCGGCAGTTGACATCGTGATTTCATATCTTTGAAAGGGTACGGCTTCAGCCGTGCCGCCCAGAGCCCCATAACGACCGGGCTTTAGCCCCTGAGGTAACTAGTCAAAACGCGAGTGAATTTGAGGCTAGTCGAGGCGCCGTGCAGAGTCAAACGCGTGCGGGTTGAGTGCGGACCACATCCAGGGTATCCGTCTCTAACTTGAACTGCGTCTGACTTGTCTCAAGCAGCGGAACGTTATATATCTAAAGCACCGCGTGGGCCGTATGACGACCTCCATCTTCTCCGTCGATGTCGAAGACTGGTTCCACATCCTGGACCTTCCCAGCGTGCCTACGATTGCGGAATGGAGCAGTCTGCCCTCGCGCGTGGAAAGGAACTTCTCCAAGCTGCTCGATATCTTCAGCGAATACGATGTGCAGGTGACGTGCTTTTTTCTGGCCTGGATTGCCGAGCGCTTCCCGCACCTGGTGAAGGAAGCGGCGGCCCGCGGACACGAGATTGCGTCGCACGGCTATGCGCATCGTCTGGTGTACGAGCAGAGCCGAGGCGAATTCTACAACGATGTTCGCCACGCGCGATTGCTCTTGCAAGATGTGGCGGGAGCGCCCGTCACCGGATATCGCGCGCCGGGTTTTTCCACTACCGAGGAGACCCCGTGGTTCTTCGATGCCCTTGCCGAAGCGGGATACGAATACGACTCGTCGGTATTTCCTGCGCCGCGCGGTCACGGAGGAATGCGCGAGGGCCAACGCGAGCCGCATCGCGTGGACAACGGCGATGGCATTATTGAACTCCCAATTACCGTGGCCGATATGATGGGCAAGCCGGTGTGCTTCTTCGGCGGCGGGTACCTGCGGTTGTTTCCCTACTGGCTGATCAAGAAGAAGGCCCAGGAGGTGCTGGCCGAAGGACGGCCGGTGATCTTCTATATTCATCCGCGCGAAATCGATCCTGGACATCCGCGGCTGCCCATGAACCTCCATCGCCGGTTCAAATGCTATGTCAACCTCCGGAGTACGGAAGCGAAACTGCGGCGCCTGTTACGGGATTTTCCTGTTACAACCTTCCAGAACGCCATGAGTGAATACCCCAAGTTGGTAAATTCCCATGTCGTCTGATCGCACCCAAACGTTCTTCCATCAATATGCCAACCACTTCGACGCCATTTACGGAAATCAGAATGGAGTGCTTGATAGCATCGTCAATCGTCTTTTCCGCAAGAGCATGCGCCTGCGCTACGAAAAGTCGATTGCAGGCTGCGAACCGGTGCAGGGCAAGAGCGTGCTCGACGTGGGCTGCGGGCCAGGACACTATGCCATTACGGTTGCGCAGCGCGGCGCCTCGCGGGTGGTGGGAATTGACTTTGCCGACGGTATGTTGCAGCTTGCCACCGAACACGCGCGCAAGGTCGGCGTCGCCGAGCGCTGTAAGTTCATGGTGGCCGACTTCTACACTTACGAGCCGAAAGAGATTTTCGATTACGTCATCGT
>JBEKQY010000295.1:0-4522 GCA_049519235.1 Candidatus Korobacteraceae bacterium | reverse complement strand
GAGGCACGCGCACCAACGTTGTGGCCGGCGAAGCCGTCGCCGAGATGGATCTGCGCGTTGCCCACAAGAACCAAGGCGCGGAGATGGAGCGCCGTGTCCGCGAGCTGCGCCCGGTCAATCCCCATTGCAAGCTGGAGATTGAAGGCGGCATCAACCGCCCGCCACTGGAGCGGACGCAGCAGGTCGCCGCGCTGTTTGAAGTGGCGCGCCGGGTTGGGCGGGAGCTGGGATTCGGACTGCGCGAGGTCGCGGTGGGCGGCGGCTCGGACGGCAACTTTACCGCAGGTATTGGTATTCCGACGCTCGATGGGTTGGGAGCCGTCGGCGATGGAGCCCACGCCGCGCATGAGCATGTGATCGCCGCCGAGTTGCCGCGCCGAGCGGCACTGCTGGCTGGGTTGATTCGGGCGATTGAGTAGCTGTGGTGTCCAAGACTTTTTTGACGCGCCCCTTGCGAAAGCCTAGAATTCGCTTAGAAACTTGTTACCCGTTGCCTGATCGTGATGCACCGGGCCGTGTTTAGGGAGGGTTTTTATGGAAGGTCTATTCCAGCCCATGCACTTACTGGTGATCCTGGTTATCGTTCTGCTGATCTTCGGCCCCAAGAAGCTGGGCGAGCTGGGCAAGGGACTAGGCGAAGGCATTCGCAATTTCAAGTCGTCGCTGAATGAGGGTAACAAGCCCACCTCCACCACTACGACCACGACCACACCAACTGCTCCCACCACGACGACCCCGGAAGAGAAGAAGTAGCGGCCGTGCCAGCTTGATCTACAGCAACGTCTTTCCCGTGGCCGCTTCGGCGGCCCGCAGCAGCCGGTAGACGCGTGGCAGCGGCAATCCCACCACATTGAAATAACAGCCTGCGATGCGTTCTGCCCAACGCGAGGCGATGCCTTGTATAGCATAGGCGCCCGCCTTGTCCATCGGTTCGCCGGTGCAGACGTTGGCGGCGATCTCGTCTTCCGAAAGCGAGCTGAACGTGACCTGGGTCACCTCGGCTTGGCTTCGCTCAAAACCCTCTGCTAAGAGGCAGATGCCGGTGATGACTTGGTGCGTCCGGCCGGAAAGCACGCGCAACATGCGAATCGCATCGCCGGGATTCGCCGGCTTCTCCAGCAGATGTTCGTCAACCACTACAACGGTGTCGGCGCCAAGCACGGCATCTTCGGGATGGCTGGCGAAGACAGCCCTCGCTTTGTCGCGGGCCAGGCGCTGCGCGTAGTTCAGCGGCGTCTCGTTCGGCAGAGGTTCTTCGCACACATGGGCCGGCACCGTGATGAAGGGAATCCCGGCATTGCGCAGAAGCTCGGCGCGGCGGGGCGAGGCGGAAGCAAGAATCAACATTGCCTACGGACGAATGCCGAGCTTATCCTCGATCCGCGTGACCCGCTTGTCGAGATCGTTCACCGCCCCGATGAGCGTGTCTACGCGACCGCTGAGGATGTTGACGTCGCTCTTCAGATCGCTAAAGCGAAGATTCAAGTCTGCGAATCGGCCGTTGTTGTTGACGAAGCCGACGACACTGACGACAACGCCGGTGAGAGACAGAATCGTCGGGAGTGCGGCCGCCAGGTACAATTGCGTGGTTGTGATTTCGGCCTGCATGCATTTCCTATTCTAAAGCCCAATCGCGCACGACGAAAGCACGAATACTGAAGGACACACCGTGCTGTGTATACAAACAATACAAGCACATGCGTCGCCGTGCCTTCTCCGACTCGCAGGGGACCGGCGGCGAAAAGGGCACGGCGCTCGCGTCGAGCTATGCCCGCGTCAACAGCGAAGGTCGTCTTGCCTGTAGAATCGAAGCAGCGTTCAGCTATCTCGCATGGATCCATCTCTCATCCGCAACTTCGCCATCATCGCCCATATCGATCATGGGAAGAGCACGCTTGCCGACCGTCTGCTGGAGCTTACCGGCTCGCTGACGGCGCGCGAGATGGAAGCCCAGGTGCTGGACACGATGGACCTGGAGCGCGAGCGCGGAATCACCATCAAGGCGCACTCGGTCCGCATGATGTATCCCGCGGCCGATGGCAAGACGTACCAGCTGAACCTGATCGACACACCCGGGCATGTGGACTTCAGCTACGAAGTTTCGCGCTCTCTGGCCTCTTGCGAAGGCGCGCTGCTGGTGGTTGACGCGTCGCAGGGAGTTGAGGCGCAGACGCTGGCGAACGCCTACATCGCCATCAACAATGGGCTGGAGATTATTCCGGTCATCAACAAGATTGATTTGCCCAGCGCCGACATCGAGCGCACAAAAGAAATGATCGAGAGCGCGGTCGGGCTGGACGCGTCGAACGCGCTCGCTATCAGCGCGAAGACCGGGCAGGGCGTGCCCGAGGTGTTGGAGGCGATCGTCAAGAGGATTCCGCCGCCGGTTGGCCGCGCCGCCAATCAACTTCAGGCGCTGATCTTCGATTCGTGGTTCGACTCCTATCGCGGCGTGGTGGTGCTGGCGCGCGTTATCCAGGGGACGATCAGCAAGGGCCAGCGCATTCGTCTGATGTCGAATGGCCGCACCTTCGATGTGGAGACGCTGGGCGTGTTGACGCCCAAGCCGGTGGAAGTGGACCAGCTCTCCGGCGGCGAAGTGGGCTTCCTGATCGCCAACATCAAGAATGTTGCCGACACGAAAATTGGCGACACAATTACCGACGACCATCATCCGGCGATCGAGCCTTTGCCCGGCTTCGAAGAGCTGAAGCCTATGGTCTTCGCCGGGATCTACACCGTGGACGCGCACGAGCACACGCTGTTGCGCGAGGCGCTGGAGAAGCTGCGACTCAACGACGCGTCGTTCTTCTTCGAGCCGGAGAGTTCGGTCGCGCTGGGCTTCGGCTTCCGCTGCGGCTTCCTCGGCTTGCTGCACATGGAGATCATCCAGGAGCGGCTGGAACGCGAGTACAACCTTGACCTGATCACCACCGCGCCGAGCGTGCGCTACAGGATCACGCTGACCGATGGAACCGTCGTCGAGGTGGACAATCCGTCACGCTGGCCCGATCCCAGCGAGATCGCGAAGATCGAAGAGCCGGTGATCCTGGCGACTATTCTGACGAACGAGGAATACGTGGGCGGCATTCTGAAGCTGGTGGAGGAAAAACGCGGCAAACAGAAAGCTTTCGAGTATGTCAGCTCTACGCGTGTGATGCTTAGTTACGAGCTGCCATTGAACGAGATTGTGCTCGACTTCTATGACAAGCTGAAAACCGTCTCCCGCGGCTACGCGTCATTGGATTATCACCTGGCGGGCGCCTGGGAGTCGCCGATGGTGAAGCTCGACATACTGGTCTCGGGCGATCCGGTGGATGCGCTCTCGATCATTGTGCATCGCGACTTCGCCTACGAACGCGGCAAGGCGCTGGTATCCAAGATGCGGCAGTTGATACCGCGGCAGATGTTCGAAGTAGCGATCCAGGCAGCGATTGGCGCAAAGATTATCGCCCGCGAGACGGTGGCCGCGATGCGCAAGAACGTGCTCGCCAAGTGCTACGGCGGCGACATCACGCGCAAGCGCAAGCTGCTGGAGAAGCAGAAGGAAGGCAAGCGGCGCATGAAGCGCATCGGGCGCGTGGACATTCCGCAGGAAGCGTTTCTGGCGGTGTTGAGAGTGGGGGAAGACTGAGTCGAGCAGACATATGTTCAACCTTCGGAGAGTACTTTCCCGGCGGGAATTGCGAGACCTAGAGGCTGTTGGTGAGCCATGTGTCAAACCGTTTGACTCCGATCTTCTCCGCATCGTCGCCTTTTCTGATTACCGGGTGCAGGACATCTCCCTGCTTCTGGACTTCTTAAAAAAGTTGGAGCCGAAACCGCATCTCATCCTGTACGGCGGCGATGATGTCGAGAGGTTTCGCGTCGGGAAACGAAATCTCTTCGAAGAACTGGCTTCATTCTCAGCCCATGGGCTATGTGGTGTTTTGGGAAATGACCCACCAGAAGATGAAGAATCCGACGGTGACGAAATCCGATTGATTCCGGACACGAAGACGTTGCGCGCTTACATCCAAGGGATGAACGTTTACAACGTGCATGAAAGACCGCTTGTATTGGGAAAATACGCGGTGATAGGCAGCGAGGGTTCGCCGCCGGATAAAGAGTTCGGCGACGTGGGAGTAGTAATTTACAGTGAGCAAAGCATCGGACGGCATCTTCAGCTTGCCGCAAAGTCCGCGAGAGGCAAGCTGCTTATTGTGGTATCGCACTGTCCGCCCCGCGGAGCTCTCGACCTGGCGGTTCGTTTCGGGCGGCGACGCATCGGGTCCGTTGCGCTGCGCAAGTTTCTGGCAGCACGTAAGAACGTTCCTCTTGTCGTCTGCGGACACGCTCATTTCTGCGGAGCACAAGCGCAGAAACTCGAGCGTTCAACGGTCGTGAATACTGCTTCACACGATGACTTCGGCGCGCCAGGAAGAATCGCAATCATCGAAGTCCGAGCAGGTACAGTCTGCGGTGTGCAGTGGCATAATCTTTGGGAGCTTGGGTCTGTTTGCGGCATCAAGGAGTTACGTGC
>JBEKQY010000294.1:0-4535 GCA_049519235.1 Candidatus Korobacteraceae bacterium | reverse complement strand
CGGTGATGGGTGTAACCTTCGCCATGGGTGTAAGTCTCCTTTTCCAAGGGGCTTTAGCTTGTGAGGCCAAAGCCAACTTACACCCTCTCGCTTTTTACACAATCGAAGTTACGTCACCACGCAGAAGCTTACTTTTTTCCCCTGCCACCTTAGGCCAAAACAGATGGGGGTTCAATACCGTTTACGAGAAGGTTTCCCGGTTGACGTGGGCATCTCGTCAGCCAGCGGCGCAACTTGTATGATCGAAGCTTGGCGACCACCCTGACATCCTCCCGCATTGAGACCCGGCCTAACTGGGCGGAAGTTTCCCTGTCCGCGCTGCGCCACAATTTTCGCGTGGTGCAGAAGCGCGTCGGCGCGGACGTTACCATTTGTGCGGTGGTGAAGTGCAACGCCTACGGGCACGGAGTGGAGGAATGTGCGCCAGCGTTGGAGCAGGCCGGCGCCAAGTGGTTTGGCGTCACCTCCACCGACGAAGGCATTGTGCTGCGCCAGTGCGGCGTTAGCGCCCGAATCCTGGTATTGTGCGGCCTCTATCCTGGCGAGGAAGAAGAAGCGCTGCGGCATTCCCTGACCCCTGCCGTCTTCCGTTTGGAGCAAGCAGAGGGCATCGCGCGCGCAGCCACGCGCCTGGGTCGGACGCAAAGAGTCGCAATCCATCTCAAGATCGATACCGGCATGGCCAGGCTCGGACTGCCACTCGCGGAACTGGAATCGTTCGCCCAAGGCTTGAAGCGCCTGCCACAGATCGAATTGGAGGGTGTCTTCAGTCATCTGGCGTCTTCGGAAGTGCTGGATGATGAGGACACGGCGCACCAGATCGTGCGCTATGAAGCTGCCTTGCGCACTCTCTCCGATCATGGGCTGCATCCGCCGCTGCGCCATCTGGCCAACAGCGGCGCTGTCGAATCCCGGCCAAACACCTGGCACAACTTCGTGCGTCCCGGACTCCTGCTCTATGGATATGAGTATGCGCCGTCGCGCCGCGATGGTTCCCCGATAACCGATGTGCCCGCCCTGCCGCTCAAGCCGGTGCTTTCCTGGAAGACGCATATTCTGGGACTGCGCGATGTGCCCACCGGTCAGCCGTTGGGCTACGGCGGCGCCTACGTCACTCCCAAACCAGCTCGCATTGCCGCCGTGTCAGTGGGATATGGAGACGGACTGTCGCGTAAAGTATCCGTGCGTAACGGACATGGTGGATCGGCTTGCGATGTAGATCCGGCGGTGGGTCGCGGCGAAGTGTTGTTACGCGGCCAGCGAGCTCCCATGGTGGGGCGCATCTCGATGGACCTGACGCTGATCGATGTGACCCGAATCGCCGGAGCCGCCATTGGCGACGAAGTGGTGCTGATTGGCCGCAGCGGCGAACAGCAGATCAGCGCCTGGGACCTTGCCCGCTGCTCCGACACCGTGGTCTACGAGACCTTGTGCAATCTCTCCAAACGCGTGCCCCGCCGGCATGCGGAATAACAGACATTTGGCTTAGCAAAGGATTCAGGCTGGGACCCGGATTGCTTACGACAAGTGGCGGACTTCGTTTCTGCTTCGGTTAATCACCTCGACGTGAGTCATCCGCCACTGACAAAGCACCGCCGTCGGCGTTAAATGCGTGCGGAAAGGGATTTCCCGGCCTTTTTCCCACCCAACTCCGATCACGCCCACGCGGCGAGGAACAAGACCTTCGATGTTCCTTCTTCCAGACGTCCGAGTGCGATTGTCTCTGAGGTTCATTTCAATTCGACCCCATGGCAAGGAGGACAAGCCAATGCAGGGCAAAGAGCAATCTCTCAGTTCACTGTTCCGCACAATCTCCCTGGCGGCAATCGCGGCGTTAGTGATGGCAGCGGCGATCGTTTCCGCCTGGGCACAGAATACGGTCCCACCGACGGCGGTGCAGGCGGCGAAAATGCCGCAGTTTGTGTCGCGGCTGGCCCATCACGGCCAAGCGGCATCGCCCGCCAATGCATCGCGAGTGGTTCGTCCGGCCAAGCTGGGGGCGTCACGCAGGTCCGCCCCTCAGGCGTGCTCACAAAAACAAGCCGGCTGGATACCAGAGGATGACGGTTTTTACAACAACGGCCCGACCAACGGCACTACTGACGCGTGGACCATCAACTTCGGGTTTGTGACTAGCGACAGCTTCCCTGGCGGCACCATTGCGGGCGCCGCCTTCGCGATGTGGCTGAATGAGGGCGACACACTGGAGACGGTCCAATTGTCCATCACCTCTGGCGAAAACGGCGGCACCAGCTACTTTAACCAAACTTTGACCTTCACCCAGACCGGTTGCTCTTTGAACCAGTATGACTACAACGTCTGCACTGAGGAGACGACCTTCAATGGCCCGGCCCTGAATGCGGGTACCTACTGGCTGAACCTGCAGAATGCTGTGACTGCTGATGGCGAACCGGTTTGGTGGGATGAAAACTCCGGGCCTTCTTCCGCTTCGCAGAATGAGGTGGGCACGATTCCTTCGGAATCGTTCACCCTTCTCGGCGGCAGCGGCAACTTTTGCATGCCCGAGCAGTCCGGAGGTTTCAAAGTGATCCACGATTTCAGCGGCGAGGAGGATGGAGCCGGTCCTTCTGGTGTCGCCGTTGACCGGGCAGGAAACCTCTACGGACCAACGTCCGGCAGCGGTAATGGAACGGTCTTCAAGCTGGCGCAAGCCGGTACCGGGTGGCTGCTTAGCACGCTGTACAACTTCCTTGGTGGCAATAGCGGAGGGTCACCCGCAGGGGTGATGGTCGGCCAGAATGAGATTCCCTACGGCGCCGCTGCCGGAGGAATTCAGAATTGCACGTCTGGCGGGTACTGCGGCCTGATTTTCGGCCTGCGACCGTCTCCGAAGGCCTGCCTAACGGGCTCCTGCAGTTGGATAGAAAACGTGCTCTATAGCTTCACCGGACCGACGGATGCATGGCAGGGCGGCGGACTGGTTTCCGACCAGGCCGGCAATTTGTATGGTGTGTCGGGGGCCGGCGGCGCGCAGCAACAAGGGGCTGTATTTGAGTTGAGTCCGTCCATGGGAGGCTGGGAGGAGAGTATCCTCTACAACTTCGCCGGGGGTAGCGATGGCGGAGGCCCCACGGCTCTTCTTGTCGGCAACGACGCCAACCTGTATGGAATGGCAGAATCGGGCGGAGCCTACGGCTACGGCGTAGTCTTCCAGTTAACTGGCTCTGGAAGTAACTGGACTGAATCAGTTCTGTATAACATACCAACCGGACAGTGGGGGACCTCCGATCCACACTCCCTGATTCAAGACAGCGCCGGTAATCTGTACGGGACATATCAATACCCGGGCTGCTGCGACAGCGCCACCGGCCTGATTTTCATGCTCTCCCCCTCCAATGGCAGCTGGGTTTTTACCGAGCTTCATCATGGTAACGCTGGCTTGGATGGCGATGATGTGTTTCCGAACATGACGCTGGATGTAGCCGGGAATCTCTGGGGCACCGAAACAGCTTATAGTGGCTGTTACAACACTGTTGATTACGGCTACATTTTTGAGCTGACCCGAGGAAGCGGTTGGCAATACAGCACTCCGGAGGCTTGGAATCAGACATACTTTCCCACCGGCGGCGCTTTAGCTTGGGATGCACACGGTAATTTGTATGGCACTACCAGCATCTGTGGAGCGAACAACCAGGGGACGGTCTGGGAGTTCTCGCCCTAGACTGGTCGTCCGTTGCCAGTTGTGAGTTCACAACGCTTCCGCGCACCCCACCCGAACTTTGTTTATTCGCCCGGGTGGGTTACCACTTGGCCGGTTCACAGCCGTTACCCGAATTTGAACGGAAGGGTCATTCAAATCGCTTGCCGAAGGCGCAGAGCTGCTGTAATTGGTTGGCACGTCGGGCCGGGTTCTGGCCTGTTTTCTTAGAGCTTGTTTCAGAAATGGCTCTTTGAAGGGGCGCGGCTTCACCGGGCCCCCAGCAGACGCCGCGTTTGCGTCTGCTGGGGTGGTCAGCCGCGCCGTTCCGAGCCCCTATAAAGCCCGGGCTTCAGCCCCTGAGGGTACATCCCTGCTAGCAAACGATTCTTGAAACACGCTGTAGTCCAGTCAGGATTCGCTTCGTCCTCTGCGCAACGTTTTCGGCTGGCATCACCACGCTATGCGGCAGCGATCACTGACAAGCACCAGTGAAGAGCATTAGATAACTGCGGGAGAGACTCTCCTGGCCTTTTTCCCACCAGCCGATCGCGCCCAAACGGCGAGAAATAAGACCCTCGACCTGACTTCTCCTGGATGTCCGCGCGCGCCCATTTCGGTGGTGTCCTGAATTGCAAGGCGAGGACACCACGCCCCATTTCTCTTACGTCGACTTTTTTTCAACCGTGTGGCAAGGAGGACAAGCCAATGCATACCAGAGGGCGGTTTCAGATTTCGATCGTCAGCACCATTTCATGCGCGGCGATAATCCTGCTGGCGGCGCTGGCTGTGCTTCCCGCCTGGGCACAGAATACCGTTCCACCGACGGCGGTTGAGGCGGCGAAGATGCCGCAGTTCGCGTCGCGGCTGGCCCATG
>JBEKQY010000293.1:0-4565 GCA_049519235.1 Candidatus Korobacteraceae bacterium | reverse complement strand
TGCGGCCGATCGCGCCCGTAGGCGTGACGCTGCCGATGATTCTGGCGTTTAGCGTCATCGGCATCCTGGGCAGCTACGGCGTGGCGTGGTTCGGCATTCGCGTGAACACCTTCGCCAACTCGCGCACGGCATTCGCCGGACTGGGCGGCAAGCCCTATCCGCTGTATTCCATCCCGCTGCGCGCCGGCATGAGCATCGGCATGATGCTGATCTCCGTCGAACTGCTCATCATGCTCTGCATTCTGCTGTTCGTGCCGGGTGATTACGCCGGCCAGTGCTTCATCGGCTTTGCCATCGGCGAGTCGCTGGGCGCAGCCGCGCTGCGTATCGCCGGCGGCATCTTTACCAAGATCGCCGACATCGGCTCCGACCTGATGAAGATCGTCTTCAAGATCAAGGAAGACGACGCGCGCAACCCGGGCGTCATTGCCGACTGCACCGGCGACAACGCGGGCGACTCGGTTGGCCCCACCGCCGACGGCTTCGAGACCTACGGCGTCACCGGCGTGGCTCTGATCACTTTCATCCTGCTGGGCGTCCGCAATCCCATGGTGCAAGTGCAACTGCTGGTGTGGATCTTTGTCATGCGCATCATGATGCTGGTCTCCAGCACCGTGGCCTACTTCCTGAATGAAGCTGTCGCCAAGGCGCGCTACAGCAATGCGTCCGAGATGAACTTCGAGTCGCCCCTAACTTCGCTGGTGTGGCTCACCTCGATCATCTCTATCATTCTGACTTACATCATTTCGTACCTGATCATCCCCATGTTGGGCGGCGACCCGACGCAGTGGTGGAAGTTGGCGACCATCATCTCCTGCGGAACCCTGGCCGGGGCGATCATTCCTGAACTGGTGAAGGTCTTCACCTCGGTCGAGTCGCGGCATGTGAAGGAAGTCGTGACCTCAGCCGAAGAAGGCGGTGCGTCGCTCGACATTCTCTCCGGCTTGGTGGCCGGCAATTTCGCCTGCTATTACCTGGGCTTCACCATCGTCGTGCTGATGAGTATCGGCTACTACGTGAGCACCTTCGGGCTCGGCGAGATGATGCTGGCGCCCGCCGTCTTCGCCTTCGGTCTGGTCGCCTTCGGCTTTCTTGGCATGGGTCCCGTGACCATCGCCGTGGACTCCTATGGCCCGGTCACGGACAATGCGCAATCGGTATACGAGCTGTCGCTGATTGAGCAGGTGCCGAATATCCAGGGCGAGTTGAAGCGCGATTACAACATCGATGTCAACTTTGAACGCGCCAAACACATGTTGGAAGAAAACGACGGCGCGGGCAATACTTTCAAAGCCACCGCCAAACCGGTGCTGATTGGCACCGCCGTCGTCGGCGCCACCACCATGATTTTCTCCATCATCATGGCGCTTACCCGCGGGCTGACGGAAAATGTCGGCAACCTCTCGCTGCTGTACGCTCCCTTTGTGCTCGGCCTGGTCAGCGGCGGCGCCATCATCTACTGGTTTACCGGCGCTTCCATGCAGGCGGTAACCACCGGCGCTTACCGCGCGGTGGAGTTCATCAAGGCCAACATCCGCCTCGAGGGAGTGGAGAAAGCTTCTGTCGAGGACAGCAAAAAGGTTGTGGAAATCTGCACCAAATATGCGCAGAAGGGAATGTTTAACATCTTCCTCGCGGTGTTCTTCGTTACCCTGGCATTCGCCTTCGTCGAGCCGTTCTTCTTTATCGGCTACCTGATCTCGATTGCCATCTCCGGCCTCTATCAGGCGATGTTCATGGCCAACGCCGGCGCTGCCTGGGACAACGCCAAGAAGATCGTCGAAGTCGAGCTGAAGCAGAAAGGCACCGCGCTGCACGATGCGACGGTTGTGGGCGACACGGTGGGCGATCCCTTCAAGGACACGTCCTCAGTCGCCATGAACCCGATCATCAAGTTCACCACGCTGTTCGGATTGCTGGCGGTGGAACTGGCGGTGAGTTTGACCGCGAGCAAGGGTACGGCCTTCAGCCACGTGCTGGCGGTCATTTTCTTCGCGGTGTCGTTCGTGTTCATATACCGGTCGTTCTACGGCATGCGGATCGTGAAAGCCAAGGCCTGACTCATCGCTGTTTCTGGGCACAAGAAACGCCATCCCCACGGGATGGCGTTTTGTTATTGCCCTTGCTGATCTTCATGTCCTACCTTCGGCCGCGCTTCGGCTTGGCTTTTGGCTTCGGCTTATGTTTGTGCTTTGAAGGCGGAGCGGGAGTCGGCGTCGGAGTCGGGGTTGGTGTTGGGGTCGGAGTGGGCGTTGGCGTTGGAGTCGGAGTCGGAGTGCCTGCCGACAGCGCCTGCAACAGCACTGCTCCATCAGGACTGCCCCATCCGCTGCACGGGTCCCATCCCGGGCCCGCGCTGTAATCGCCATTGTTGCCCGAGGTGATGTCGTGAAAGGACCCGTCTTCTCCAACGTTCTGATACAGCGTTGGGTTCAGATATCCCAGCGATTTGCCCAGCGACTGGTTGAAGAGCGCGATCAGTCCCGCCCACAGCGGCGCCACCGCGCTCGTCCCTCCAACGGGAAAGCTGGAGCCGTCCACCTGCACGTTGTAGCCGGTATTGGGATCGGCATCCCCGGCGACATCAGGCAGCCCGCGACCCACGAAGTTTCCGGGGTTGACGGATGGTGGCACATCGGCGTTTGCCTGCCAGGTGGGAAGCGGGAAGGTTGCGCTGATCCCGCCGCCCGTGGCGCCTTCGCCGCTGGAAAGATCGTTCCACACTACTTCACTCGAAATCGACTCGCCGCTGAGCTCCAGTGTGGTTCCGCCGCACGCCAGCGAGTACGGACTGGACGCGGGAAAATCCACGTGGTCCAGGCCGTCGGTCACCCCGTCGGTTGATCCGTTATCCCCTGCGGCCACGCATACTGTTACACCCATGGCCGCGGCCGCCTGCAGAGCGTTGTTGTACGACTGCAACGACTGCGCCGTCCATGTCGACTCCGGCCCACCCCAACTGATCGACAGCACCGACGGCTTGTTCACGGTGTCCGTCACTGCTTGATTGATGGCATCGAGAAATCCCGCATCGGTATTGGGCGCGAAGTAGACTGCAATGTCGGCGCCCGGCGCGATCGCTCCGCACACTTCAATATCCAGGCCGACCTCCGTGTCCGGACCGTTGATGTCGCCGGTGGGCTGGTTTTGCGCGCCATCCACCGACACCGCCACAACCGTAGGAACGGGAGAGATGTTAAGCCCACTGAAGTAGGTATCGAGATCGGATTGATTAAAGCCGCCTCCCAGTTCGATGATGCCGATCGTCTCGCCCTTTCCGTTCACGCTGGTCGGGTAAGTGTAGGCCTGGGCGACTTGCAGGGCCGTGTAGGATACGGCCTTGGCCGCAGCCGCCGCACCTGTGCTCGCAAGCCGGAAATGGGCCTGCGCCTGCGGCCGGTTGTCGAGCCCGTGGACACTGCGAATGATGGAACTCAGCTCTTGCGGCACCTTCACCGAGCCGGTGCGCCCGCGATACGAGCCGCCCTGATATTTATAGCTTGCCAGTTGCACCTGAAAAGCCGCAGAGAATGCGGCGCATGTACCGGTAAGGACCACGGTCCGGGCAGGCATGTTGACATTGGCGAGCGCCAGTCCGAATTGCGCGGCGAAGGCCAACACCTTGCGGACATCAGCCGGATCGGCGCCGTAACGGGCCTCATACTCCTCGCGCGACACGCGCTGGCCGCGAGCGACGAGTTCGGCCAGCGGCGTCGGTTTCCCGCCCGTGGTTCGCTGCCGCAGCACCAGCGTCACCTGCATCACCTCGTTGGGGTCCGAATGTCCCGTCCGCGCCGCGCCTGGCATCGGCTTGCGCTCACTGCCTGCAACTTCTACGTATTTCTTGAAAGCCATATCTG
Source organism: Candidatus Korobacteraceae bacterium (assembly GCA_049519235.1). Taxonomy (GTDB): domain Bacteria; phylum Acidobacteriota; class Terriglobia; order Terriglobales; family Acidobacteriaceae; genus Bog-257. The sequence goes on along the minus strand of JBEKQY010000293.1, from coordinate 705 downwards.
CTCCTCGCGTCCTTTAGGCGGTTGTGTTTCTGCTACGCGTTAACCCGCGGCACATGCGATCACTTGGCAACTTTCAGACGCTCAATGTCGCAGGCGCGTTCGTCGCTTCACAACCAAACCGCAACCGCTAGATCACACCGTGGAAACTTACAACGAAGATTGACGACTGGCAACTGGATACTGGCCACTGGCCACTGACAACTGCTTCTACGGTCCCTTCATCTTATCCTTTACCGTCCTGGCCAGCTTCTCGATCTGCTCGGCCTTCTTGATCACATCCAGTGACAGCGTGTTCTCGCTCGTCTTGTCCACCGATTGCTTCAGCTCGGTCGCAAGCTGCAGCAGTTTTTCCGTGTCTTTCTTGATTTCCTGCTGGCGCTGCAGATTCAGTTTTTTCGCCATCTCCTTCTGCTGCTGCGCTTCCCATGCCGTCTCATCGGAGTTGGCTGGTGGGTGGAGGATGGGCGGCGGCGGCGCCGTCTGTGTCTGAGCCGCGGAACCAATCCCAAAGCAAAGAAAAAGTACCGCCATGATGCTGAAGCTGGTCCATCGTGCAACAACGTGCGCTGTGTAACTCATACTCATCGTGATTATATTCCGCGCTGCGTAAACGCAGGGCAATGCCGGCAGTGGCAGCTATCCCACAAATCTGTTTTGAAGGGGCACGGCTTTCAGCCGTGCCGAAAGCGCGTAATCAGAAAGCGG
>JBEKQY010000292.1:0-4619 GCA_049519235.1 Candidatus Korobacteraceae bacterium | reverse complement strand
CCTGCCTCCGCTTCGCCGGCTGCGAGCGATTTTCCAAAACTGAACCTCGCCGTACAATGATTTTTCAGCGAACGGCGTCAAACCCCTTAACTTCGTGTCTCAGCCCAAGGGTGCAGTCCATTCCGAGCCTCCCTCCGCTTTTCCTGTGCGTTACTATAAAGGGGCAGCCCGCATACCCTGCGCGGACTCCTGTCCTCCAAGGCCGATTCAATGGTCTCCCCCTCCGCCCTTCGACCGCAAAACGAAACTGCCATGCGTGTCTTCCTGTCGCACAGCGTCAAGGACGGGACATTCGTCCAGCGGCTCGCCGACGCGCTCTGTGGCGCGGGCTTCAATCCCTGGCGCTGCGAAGTGGACGTCGAAACCGGCGCCAATTTCGTTAGCCGCATCAACGACGGCCTGGCGCAATCAGACGTCGCCCTGCTCGTCTGGTCACCCGACGCGGCGGCCTCGGCCTGGACTGAGTGGGAATGGACCTCGCTGCTCGCGCGCCAGGTTGCGGAGCACAAGATCCGCCTCGGCGTCGTCATGCTGCGCGAGCATCCGCTGCCGCCGCTGCTGAACATCAGCAACTATATCGACGCGCGCTCAGACCAAACCGCCGCGCTGCGCGGCATTATTAAGTGGCTTCAGAAGCGGCATGAAGTCCGGCGCCTGTCAGGGCCGCGTGCACCGGTCTATCTGCCCGACTACCGCCCGGAGCCGTTTGTGGGACGCACTTTGTCCCTTGAGAAGCTGCGCACGACATTTGAGGAAGAACCGCGCGCCTTCCTGCTTTTCGGCGAGCCCGGTGCGGGCAAGTCCACCCTGGCGCTGCGCTTCGCCTGGAACGCGCAGAAGGACTACGACGCCGTCATCTTTCAGCTCTGCGGTCAACGTCCGCTCGATGCCATCACGGCGGACCTAATTGATCGCCTACCCATTGACGTCAAGGCGTGCTCACCGAAGGAACAACGCGTTAGAGCGAGCGAATGGCTGTTGGAACGGCAGTCGCTGCTAGTTCTCGACGATGTCTGGTCGCCGGAAGTAAAAGAGCTTCAGCCAGGCCCTCCATGCTGTGTGCTCTATACCTCCCGATATCATTCGCTCCCGTGGATTTCACCCTCACACTGTGAAGAGGTGAAGAAGTTCGAGGTGGAGGAAGCGGAAGAGCTCTTTCACGCTTATCTTGATTGCACGTTTGGTGAGGGCGAGGTCACTCGCGAACGCGAAGCGCTTCTCAACTTTGCGCAGCACATCGAGCGGCTACCAATCGCCATTACCGTCGGCGCAAACCTCATCCGCGAGCGGCCGGCAAGTACTTTGAGAGACATCGTGAAGGGCTTGCATGTGGAAACGCTCGGGGACGCCAGTGCTCTGTACCGCACCGCTATCCTCAGACAAGATCGCCTTGAACGCCGATTGCTGAACGCCTGCGCTGTTTGTAGCGAGGAAGGGTTCTGGTTACCATTAGCCGCAGAGATTGCCGGACTCGGGTCACGGGAGCGCGAAGAGGCAGCAAACCGGCTCGCGCAATCTTCTATGCTGCAAGTACTTGATCGCGGACGAAGACTTTTCCATTTACATGCCCTGTTGCGCGTGCAATTGCGGATGTTACTTGGTGATCGCGGTGTACGCGGTTTAGAGCATCGTCGTGTCCCAGCCCTGGAAAAGCGATTTAACGAATGGCAACTTCGACCGCAGGAATGCCGGGAGTGCCTAGGGGAGATCCTTTCTGCCGCCAGTTTTCTACATGACAATAGTGAGGTGCAGCGTGCACAGAACCTTGCTCGATTGGCGTTCGAAACAGCAAGAAACATCGGCGAGCCCGATGTCGCTCGAGTATTGCAGACTGTATATACGGATCTCGGTGCCGGCTAGGTAGCTCCGAATTGCGCAGTTTTGTTGCGATCTGGTGACCAAACCCACTGGCGCGCCGTCTAATGGCGTGAGAACCCCCAGTGATTTCCCTCACAAGCGCAGTCAACCTGCGGCAACTGTATAATTTACATTTGGCTCATTAGCTGGAGGATAGGGAATGGATTCGCAAGCTTCTGGTTTCAGGCAAAGGTTGAAGGCCAATCGCTTTGCCTCGACAGTGGTAATCCTGGCGACGCTTACGCTAGGCATCCTGATTGGCACGCTCGTCTCTGGGGCCGTCAAGGGCAATCAGCAGAACTCATCGGCGGATGCTACGCCGCTGAAAGTTCCTTCGCCGGTTCAGTTGTCCAACCAGTTCTCCACCATCGCGCGCCAGCTCGAGCCCTCGGTGGTGAACATCAACACGGAATCGACCATCAAGAATCCGCACCGGCGCATGATGCCTCCGGGACAGGACGAAGGTCCGGGCGGCGGCGGCGACGAGGACAATCCCTTCCAGGACTTCTTTAACCGCTTCTTTGGCGGGCAGCCGGGACAGGGTGGTCAAGGCGGCCAGGGTTTCGGTTCGCCGGAGATGCGGGAGCGCTCGCTGGGCTCGGGCGTCATCGTCGATCCCAAAGGCTACATCCTCACCAACAATCACGTGGTCGAGAAGGCTGACAAAATTCGCGTCAACCTGATGGGCGATCCTGAGACCGTAACGTACAATGCCACGGTCATCGGCACCGATGCGGAAACCGATCTGGCGGTGATCAAGATCGATGCCAAAAAGCCATTGCCCGCTGCCAAACTGGGTAACTCCGACAGCATGAGCGTCGGCGACTGGGTCCTGGCCATCGGCAGTCCCTTCGGCTTGAACGAAACTGTCACCGCCGGCATCGTCTCCGCTATCGGACGGAATATCATTCCCCAGCGGCAGTTCGAGTCGTTCATCCAGACGGACGCCGCCATTAATCCCGGCAATTCCGGCGGGCCGCTGGTCAACATGAACGGCGAAGTGATCGGTATCAACACCGCCATTTATACCAGCGGCGGCGGCTATCAAGGGGTAGGCTTCGCCATGCCCTCCAACACCGTGGTGAATGTCTATAACCAGCTCATCGGTGCGGAGCACAAGGTTTCGCGCGGCTCCATCGGCGTGTCCTTCAATGCCACGCCGAATCCGGCGGTCGCCCGCGTTTATGGGGTCAATTCCGGCGTGACCGTTGCCAGCGTTACTCCCAATGGTCCGGCGGACAAGGCTGGCCTGAAGATCGGCGATACCATCGTCTCGGTCAATGGCAAGCAGGTGAAGAATGGCGACGAATTGGTTGCCGATATTTCCGCCCTAAAGCCGGGAGCGATGGCCAAGCTTGGCTATATCCGCAACAGCAAGCAGGAGACGGTCGAGGTCACCATTGCCGATCGGGCCAAGATTTTCGCCAATCGTTTGGGCGGCGAGCAGGAGGAAGGTGAGGGAAGTCAGCCGCAGGAAAGCAAGTTCGGCATCACCGTTCGCGGCATTACCCCGGATTTGGCTAACCGTTATCAGTTGCCGAATAGCAAGGGCGTGATGGTACAGGAGGTGAAGCCCGACAGCTTTGGCGACACCGCGGGATTGAGTCGCGGAGACGTCATCCTCGAGATCAACAAACAGCCGGTGAACGGCGAAGACGATTTCCGCCGCATTGAATCGCAGGTGAAGAGCGGTCAGGATGTCGTCTTCCTGGTGCGGCAGCGTGGCACCCGCGATAACTCGACCATCTTCCTGGGAGGCACTCTGCCGTAATTGGAAAGGTAGCCGGTTTCCACCAGAAGGCTACCTGCTCCAGTAATCCCAGCGGCGGCGCTGGCGCATCACCAACCAACGATGCCCCGCGCCGCCCTAGTTCCATTTTGGGAACCTGGCTCGTTTTCCTGTTCCCTAATTGGGCGGGCTTGATTACAATGGGCCAGTCATTTGCCGTTCATATTGCTTTTCGTCCCGAGGTGATCGTTGCCTATGAGGAATCGCACACTTCAACTCGCCGGCGTATTTTTTGTATCGTTGGGCCTGGCCGGATGGACATCGGCGGTCACAACAACCACGACAAAAGCGAAGCACGCGCATCTTTCCAGCACCCATCATAGTTCGACAAGCCATCATTTCTCCAAGCGTGTGACGAAAGTTACCTCCCGCTCCCACGCACAGCACAGCATCGATGAGGAGCGGACCGTCGCCATCCAGAGCGCCTTGATCCGCGAGCATTACCTCACCGGCGGGCCTTCTGGGGTTTGGGACCAGGCCTCCAAAGATGCCATGCTCCGCTACCAGGCCGACAATGGCTGGCAGACTAAAATTACTCCCGATTCCCGTGCCCTCATCAAGCTCGGACTGGGACCGGACCACAAGGGCCTGCTCAACCCCGAGACCGCGAACATCCCTTCGCCACATGAGCTCGGCGTAGATAGCCCAACCCAACCCGGCGGTGCAGCCGACAGCCAATGACTCAACGCAGCCGGATGCCACCGGCTACCTTCTTGACAGCCGCTGATGTTGTGCTAATGTTGCGTAGACTGACCGTTGCATGGGAACTTTGATCCGCCTGACCGGCTGAAAATTATTCAGGTGTGATTAGATGTTCCTCAAAGCAGTATGTCCCGGGTAGCTAGCGCTGGTTGAGCGATTTCATTCTGAGGAAGGGCGGTCGCCATGACAATAGGCGTGCGCATCGCGATATACACGGCCAGTGTCGTGGGCATACTGTTTGTGGTCTGGCTGGGCTTGGTCAAGCTGAGCG
>JBEKQY010000291.1:0-4652 GCA_049519235.1 Candidatus Korobacteraceae bacterium | reverse complement strand
TGGGCGGCAGTAAATACGCTTGCTCGGGGTTGTACACCAGAAATCGTGACATACCCCTTTGTGCATCATTTATCCTTCCAGCGCAAGTGAGTTCTCACGCACTCACTTCAGTCGTGCCGATAGGCACTTCATTTTTGTCATCCCGAGCGGCCTTCAGGCCGCGAGGGATCCCGCTGTTCCGGCTTTTTCCGCAGCCTGCTAGGGGAATGAAAGCCCTTGTGACGACGGGCATGGAAACGATACCTTCCGACCGCACTACAGAGAAGCCCCCACGCAGCAACGGGGCCTGCCCGGTCCGGCATGAGCATGGGGAAGACCGCAATGTTAGCGGCTTGCTCCCCACCGCCCCGGTTGGGCCCGGAGCGGAGAGCCGAATCTCGCAGCCGCTGGACCGGCAAGACGGCCCTCAGGTTGGGATGGAACTGAGGCTGTGTCTCGGTCTGCTCATCGTCATGCTGTTGGGATCCACCTATCTGGCGCTGAACCACATGCAGCGCGTGTACGCAGCGCTGGAAGTGAAACTCGACCAAAGCCTGCTCGAACTGCAATTGGCGCAGGACGGTCTGCGATACTCCAACGAGAACACCTGGCTCAACATGCAGACTTTCCTGGCGGAGCGGCCTGAGTTGATCGAGCAGCTACAGGCCAGCCGGACGGAAAACAGCCGCAGGATCTCTGCTCTTATTCCTTCCCTCGAGGCGCGATGCGCGTCCGACGACGAGAAGCGCCTGCTGCAAACCGTGAAGGATACCAGGGCCACCTACCTTGCCACCTACCACGAAGCGTTGCGCCTGTTGCTCACCGACAAAAACCGCAACGCCGCCACCGGGGTGATGCTCGAGCAAACCACGCCCGCTTTGTACCGCTATCACGCTGCCTGGGAAGACTTCGCGCGCTTCCAGTTCGATCAGGTCAAGCAGGTCAGCGAGAACGGCAGGAAACAGCGGACAACCACCCTTCGCATTATGTATGTCCTGGAGCTGCTGGTGGCCGCCCTGGGAGCGGGCATTGCTTTGCTGGCTACGCGTAAGGTGGCGCGAGCGGTGAACTCCCGCATCCGGATGCAGCAGGAGGTCTACAAGCTCAATGCGGAGCTGGAGCAGAGAGTGACCCAGCGCACCCAGGAGCTGCAACGCACCGAGGACCAGCTTCGCGGTTCACTGGGAGAACTGCGGGAGTACACCAGCCGAGTGGAGACGGTCAACCAGTTGGTCGAGCTGCTGCAATCCTGTCTTACCCTGAGCGAAGCCTATCAGCAGGCCTCGCAGGTGCTACAGCATTTCTTCCCCGAGGGAGCATTGTTGATGCTAGACCCTTCGCGCAACCTGCTCGAGGTGGCTACCCATTGGGGTGGGCCATCCGTCCGGCCAGGACCTTTCTTGCCGGAAAGCTGCTGGGCCTTACGCAAAGGCCGGCCTCACGTGGTGCAGCCGGGCAATTTCGGCCTGCTGTGTGGCCATGTCGATGCTGCTTCGCCGGCCTGTCATATCTGCGTTCCCATGGCGGCTCACGGCGAATCGCTGGGGGTGTTAAGCATCGCCGATTCCGCTTCTCTCGACGCTGCGGTCGACCCGGGCAGGCTGCAACGTATGGAGGAACTGGCCACCAGCCTGGCGGAGCAGGCTTCGCTGGCGTTTGCCAACCTGATGCTGCGCGAAACTCTAAAGTATCAGTCCGTGCGCGACCCGCTCACCGGCTTGTTCAATCGCCGGCACATGGAAGAATCCTTGCAACGGTTACTGCTCCGGGCCGCAAGAAACGGGAGCTCGTTGGCCGTCCTGATGGCCGACATCGACTACTTCAAACGCTTTAACGATGCCTTTGGACACGAAGCCGGCGATGTTCTGTTGCGCGACCTCGGTACCCTGCTGGTCGCCGAAATACGCGGAGGCGACATCGCCTGTCGCTACGGCGGCGAGGAGTTCCTGCTCATCCTGGCCGACGCTGATTTGCAGGCGGCTGGCAGATGTGCGGAAAACCTTCTGCAAAAGGTCCGCAGCATGCAGATTCATCATCGCAGCGAGACCTTGCGCCGCATCACCCTGTCCATCGGAGTAGCCGGCTTCCCGCAACACGGCACTACGGTCAGTCAAATTGTGACCGCAGCGGACCGGGCCCTGTACAAGGCAAAAGAGGCTGGCCGCGATCGCGTCATCGTCCTCGGCCCGGCGCCGCACGTCCCGCCAACTCACTCCGTTCTCGAGGCCCTGACCGGAGAGCGCGGCTGACCTCTACGGCAACTTCACCTCCGCTGCGCTTTGCACACTCGCCCAGGTCTAGGGAGTCTCTGATTAATCAGAGGTTTCTTAGCTATGCCTTCGGCGTTCCCGCGTGTCACATCTCGATGCGGCAGCGGTCACTGACTAACTGCCCACCAGCGGCGTGCAATGCTGGTGGGTGCCCCCTAAGGGGAAGATTTTTCGGCCTTTTTCCCACCCGGTCCGATCGCGCCCAAAACGGCGAGAAATAAGACCTCCGAACCTGCCCCGCCCCAGCGCCTGCGCGCGCCTGTTTCTTTCTCTGGGCCCCACATTCTGTTTGAGCTGTATGGCAGGAGGACAAGCCGATGCACCGCAAAGCGCAATCTCTCAGTTCACAGTTCCCCACAATCTCCCGGGCGATAATCGCTACGCTAGCGATGGCAGTGGCCATCGTTCCCGCCTGGGCACAGAATTCCGTTCCCCCGACGGCGGTGCAGGCGGCGAAGATGCCGGAGTTCGCTTCGCGGCTGGCCCATGCCGCCAAGGCGCAAACAGGGCGCAGGCCCTCCGCGTTTGCGCCGGCAAAGGGGCATTTCCGCCCGCTGCAAGACAATGACATTTACGACAACGGCCCCATCAATGGCAACGTCGATGCCTGGACCATCAACTTCGGATTTGTTGTGAGCGACACCTTCACCGTGACCCAGGGCGACAACACCAGTATCACCGGTATGAGTTTTGGGGCATGGCTGGTCGAGGGAGACACACTGGAGTCGGCCCAAGTGTCCATCACCTCCGGAATAAACGGCGGCACCAGCTACTTTAATCAGACGGTGAACTTCACCCAGAGCGCTTGCTCTGCGAACCTGTATGACTACGACATCTGTCTGGAGACCTCGAGCCCCTTTAGCGGCCTGGCTCTGAACAATGGCACCTACTGGGTGAACCTCCAGAACGCTGTGACTGCAGAGGGCGAACCGATTTACTGGGACGAGAACAGTGGCGTCGGATGCCAGTCGTCCGGCTGCCCATCGCAAGCGGACCAGAGCTCGACAGGCACGATTCCTTCCGAATCGTTCACCATTCTCGGCAGTGCCACCACCACCACCACCAGCACCGTCCCGACCTACAGTGATATTGCTTGTCCCGCTCCGCAAACTGGCTTCCATGACCTGCATGATTTCAGCCCTAACGTTGGACCGTCCGGACTTGCGATCGACACAGCCGGGAAGGTCTACGGCACGTTTGCAAACGGCGGCAGCCATGGCGCGGGTCTGCTGTATGACTTTGCACAAAGGGCCGGCCACTGGTTCTACAGCACCCTGTACAACTTTCTTGGAGGCAGCAACGGAAGCAGCCCGGACGGCGTCATCGTCGGCCCGGAAGGCGCTCTCTACGGTAACGCGGACGGCGGGATCCAAAACTGCGGAACTGGCGGAACGTCCTATTGCGGGCTGATCTATGAGGCGGAGCCGAGCGCTACCGCTTGCGCGACGGCATTGTGCAGTTGGGACGTGACACCCATTTATGAATTCGCCGCCGACACGGATGGGTTCGGGGTGACCGCCTTCGACTCGGCGGGCAACCTGTACGGAATCGGTGGCGGGGCGTACGGGGCGGGCGCTGTGTTCGAACTTACGCCCTCGCAGGGAAGCTGGACAGAGAAGATCCTCTACAGCTTCGCAGGAGGAAGCGGCGGAAGCGCTCCCAACAGTTTACTTGTGGGCCATGATGGGAACCTCTATGGAACCGCAGGTGGTGGTATCTACGGGTATGGGGTGGTTTTCCAGTTAGTGCCGTCGGGAGGCGGCTGGACGGAAAACGTTCTGTATAGCTTCACGGGACTTTCAGACGGCTATGGACCTAGCGGTCTGATTCAAGATAGCCAGGGGACTCTGTTAGGCTTCAGCACTTGTTACACCCCTGAGCAGAATTACTGCGGTATCCCCCTCGATTTTGTTCAGCGGGGTTTGATTTTCGCGATGTCACCGTCGGGGAGCGGCTGGAGCTTTAATATCATCTACGACGCCTACAACGATGAAGCACCTGATTGCGAATTCATGTCGAACCTCCCCTCGAACCTTATCCATGGCTTGACGCTGGATGCGGCGGGCAACCTCTACGCTGCCGAAGGAGGCAGCTTGTACTTCTGTCTCCCTCAAGAATGCCAGCAGTTGTCTTGCGGCCAAATCGTTAACGTTTCCGGCGGCGAAATTCTGGTTACGGGTGATTTGGACATTTTTGGGAACATAACCTCGGATGCCAATGGCAACCTCTATGGCACTACTTCAACGTGTGGCTTCGAAAGCCCGTTGAGGACAAGTGGCATGGTCTGGCAGTACTCGCCATAGCGGAATGTTGTGTGATGTGTCGGCCGACATCCTCAGTCGAGAGTGTTGGCGCGGGTGCCGGGTGCCCCAGCCAAGCTTCTATTGCTTGGCTGGAGATTTT
>JBEKQY010000290.1:0-4662 GCA_049519235.1 Candidatus Korobacteraceae bacterium | reverse complement strand
GGAAGCGGTGGCCTGGGTAGCAGAACGCAAAACCGTCCTGAGCATGGTGTTCTTCCTGCTGGCCTTGGGCGCCTACCGTTGGTATGCGGAAAAGCCCGGGAACGACCGTTACCGGGTAGTGTTCCTATTGTTCGCCCTGGGGTTAACCGCCAAAGCGCAGGTCATCACGCTGCCTTTCGTTCTGCTACTCTGGGACTATTGGCCCCTACAAAGGATGTTTTCCCCCAAGGGAGGCGCCAGTCCCTTCTCGCCCGAGAGCTTTAGTTCGCTGATCAGGGAAAAAGTCTCCCTGCTGCTGCTATGCGCGGTCGATGCCTGGTACACGATCTACAGTGAAGGATTGGCGCGCCCGCGCTATTGGCCACCGCTGAGTCACAGTCTGGCGAACGCCGTTTTCTCGTATGAGTGCTATATCCGAAATGTGTTTTGGCCCTCCCGTCTGGCTCCCCTGATTCCCAACCGGGGAAGCTCTCTGGCAGCTTGGCAAGTGGCGGGAGCCTCCGCTCTGCTTCTCGCCATCACCGGCTTGGTGATTGCGGGCCGGCGCTGTCGTTATCTCCTCGTGGGATGGCTCTGGTTCCTGGGTACGTTGGTGCCGATGCTGCAAGTTGTCCAGTTTGGCAGAGAGGGCGTCTCCGACCGATTCGTCTATCAGGCCATGATCGGACTGTTCATCATGGTCTGCTGGGGCGTTTCGGATTGGGCTGAGGAACATAAGATAGCGCCTGCCTGGCTGGGCGCCGCCGCCGCGGTCACCCTGTTGGCCCTGACGTTGGTCGCGCATCGCCAGATCGGCTACTGGGAGACCCCTTCGAAAATGTGGCACCACGCCATTGCCGTGGTGAAGGACGACTGGATTGCCGACAATCAATTGGCTATGGAAGACGAAGCGCAGGGGAAAATGGATGAGGCTTTGCAGCGCTGGAGACGGGTTGTAACCTTGTACCCTGACGACAACTACAGCAATAGTCGATTAGCGCTCTATGAGCAGAAACAGGGGCATCCGCAGGAAGCTATTCGGTACTACGAGCATGCCGTGCGCGATCCGGCGCTGCCGCGCGAATACCTGGGGGATATCTATGGAAACATAAGCATCGCCTACCGCCAGATGGGAGATGTGGTTCACGCGCGGGAATACGCAGACAAGGCCGCTGAAGCCCGCGCACACGAAAGAGCCCTCGAGCTTCAGTATGAGCGCTGAATGATTGGCTGCTCGGGCGCTTGGATTTGCTCCAGAAAGCTCGCCAGTTCCTGTGGCAACGGCGCTTCGAACTCCATCCGCTCGCCTGTCCTTGGCTGCTGAAATTCAATCGCCGCGGCATGAAGGAAATTCCGCTCGAGCGTAAGCGCTGACGACGGGACGTGGCGGTTCGGCAATGCACTGTGCTCCGGTTCCTCGACCGGTTCAGCCTTGGCTTTTTCGCCCGCCTTTGGCGAAATGGCGCGAGTTTTTATGCTCACTCGCCTCAGCTCTCTTGGCGCGCCGTACACCGTGTCCCCGACCACCGGATGCCCAACAGACGCCAGGTGCACGCGAATCTGATGCGTCCGTCCAGTCTCAATCCGCACCTCCAGCAGCGCAAACTTTCCGTAGGCTGACGCGATGCGCTCGCGTACCTCGTAGTGCGTTATTGCCGCGCGGCCCGCGCTGCCGCGGGTGGTCATCCGCGTGCGCCGCGCTGCGTCGCGGCTGATGGGATCGCTGATCGTCCCGCGGTCTTTTGCCGGCCAGCCATGCACCAGCGCCAGGTAGCGCTTCTTGATCTCGCGTCTGGAAAACTGCTGCGCCAGCTTGCGGTGCGCCACATCGTTCTTGGCGACGATAATCAGCCCGCTCGTCTCCTTGTCCAGGCGATGCACGATGCCCGGCCGCAACTCGCCCCCGGCCTCCGACAGCGCGCCAAAGCGATGCAGCAGCGCATTGACCAGCGTGCCGCGATTGCGCTCATCGTCGGTCGCGCCCGCCCCGGCGTGGACCATCATTCCCGCAGGCTTGTTCACAACCGCCAGGTCGTCATCTTCGTAAACGATGGCGAGAGGGATGTCCTCGGCGATAGCTCGCAACGGCGGAGGCTGCGGATCGCCGAGGATCGTGATCTGCTCGCCGCCGCGCAACTTGAGCGAAGGCTTGGCAAGCGCTCCGTTGACCAGCGCCTTTTGTTCGCGCAGCATTTGCTGCACCCGCGCCCGGCTGACGTCAGGAATTTGTCCAGCCAGGAATTGGTCGAGCCGCTGTCCGGCAGCCTCGGGTGGAACAATGATCGTCTTGGGTAGTGCGGCTAACATCAAGCGCATCGACGCTTCCGTTTCGCTGAATCGCAGCGTAGATTATGGCTATACCATTATGGTGACAGATGCCCCTTGGACCTCGGGCCCACGCGAAGTGCTAGAACACGGTCTGGACCTGCTCGCTACTGGCACAGACGCCTCTCGTCGTCTGGCACTAATTAGCATTGACAACGCAGTAGAGCTAATGGTTCGGACGTATCTCAGCCTGCCAAAACGCGTCTCCAAATTATCCATCAGCCGTAAAGATTTCGAGGAGCTTGCATCCTCGTTTCCAAATCTTCTGGATGGGCTTGAGCGGCACTGTCCCGCGAAGTTGGACGGCGTCAATCTGGGCGTGATCGAGTGGTACCATCGGCTTCGAAATGACCTATACCACCAAGCCGGCAGCCTTTCGATCTCGCAAGACAAAGTAGAGATCTACTCGGAACTCGCGAAGGCGCTCTTCAGGAATCTGTTTGGCGTCGAGCCCACAAACCGAACGACATTCCGAACGCAGCTGCTTGGCGAATTCATTAGCGAGTGGGTTCGGCTCGAAAATGGGTTGCGTGAAACCGCAGACACCCACTCGGCTACTGGGTTCCGTCCGAAACCGATAAAGGAGGTTCTGCAATACCTGAAACACGGAAGTATAGTTCCGGAATCCTACATCGCCGAAATTAACGAACTCATGAAAATCAGGAATGAGGTCCTCCATGGGGTGAGAGACTACGCCAGCCTTCTGACCCCTGAGGTCGTGCAACGTGTTCGGCACCTAGCGGATCAAGTTGACGACTCGGAATGACGATCGGACTAAGCGGGCTGGTCCGGCTTATCTTGCCGCCTTGACCGGAACAGGAGGCGCAAGCGCAACACGCCGCAGCCACAGCAGGCCGCCGAAGATCACCAGGCAAATGGCAATCGCCTGGGTGCCGGTCATCCAGCCCAGGAACTGGCCCCGGCCGGGATCGCCGCGGAAGAACTCGATGAAGTAGCGCCCGATGCCGTAGATGATCATGTACGTCCCGATGATCTCGCCTTCAAACTTCTTGCGCCGGATCAGCCACACCAGGAACAGGCAGTTGCAGAGTTCCAGCACCATCTCGTAGAGCTGCGTGGGGTGCAGTGGAATATTCAGCGGCGTGCCCACGATCTGGTTGGCGAGCGGATTGTGAAAGGTCACGGCCCAGGCAACGTTAGTCTCGCGGCCATAGCAGCAGCCGGCGGCGAAGCAGCCCACGCGGCCAAATGCGTGGCCCAGCGCCAGTCCGGGCGCGAAGACGTCACAGGTCCGCAGCACCGGCATGTGATTGCGCCGCATATACCAGACGCATATCGCCAAAGCGAGCAGCAAGCCGCCAGACCAGACTCCACCGGCCTGGAGGGTAGCGAGGGAAAAAATGTTCTGCCGGGCATCCGAATCGGTGATCAAGTAAAGAATCTTCGCGCCCAAGATGCCGGAGAGAATGGCGATCAGGCCAAGGTTCCAGAGCTTATCGGGATCGAGGCCCTGCTCGCGACCGAGCTTGACGATGAGCAGCAAGCCGAAGATCAGGCCCAGCGCCGCCATCAGACCGTAGGTCGGGAGGTTGAAACCACCAAGGTGAAGTAAACGGGGAAACACGTCTCCTATTTTAGATGCTGAAGCGCGTTCCGCGCTTCAGAGCCGTCAGCCGTCAGCTTTCAGCCATCAGCTTTCAGCCGTCAGCCATCAGCTAAACCGGAGGTTGTCTGAGCGATTCCGTGGAAAAGAAAGACTGAGTGCGTCAGTGATTGCACGCGAGGTCACAAGCTGATGGCTGAAAGCTGACGGCTGATAGCTAAAAAACCGACCCGCGGGGCCGTGCTCAGTGGGCCGTCAATGAACCCGTCCACGACGGTGGGAACCCGCCGCGGCTCTTTAGGCATCTCCGCGTGGCGGAGCATCGCACACCGAACCGAATACGAGTCGAGTCCCCTGCTCATTGAATGTTGGTTCAAAAAACGGTGACCACCAGCACCAACTTTGCAGGCCGGTTTTCTGATGAGATGCTAAGCAAAAGGCAAGCCGATGACAAGAGGCGATAGGCAAATAGTTGGCCCGTAACGTGCCATGCAGGGCAAGGGAAGCAACGGGGGAAAAGACGCCGGATTTAAAACGATTGGCACAATCGCTTTGAAGGGGCACGCCTTCAGGCGTGCCGTTAAAGCCAAGCAGAGAATCCGGCTTCAGCCGCTGAGGGAGCAAGCCCTCAGGGCCTGAAGGCCGATCCCTTTCCGAGTCCTGATGGCACGGCTGAAGTGAGTGCGTGAGAACTCACTTGCGCTGGAAGGATAAATGATGCACAAAGGGGTATGTCACGATTTCTGGTGTACAACCCCGAGCAAGCGTATTTACTGCCGCCCAGCGTGCAGGAC
>JBEKQY010000289.1:0-4686 GCA_049519235.1 Candidatus Korobacteraceae bacterium | reverse complement strand
CTTGATGCCCGCTTCCTTGGCGGCGTTGACGAACGTGACCGCACCGAAGATATTGCCGTGGTCGGTCATGGCCACGGCGGGCATGTCGAGCTGCTTGACGCGTTGCACCAGGCGCTCGATCTCGCACGCGCCATCGAGCATGGAGTAGTCGGTGTGGAGATGCAGATGAACGAATTCAGGTTGCGACATTCGGGACCCTAGCGTGCTGTTTCTATTTTATGCGCCCATGACGATGGCTGCAGTCTGAGGAAGATGTGGAAAACGGGGACGAAACTCAGTGGCTTGAAATTGGCGCGTGTAAAATCGTGAGCTTAGGTGATAAGATGCTGCGACATCTTTTCCGGCAGCGAGATCCATTCCGATTCCATAACGTGCCGCAGGCCCGCTTTTGAAAGCATTCCGCAAGGGGCTGTCATGAATACACACCGAAAAGGCATTGTCGCGTACCTGCTGATCGCGTTTGGTTTGGCGTGGGCGAATTGGGAGATCGTTCTTCGCCATGGGATCGGCATCGACAATCCTCTATTCAAGATTCTCGCGATGCCCAGCGCCTTTGCACCGGCGATTGCTTGTTTCGCGGTACGCAAATGGATTACTCGCGAGGGGTTCGGCGACGCCGGTCTCAAGATCGACGTCTCGAAATGGCCTTACTATATCGTGGCATGGCTCTTGCCGCTGGCGGTGGTGGGATGCATCGTGGTTTTAGCCCCGCTCCTGGGACTCGGTAAGCCGGATTTCACACTCGTGCGCGGCTTGAAATACGCTATGCCAAGCGGAGTGCCGGACGCTCTGCTGTCACATCCCTGGCTGGTCGTCTGCGGTATGCCAATCAACGCACTGTTCGCCACGCCGATTTTGTTCGGCGAGGAGTTTGGGTGGCGCGGCTATCTGCAACTGCGACTCTTCCCCGCTCAACCTCTCCTGAGTGCAGTTGTTACTGGGCTGATTTGGGCTGCCTGGCATTTGCCCGTGAATCTTCGCGGCTACAATTTCCCCCAGAACCCGGTCGTCGGCGCCCTGTTTGTCTTTCCGGTTGCAGCAATCTTTCTGTCGATTATTTTCGGATGGCTGGTCTTGAAGACTGGAAGCATCTGGTCGTCGAGTCTGGCGCACGCGGCCACCAACGCGCTCGGCGCCAGCCTCTTCGCGCTGTTGTTCGGTGGTGGAGGCAACTATCTCTTTATCTCGTATGTTGGAATCCTGGGGTTGATACCGCTGGGTGCGTTGAGCGCGTGGATCGTGTTCAGCGGCCAGCTCAAACCGGCCTAAGCTGGGCTGTGCCGCCCGGTCTAAGCAGGCGAATGAAACAATCTGCACCAATGAACTCGCCGTGAATCACACCTTCCTGCTCAGCCTCGCCGGAATCGTTGCGGGCGCCATTGCGGCGATCTCGGGCTTCGGCATCGGCAGTATTTTGACGCCGCTGCTGGCGGCGTGGATTGGCACGAAGCTGGCGGTCGCCGTGGTCTCAGTCCCGCATTTCATCGGGACCGGGCTGCGTTTCCTGGTGATCCGCCAGCACGTCGATCGGCGGGCGCTGTGGAGCTTCGGCATCACCAGCGCGGCCGGCGGGCTGGTAGGCGCGGTGCTGCATATCTGGCTGCGCAGCGCGGTCCTGGGATATGTGCTGGGCGCGTTGCTGGTTTTTGCCGGCATCGCCGGCGTCACCGGACTGGCCGCGCGCATAAGGTTTGGCCGGCGCTCGGCATGGGTGGCGGGCGCGCTCTCGGGAACGTTCGGCGGACTGGTAGGCAACCAGGGTGGAATACGCTCGGCCGCGTTGCTGGGATTCGGATTGCAGCGCGACGCCTTCGTCGCTACCGCGACCGCCATTGCGCTGCTGGTGGATGTGTTTCGCATGCCGGTGTACGCGGCGCTGCAATATCGTCAGATGCTGTCGCAGTGGCCGATGGCGGCGATTGCAACCGCTGCAGTCGTGGTGGGCACGCTGACGGGAAAGTGGATGCTGCAACGCATTCCGCAGAACGTATTTCGCGTCGTCGTCTCCTGCATTATTCTGGCACTGGGGATTTGGATGCTGCTTCATCCGGGATCGTGAACGGTTGGGCAAGCTGCCGCGCGATAGGAAACAGAACCGGGCGGCGAACGTCGCGACCAGTCAAGCGACTCGATTCAGCGCAGTTCGGTAGAGTCGGCCTTTTTAGGCCGGCGTCAAAGCTCGAACCACGCCGGACGGGAGGGGCAGCGGTCATTCTTAATGACCGCTGCCCCTCCCGAGGTTTATTCTTTCTCGGGGACGCGGCGCTGAAGCCCCGCTCTACCCGTCCCAGGTGGCACTCCTCCCGGACCCTTCTATGAAGAAAAGTCCTGCCTATATCGCCGCGCACATTCGACGTGTGCTGGTGGATGGCGCCTCCGCGCCGCACACCGAAGAAGTGCAGCGCTTCTTCAAACATGAAATAAAGTCGCGTGGCTGGTACACGGATGAGCTGCGCAAGCTGGCAGTCCGCTTTCGGCGGACAATCCTTGCCGAACACGATGTCCCGTATCTGTTGCAGGTCGCTGATCAACTCTTCCGCGGCAATGTGCTGGAAGAAAAAGTATTCGCTGTGGTGATGCTCCAGGGGATTGTCAGCGACTTCGGCAAACCGGAGTTTAAGTTGTTCGAAAGCTGGTTGGACCGCATCAGTTCCTGGGCTGATCACGACGGGCTGGTGCATTACCTTCTCGGTCCGATGATCGCCGCCGATGCAACGTTGTTGTCGCAGCCTCCACGCTGGGCGAAATCGAAGAGCCGCTGGCACCGGCGGGCTGCGGCTGTCAGCCTGATTCACAGCACGCGCCAGCATAAGAACTTCGACCACATTCAGCGCGTCACCGAAATGCTGCTGGCCAGCGATGACGACATGGTGCAGAAGGGGTTGGGCTGGCTGCTGCGCGAAGCGGCCAAGGCGAATCCGGAGCAGACCGTGGGGTACCTGATGACGATTCGCGATCGCGCGCCGCGACTGGTGCTGCGCACGGCATGCGAGACACTGCCGGCGGGGACGCGAGAGCGGGTGCTGGGAAAGAAACCGTCTACCACAGAGGCACAGAGACACAGAGAAAAGGCAGCAACCAACTAGGGGTTGGACCTTGCTGAAGCTGATACGTGGCGCGAGGGTGAAAGATTATCGATCGTATAGGGGTCCTTCGACTCCGGCGCCCGCCGCGGCGGGGCACGCCTCCGCTCAGGATGACAGATCATTTGGGCGTCTAGCCCTTTCACTTCTCTGTGCGCCCTGTGTCTCTGTGGTGAAACGCTCTCTCATTTACAATAGTTCACGCAATGAATCTTCCGGAAATTCAGACTGCGCTGCGCGACGGCGGCCACGAGTGCTGGCTGTTCTACGATCATCATCATCGCGATCCTATCGCCTACCGCGTTCTGGGCCTGCCAGCTAACATGCTGGTTACGCGCCGCTGGTTTTATCTCATCCCGGCGAACGGCGAGCCCGTCAAGTTGGTACACCGCATCGAGAGCCATCATCTCGACTCGCTGCCCGGCAGCAAAATGGAATATTCGGCATGGCAGGAGCTGTGGCAGAACCTCGAAGCCATGCTCAAGCCGTACCATCGCGTCACCATGCAGTACTCGCCCAACAATCAGATTCCATACATCTCGCTGGTGGACGGCGGCATGCTGGAACTGGTGCGCAGCTTCGGAAAAGAGATTGTCAGCTCGGCCAATCTTGTCGCGCGCTTTGAGGCCACGCTGACCGAAGCGCAGATGGCGTCGCACTTCAAGGCGCGCGATGGTATCGACAAAATCACCGCCGCGTTCTTCGAGGAAGTGGGACGCCGCACCCGCAACGGCGGCACGCACGAATTCGAGATGCAGCAGTGGATTCTGGAAGCATTTAAGCGCGAAGGCTTGACGACGGAGGATCCGCCGAACGTGAGCGTCAACGCGCACAGCGGCGACCCGCACTACGAGCCGACGGCGGCGACCTCCGCGCCGATTCGCCAAGGCGACTTCGTGCTGCTCGACATCTGGGCGAAACGTATCGAGCCTGACTCCGTCTATTACGACATCACCTGGACGGGCGCAGTCGGAACGCCAGGCGACCAGCAGCGCGAAGTGTTCGAGGTGGTGCGTGGCGCGCGCGACACCGGCATTCAGACAGTGCAGCAGGCGTTTGAGACGAAGCAGAAGATTCACGGCTGGGAAGTGGACAAAGCGGTGCGCGAGTTCATCGACGGCAAAGGCTGGGGCAAATATTTCATCCATCGCACCGGACATTCCATCACCAGCGACATTCACGGTAATGGCGCGAATCTTGATAATCTGGAGACCAGGGACGATCGCGAGATCCTGCCCAACACCTGCTTCTCGGTCGAGCCGGGCATTTACCTGCCGGAGTTCGGCGTGCGCAGCGAGATCAACATGATGATTCGCCACGGCAAGGGTGAAGTGACCGGCAGGGTGCAGAACGAGTTGGTGCTTATCTGATGGCGAACCCGCAAAACACAGCCACTATGCAGCGCAATGCGAAAACTGCGGCGCAGCAGACAAACTCCATGGCAACCATTGCGCCGTTGGCGGGATGGTTTCTGCCCGGACTTGGCCACTTTATTCAGCGCCGCTGGATTCGCGGGCTGCTGCTGATGGCGGCGATCTTCACCATGTTCTTCGCCGGGCTGGGCATGCAGGGCAAGGTGTACTCGTTTAACACGGGAGACCTG
>JBEKQY010000288.1:0-4758 GCA_049519235.1 Candidatus Korobacteraceae bacterium | reverse complement strand
GTAGCGCAATCATGCCGGACTTTTATTTAGATCGCTATCTTCCGCTGCTGATTCACATTTTGGTTGCCGGCGGCATCGCCTGCGCCATCGTCGCGCTCTCCTACTTCATCGGCCAGCACAAATACAATTCCGCCAAGATGTCGCCCTATGAGTGCGGCATGGAGCCGGTTGGCAATGCCCGCCAGCGCTTCACCGTGAAGTTCTACCTGGTGGGAATGTTGTTCATCCTGTTCGATGTCGAGGCCGTGTTCCTCTATCCATGGGCCGTGGTGCAGCGTCCACTCAAGGCGTCCGGCCTCGGCATGTTCTGGTTCTGGGAGATGCTGGTGTACATCGGCATCCTGCTCGCCGGTTACTGGTACGTATGGAAGAAGGGCGTGCTCGACTGGAACAAGCAGGGTAAGGCGGAGAAGATCTGATGGCGCTTCAGCCGGCGATCACCGCGATTGAGCAACTGCAAGACCGCCCCGAAGTGGCGGCGTTGCTGGCGTGGAATTCCGCTGCGATCACCGGCGCAAAATTCGATCGTAACGAGCTGACCATCTGGCTCGATCGCATCGCTCTGCGCGATGCCTGCCTCACGCTGAAGAACAGTCCCCAGCTCCAGTACAACGCTCTCGCCGATATCACGTGCGTTGACTGGTATCCGCGCCAGCCGCGCTTCGAGATCGTCTACCAGCTCTTCTCTATTCCGAACAAAAAATACCTGCGGCTGAAGGTTAAGCTTTCGGGCGACGACGCCAGCGTCGATTCCCTCACGCCGATCTGGCCGGGCGCCAACTTCTTCGAGCGCGAGGTTTTCGATCTGTTCGGCGTTCGCTTCGACCAGCATCCCAACCTCACCCGCATCATGATGCCGGACGATTGGGAAGGCCACCCGCTGCGCAAAGACTATCCGGTCGAGGGCTACCGTTAATCATGGCGCACATGACTCCAACCCCGGTGCTGGATCCATCGCAAGACAAGACGATGATCCTGAACATGGGCCCGCAACATCCCTCGACGCACGGTGTGTTGCGGCTGCTGCTGGAGGTTGATGGCGAGACCATCGTGCGCATCATGCCCGATATCGGCTACCTGCACACCGGTATCGAGAAGACCTGCGAGGCCAAGTTCTACCAGCAGGTCGTTCCCATGACCGACCGCATCGACTATCTCTGCCCCATGACCAACAACCTCGCCTACTGCCTGGCAGTGGAGAAGTTGCTGGGGATCGAGATTCCGCCGCGCGCGCAATGGATGCGCGTGTTGCTCAACGAGTTGACGCGCATCAACTCGCACCTGGTGTGGCTGGGCACGCATGCCATGGACATCGGCGCGATGACCGTTTTCCTCTACTGCTTCCGCGAGCGCGAAGACGTGCTGCGGCTGTTCGAGGCGGTCTCCGGTCAGCGCATGATGACCTCATACTTCCGCATCGGCGGGCTGGCGCTGGAGCCGCCGCTGGGTTTCTTCGACCGGGTGAAGAAGTTCCTCGACCGCTTTCCCGGCAACATCGACGAATACGAGAACCTGCTGACCAACAATCCGATCTGGGTCAACCGCACCAAGGGCGTTGCCTACCTCTCAGGCGAGGATGCGATTGCGCTTTGTGCTACCGGGCCGACGTTGCGAGGTAGCGGCGTCGATGTCGATCTCCGTCGCGACTTACCCTACAGCGGATACGAAAAGTTTCAATTCAAAGTCCCGGTTTCGACCGACGGAGATGTTTATGCCCGGTACATCGTGCGCGTCCTGGAGCTGCGCGAGTCGCAGAAGATCGCCATGCAGGCGCTGGAAGGCATGCCCGAAGGCCCTGTGAAAGCCGACGCGCCCAAGGTTGTGCTGCCCGATCGCGAGAAGATGAAGACGCAGATGGAAGCGCTCATCTATCACTTCAAGATCGTCACCGAAGGATTCGCGGTGCCCGAAGGCGAAGTGTATATGCCGATCGAATCGCCGCGCGGCGAGATGGGCTACTACGTCGTCAGCGACGGCACCGCAAAGCCGTATCGCGTGCACATGCGATCGCCGTCGTTCGCCAATTTGCAGACATTGCGCAAGATGTGCGAGGGGCGATTGATTGCTGACGTTGTCGCCGCCATCGGCAGCATCGACATCGTGCTGGGCGATTGCGACAGGTGAAGAAGCAACTAGCAGCTAGCAATTAGCAACTAGTAACTCGCTCTGATTACGATTCCGGCAGATCGTTGCGAGGCTCGACGAATGAGTGCCGTAGGCACGGAAGAACATAGCCCAGCGCTTTAGCGCTGGGTGGCTGTGAATAATGAATCCGAGTCCCATAGGGACGGCACATTCCAGCCGCGAGTTTTGAACGGGATCCGTCCGGCTGTGGACAAACCGCAGATTCCTCCGCTCCGGCCGAAACCGTCGGTCGGGATGACAAGTGGAGGGCGTATCTAGGAGAAATAGGGGTCCTTCGACTCCGGCCCGCAAAAGAAGCGAGCCTTCGCTCAGGATGACACAGGTTTTGCTTTTGCTAACTGCTAATTACTGATTCATGAAATTCTCCGACCAACTCGAGCAGCGCTTTGCCACCATGGTTGGCCACTATCCAACCAAGCGCTCGGTCCTCGTCCCCATGCTGCTCTATATTCAGGACGAACTGGGCGCGCTGACAGACGAAGCCATCCACGAGATCGCGCAGCGGACTGAATTGTCGGACCTCGAGGTGCGCAACGTGATCAGCTATTACTCCATGCTGCGCACCCGCCCGATCGGCAAGTACAACTTCCAAGTCTGCACCAACGTAAGCTGCCTGCTGCGCGGCGCTGACGACATCTTTGAGCATTGCAAGAAGAAGCTGGGCGTCGGCAATAAGCAAACGACGCCGGACGGGCTGTTTTACCTGGAGGAGGTCGAGTGCATTGGCGCCTGTTCATGGGCCCCGGCAATGATGCTGAATTACGATTTCCAGGAGAACCTGACGCCGGAGAAGATCGACGAGTTGATTGAAGGATTGAAGAAGAAGGAACAGCAGTAATCGCTATTCGCTCTTCGCCGGAAATGGCAAGCGAGCGACTCTGGCGAAAAGGGAAAAGCGAAAAGCGAAAAGCGATAACGCGAATGGCGTACCTAGTCTCCCATCCCGATGAGGTAAAGGTCGTCTCCAAGCGCTTTGGCCTGGGCGCGACCAACCTCGATCGCTATCTGGAGCTCGACGGCTACAAGGCCTTGCAAAAGGCTTTGACCATGCAGCCTGACGCTATCATCAACGAGGTGAAGGCGTCCAACCTACGCGGCCGCGGTGGCGCAGGATTTCCGACTGGGATGAAGTGGTCGTTCGTGCCCAAGCAGTCGCCCAAGCCGAAGTACGTGCTGTGCAACGGCGATGAGAGCGAGCCTGGCACCTGCAAAGACCGCCTCATCTTCGAACACGATCCGCACGCGGTGATCGAAGGCGTGATGATCGCCGCGCTCGCCGTTGGCTCCAAGACCGGCTACATCTATCTGCGCGGCGAATACCGCTACTTGATCGAGATTATGGAGAAGGCGGTCGCCGACGCCTACGCGCGCGCCTTCATCGGCAAGAACATTTTCGGCTCCGGCGTCGATCTCGATGTCTTCGTGCACTCGGGAGCGGGCGCTTACGAAGTCGGCGAGGAGTCGGCGCTGATGGAGTCGCTGGAAGGGAAGCGCGGCGTGCCGCGCATTCGTCCGCCATTCCCGGCCGTGGTCGGATTGTGGGGCGGACCCACGGTCATCAACAACGCCGAGACCCTAGCCAGCGTCCCCCACATCATTCTCGGCGGCGGCGAGTGGTTTGCCGGCCTGGGCACTTCGCGCAATGGCGGCACGCGCCTGTTCTGCATGAGCGGCGAACTGGAGCGGCCCGGCGTCTACGAGCTGCCCATGGGCTACAACCTGAAGAAGATGATCTACGACGTCTCCGGCGGCATGGTAAAGGGCAAGAAGCTGAAGGGGGTTGTGCCTGGCGGTTCGTCGGTGCAGATCCTGACGCCGGATGAGATCGACGTCGCCATGGATTTTGACGCAGTGCTGAAGGCGGGATCGATGCTGGGTTCCGGCGGCGTGATCGTGATCGACGATCAGATGTGCATCGTGAAGTTCGCGCTGCGGGTGACCCAGTTCTATCAGCACGAGAGTTGCGGCTGGTGCATCCCCTGCCGTGAAGGTACGGACTGGATGAAGAAGACGCTCGTCCGCATGCACAGCGGCGGCGGCGTAGCTAAAGATATCGACAACTTGAAGTACTTGGCCGAGAACATGCTGGGCCGGACTTTCTGCCCGCTGGGAGATGCGGCGGCGATGCCGATCATCTCTTACGTGCAGAAATTCCGCGGCGAGTTCGAAGATCACTTGAACGGCAAGCCGTGTCCGTATGAGAAAGCGGCGGAAGCCGCGATGGCTTAGGCGCTCGCGAGGGTAAACATGTTCCTAACTCTATTGATCGTGACGTTCTGCGTTGCTGCCTTAGTCTCGTGGATCGTTGCGCGAATATTCGCTAGGCCTATTGACGACATACTGCAGCGGATCATACCCGACGCTATTAACAGAGCATGGGTCAAGTATCTGAATTTTGCAATCTATGTTGTCGGCATTTCTAGCGGTGTCAGAGTATGGGAACTTGAGCGGTACATTAGTCCACAGGGGCAGTATGCGCCGAAGTTGGAGTTGAATAGGGACCGGTGGGTTCTGGAGGTTTACCGAACGATCATTGAAAGCCTTCAGGGTATAGCTTGGCTACTACTGGTGTTCTTTGTCATAAGTTTGATCGCCTTCGTGATAGCACGCAGG
>JBEKQY010000287.1:0-4759 GCA_049519235.1 Candidatus Korobacteraceae bacterium | reverse complement strand
GTCGAAATGTTCAAGAAGCAACTGGACGAAGGCCTGGCGGGCGACAATGCCGGCCTGCTGCTGCGCGGCATTCCGAAGGAAGATGTGGAGCGCGGCATGGTGCTGGCGAAGCCGGGCTCGATTACGCCGCATACCAAGTTCAAGGGCGAGGTGTACGTGCTGTCGAAAGAAGAAGGCGGACGGCACACACCGTTCTTCAAGGGCTACCGGCCGCAGTTCTATTTCCGCACGACGGACGTGACGGGCGTGGCGACGCTGCCGGCGGGCACGGAGATGGTGATGCCGGGCGACAATGTCAGCCTGGAGATTGAGCTGATCACGCCAGTGGCGATGGAGAAGGGCTTGCGGTTCGCCATCCGCGAAGGCGGACGCACTGTGGGCGCCGGCACCATCACGGAAATTATTGCGTAGGGCGGCCTATGGAAATTGCTATACAAGGTTGGAGGGCGAGCGCGACCGATTGGGACGCGGTTCGCGGTGTGCCGCTCGGCGAACTGCCCGCTCTTAGCGACGAGCAGCGCGAAGTCGCGCGCAAGCTGGGAGTTTCTGAAGAGGACTACGCCCGGAGTGCTTTAGCGGGACAGCGAACACAGCAGGCACTACTACAGAAGGCTGAGGCATTAGCTTCGTTCTTGGACAGGCTGATTCAGAGAGGGCATGAGGCCATCAGTGTCACCCGAGTAGTGCTTGATGTTGTTGAGCACCGTTTTATTGTGGAGCTCAATGTGAATGGCAGGCCCCGAATTATCCGCGTTGACGAAGGCATCGTTGATGATTACTTCGATAGCGGCAGCACAGAGGCCGAAGCGAACCTAGCGAGAATATTCGACCGCGCTCTGTTGAGTGTGACGGCGTGAAGATAGGTGAGCGGGATGTAGCTGTGGTTCTCAGCGAAGCAGGTCAGCAGCTTCTAAAGGCGCTCAATTTGCCAGACTCAGCGATCCAGTGGATATACGTTCAGGATGCGGATGATTTGGGCATCTGGGCACGCGTTCCACGCGAGGATGGTAATCATTTTGTACTGATCCGGTGGGATTTTGTCCTGGGTTTGGATTTCCCTGCCGGGCAAACGAAGACCATTGGTATCAAAGGGTAGGGTATGCCGCGAGAGATTGTTACGTTACAGTGCAGTGATTGCAAGAACCGCAATTACTCCACCACCAAGAACAAGAAGACCACGACGGGCCGGCTGGAATTCAGCAAGTTCTGCCGCAAGTGCCGTAAGCACACGTCGCATAAAGAAGTGAAGTAGTCAGCATTTGGCACTTAGCATTTAGCACTTGGTGTCGGATGTGACTGCTGGGGCTGGCAGGCAAAGGCTAAGAGCTAATTGCTAATTGCTGTTTTACAGGGGCGTAAGCTCAACGGTTAAACTGCCGGTCTCCAAAACCGGACTTGGGGGTTCGAATCCCTCCGCCCCTGCCAGGTTTACAAACGCCTGCATGGGGCGCGAGAAGTGAATGCAGTTCAGGCGCAGCGAGCGCCGGGAAAAGGTAGCAGATGGCGAAGTCGGGAGCAATCGAGACCGTTGGCGAGGGCAGATTAGACACGCTGAAGGCGTGGCCGCAGCGTGCGAAGAGCTTTTACAACGACGTTCGCACCGAGATGCGGAAGGTCACCACCCCGTCGCGCAAGGAAGTTCAGGGCACGACGACGGTAGTCATCATCACCGTATTTCTGTTCGGTGTTTATTTTTGGATGGTGGACACGATCATCGGCAAGAGCCTCGATCATATGCTGCGGTACCTGACGAGCCGCTAGTGCGCGGAACCATGACAGAAGAAGAAATCAAATCGGAAACGAATAGCGTGCAGGCTGATGCGGGTATCGAGTCCCAGCAGCCGAGCGCAGACGCCGGTGCCGCATCGGAAACCGGGCTCGCGAGCCCGCAGAACCCGAATATGAAGTGGTACATCATCCACACTTATTCGGGGTTCGAGCGCAAGGTAAAGGAATCCATTGAATCGCGCGTGCGCGCCTATCCCGAGCTGGAACATAGGATTGGACGCGTGCTGATTCCTACGGAATCGGTGACCGAGGTTCGCGGCGGCAAGAAGTACACCAGCGAGCGCATGTTCTATCCCGGGTACGTACTAGTTGAGATGGATATGGACGACAACGTGTGGCATGTCGTCAAGGGAACGCCGCGCGTAACCGGGTTTGTCGGCACCGGCCAGCAGCCCACGCCGCTGTCAGATGAAGAAGTTCAGCAGATCGTGTACCGCGTGGCTGACAGCAAGGAAAAGCCCAAGCTCAAGGTCAAGTACGAAAAGAACGAGAAAGTGCGTATCACCGAAGGCCCGTTCGCCAGCTTTACCGGCGATATTGACGAAGTAAACGAAGATCGCGAGACCCTAAAGGTGATGGTCACCATCTTCGGGCGCTCCACTCCGGTGGAACTCGGGTTTGGACAGGTGGAAAAAGTTATTACGTAGGCGATATGGGCACGTTCTCAGTCAAAGTTCGGGTCTGGAATCTGCAGCATCCTAAAACAGTAGAGGATGTGGACCTGTTCGTTGATACGGGAGCTGCCTTTAGCTGGATTTCGAGAGCGCGCCTGGAGCGATTAGGGATTGCTCCGGCCCGCCGCATGTCGTTTCGTACGATTGAAGGGCGAGTACTTGAGCGCGACTTGGGAATTATATTCGTGGCAACAGACGGTTACTCGGCTCCCGATCTTGTGGTCATGGCAGAGCCCGGCGAAATGGAAGTACTCGGTGCCCATAGTATCGAAGGTCTCGGGCTCGCTGCCGATCCGGTGCAGAAGAAATTGGTTCCGACCGTGATGTTGGCGTTAAGTTCGGCGAATTTATAGATGTTTATGGGCGACTGTGCCCGGCGGAAAAAGAGCAATTATGGCAAAGAAAATTACCGGTTCGGTGAAGTTGCAGATTGCGGCGGGGAAGGCCACTCCGGCCCCGCCGGTTGGTCCGGCGCTCGGTCAGGCGCAGATCAATATCATGGAGTTCTGCAAGCAGTTCAACGCGAGGACCAGCGCCAAAGAGCTTGATGGTCTGATTATCCCGGTCGTGGTCACGGTATACAGCGATCGAACTTTCACCTTTATCACCAAAACGCCTCCGGCTGCGATTTTGTTGAAGCGCGCCGCAGGCGTCGCGAAAGGTTCAGGCACGCCGAACAAAGACAAGGTCGGCAAGGTCACCGAGAAGCAGGTGCTGGAGATCGCCAAGCAGAAGATGCCTGACCTGAACGCGGCTTCGGTAGAAGCGGCAGTGAAGAGCGTGAAAGGTACTGCGCGCTCCATGGGCATTGAAGTAACCGCATAGGGTTTGTCCCACAAGGTGGGACGTAGTCGCACATACCACGGCCGTCCAGTTTGAACGGGCGGCGGTGGGAGACGAGGAGCACAATGAAGAGGTCAGGAAAGAATATCGAGAAGGCACGCGCGGCGGTGGAGGCTAAGTCGTATCCTCTTCAGGACGCCGTGCCACTGTTGCAGAAAGTGAAGTACGCCAAGTTCGACGAAACCGTCGACCTGACCATGCGCCTGGGCGTCGATCCCAAGCACGCCGATCAGATGGTCCGCGGCACGGTTGTGCTGCCGCATGGGCTGGGCAAATCGAAGAAGGTCCTGGTGATCGCCAGCGGTGAGAAGGTTCGTGAGGCCGAAGCCGCGGGCGCTGACTTTGTTGGCGGCGAGGATATGGTGGAGAAGATCCAGAAGGAAAACTGGACTGACTACGACGCCGTGATCGCAACGCCCGACATGATGAAGTCGGTTGGCCGGCTGGGCAAGGTGCTTGGCCCCCGTGGTCTGATGCCCAATCCGAAGACCGGAACGGTCACCTTCGACGTGGCCGCTGCGGTGAAGGAAACCAAGGCTGGCAAAGTCGAATTCCGAACCGACAAGACCGCCCTGGTGCATGTGCCCGTAGGCAAGATTTCGTTCCCGCCGGAGAAGTTGGTGGAGAATGCCGCCACTGTGATCACCAGCGTAATCAAGGCGAAGCCAACAGTGGCGAAGGGAAAGTACATCAAGGGATGCTATCTCAGCTCGACGATGGGACCGGGTGTTTCCATCGATACGTCGGCTGTGGAAGCCGCCGCGCGTGCCTAGGCTGCGCCCGGGAGAACAAGTCTTTCTCGCGCCGCGCAATAGGCAGCGACGTTGACTGGAAAACAAGGACACGAGAATGGCCGTTACTAAAGCAAAGAAAATCGAACAGGTAGAGCAGCTCGCGAAGGAATTCCAAGGCGCGAGCCACGCCATCGTTGGCACGTTTGCCAAGCTGACCGTGGAGAAAGATTTCGAACTCCGTAGAGCAGTGCGGAGTGCTGGAGCACGCTATCGCGTGGTGAAGAATACCCTGGCCGAGCGTGCGGCGCAGGGTACTTCGGTCGCCGAGGCCCTGAAGGACCTCGCTGGCGTGACCTCGATCGCCTACACCAGCGGTGACCCGGTCGCTCTGGCCAAGGCACTCAGCAAGTATGCCAAGGACAATCCGGAGTACACCTTCAAGGCAGGCATTGTCGAAGGCCGCGTCATTGCCATCAAGGACATCGATGCGTTGGCCAACATGCCGTCGAAGGAAGAGATTTACTCCAAGCTGCTGTTCCTGATGACTGCCCCGGCGCAGCGGCTGGTGACCGCGATGAACGCGGTCGGCCGCAAATTGGCCGTGGTGGTCAACCAGGGCGTGGAGAAGAACAAGTTTGGTGGCGCGGCAGAAGCGCCGCCGGCAGCCGAGCCTGCCATGGCAGAAGCGCAGGGATAGAGTTCCGGCGCGTAGAGCTGGCC
>JBEKQY010000286.1:0-4766 GCA_049519235.1 Candidatus Korobacteraceae bacterium | reverse complement strand
CAGGCGCTGAAGCAATCGGTGGCGCGGCGGCTGATTGGCGACGGCAAGCACTTCTGGCAGACCCGGTATTACGACTTTAATGTCTGGTCGAAGAAGAAGCTCATTGAGAAACTAAGGTATATTCATCGGAATCCGGTGAGACGCGGCTTGGTGGAGAAACCGGAGGACTGGGCTTGGAGTAGCTTTCGTCACTACGCGACCGGGGAAGAGAGTGTGGTGGAGATCGAGTCGGAGTGGGCGGGAAGGAGGCGGGAGCGCATGGGGATGCCACTGCGGGCGAAGCTTGTCAGGAGCCCCATCAGCTTTGGCACTAGCGACGAAAAGCCCCACCCGAGCAAACGACGCTCGGATGGGGCGCCCCCGGAATGCTAGGATGGGCCGCCCGCCTACCAAGCACGAAAAGGCCTGTCACCCCCCGTCACGTTGAGGTGTGCCGCACGTCACTGACGGGCCAGCGCGGCCGCCGTAGCCTTGCGCCAATCTGTTTTGCTCTTCCTTGCGCCCTGCCACATTTGGCACAACCAAGACCGAAGCAGCAGGGCCCCTCGCAAACGCTCTCTCGGCGCATACGTGTGATGCTGCTTCAGCGTGTCTCTCGGCGCCATTGACGCAGCATCCGCAGGGCTACCGAAACTCACCCGCCGACGCCTACACCAGCCGATGGTCGGCAACTTCAAGACGGGGTTCAGCCCCTTTCACCGTTTGCTTCAACCACCTATTCGCGCCTGTGGCGCATAAGGAGCAGAGTATGAAATCGCCCAAGCTTCGCAGTTTGCTGCTGTGGCTAGTGGCTTCAGTAGTGATGACGATCACCTTCCGGATGGCGACGACGAGCAGGACAGCGCATTCCCAGCCGACGCGCCATACAACGTATTACAGCCGCATCGAGCGTGAACCTTCAGCGCATCTGGTCGAGGCCGCGCTGCGCAAGGCAGACTTTCCGCAGATGCTGAGCGCCACAGAACGATCCGCGCTGACGCGACCGCTGCTCATGCCCAGCGGAATCACGCTTCTTCCCGATCACTCGCTGATGGTGGAGAACATTTTCGTGGTGGAAGACCCGATCCAGACCTGGGATCAATGTCTGGCAAATCCGGGTACCCAGAGCGGACCGTGGACCTTCAACACCCTGATGACCAATGTCAGGAACGGCACCACCCAGCAGGCGGAGCAGATGTTGACGGATTTGATAGGCAATTTTGCGAACAGCGTACCCATCGGCAGCTTCACCATCCATCCGCGACCGGACGGGCAGTTGTTTTTCAACAGCTGGCTCGCGAATTTTTCCGACCCCCACAACCAGTGCACCAACCCCACCAGCCAGGGGCCGCCTGAGATAAACTGCCTGTCGCTGGCGACTGCGCCGGTGCATTTGAACGCGATCGTGAACCGCATCGACATCGGCCAGAATGGTGGCTCCGACCAGGCGGGGCAGCTGCGGTTTGTGTTCGGCGTAGAGATGTTTCCGAATGGCACGATCGGTTGCGGGAGCGCGGGCACCCCCTTCTTCAACATCATTCTTGAGTACAACGTTCCCAACACCGACATCTTTACGGGCGGCCCCATTACGGCACAGAGCTGGGCCTCGCAATGGGCGAACCTGTCGACGAAGTGCTTGCCGACCATTACCTCAACCTGCGCCCAGAACACCCTGGATCCTCTTTTGCTGGCGATCACCAGCCAGGTGACGACAGCGGGAGCGGGAGGGTCGGGCGCGCCCAACGGGAGCGCGCTGTTTGACCTGAGAACCAACGAAGTTGAGTTGAACCCCCAGGGCGGCAACAACATCCAACCCGGCACCTGGGAGCTACGGCAGTTTCTACTCGGACAGTCGCAGAATCCCAATGAGCTGGTAGAAACGGCGGTCCCCCAAACTCCCGACCTGAGCTTTGACGGCGGATTAGTTCCTAACGGGCCACCGGGGGAGATGTTCTGTTCCAACTCCGGTCAGGACCCGGACAACAGGACGCCTGGGTGCTCCAACCTCCTGTCTGAGGCGGAGGTCTTGATCGAGGGGCACGCCGGCGCCATTGTCGACGGAACCTTTAACCTTGCGCAAGCCGCGCCGGGCGCGCAGGGCGCTTCCGCGCTCAATGGGCCGGCCGGGGTGGGAACCGGCACTCTTCTGGTGTTCTGGAACAGTTCCCCTTCCATGCAGAATGACCAGAACCTCTATCAAGCGAGAGTCATTTTTGCCGCCTCGCCCCAAGTTTTCAACCCTCAAATACCGGGGCCCGACCCTTTCGGAGGCATCGACGGTACCTGTAACGGTTGTCACGGGGCGGAGACGCAAACTGGATTTCAGCAAGTCGTCCAACGCACTTCGGGCACGGGCAACCCAGCGGGCAGCGGAGATGTGGCATCTAGCTTGTCCGCATTCCTGGTGGGGTGCAATAACGGGAACGGAATTCTGACGGGTATATGCCCGAACCCATTTCCTTTGAACTCGCCGGGGAACGAAGTGGTGCAGGACCCGGTCTTCGGGCCCGTCAACAATACCCTCAACAATACCTTTGGCGATATTCAGCGCCGGGTGAATTGCATGAACACAATCCTCAACCCCAACTCGCCCCTCGACGTCCTCTGTAATGGAGCCGGCAACTTAGGCAACTAGCGGGCGCGGCGGACGACAATCCGGCGACTACTTTATGTAGCAACCCCGCCCAGGCTGGCCTTGGGTGGGGATTTTTTTGGCCGGCTGGATTTTTTCGGTTGGGCGCTAGGACGGCGCTGGCGGCGAGCCTCCATACGTGGCGGGCGGCCTACCCAAGCCGTTTGGCTATGATGTTGAGGGTGCCCCATCCGAGCTTCGTTTGCTCGGAGCCTGCCCTGAGCTTGCCGAAGGGTGGGGCTTTTCGTTGCGAGTCTTTCGCAGAGCCAACAAAAATGACGTGCCGCTGGGCGGCGGCACGTCACATGGTGTTACATCAACTCTAGGTTCGGAGTTAACGCTACACCTCACAGCTTCTACCACTCTCCTTACATGGCCGCGTGCACCGGATGCACCTTGATCGTCCGTGCCGGACGCTTGCGGTGAGCTGTGGCTTTGACTGCGTGCTTGGTTTCGGGACGATGCATCACGGTATCAATCAGCGCCTTTTCCGCCGTGACGAAGCTCTTGACTCCTTCCCGCGTTAGGTCCGGTATCGGAACGAAGGGAAAGGGAGCAATCATGTTCATGGTCCGTCCTGCCGCTCGCATGCCGACATTCACCTGCTTGCCGGCCACGTCGATCAGCTTCTTCTGCGCGTCGATGAAGGCTTCGGTGGCTTCCTTGGCGAGTTCAGTGAGTTCGGTTCTCTTCATCTTTTTCACTGCTTCCTTGCCGCTGGTTGCCTTTGCCGTCTCTTCGGCGATCACGTCGAGGAACTTCTTTTGGGTGTGAACGAAAGTGTCCATCGCTTCGCGTGCCATTTCGACCAGGCTTTCTCCCTCGAAGCCCTTGCCCGCCTTGACTGCCGTCAGCCAGGTGTGGGTCTGCTTGCTCGCGATTTTCAGGAAGTCCTGTTGCATCTCGATGAAAGCGTCGAAACCACGCTGCGCGAATTCAGTCGCCGCGACTGCCGGCATGTAGCCGGCAACCCGCTCCTTCACGCCCGTGGCAACGATGTCGTACTCTTTTTGCGCCAGACTAAGCAGCAACTTCTGGCCTTCGATGAAATTCGACATGGCTTCGCCGGCCAGTTCGCTGGCCACCGCGGCCGGACAAAAATCGGGATTGGCGAGCCGGTTGCGAATTAGGTTCATGGCATTGGCGTTCTGGCTCATCGCCAGGTCCACCAGGATTCGCTGGGTGGCGAAGAAATTTTCCACTCCCTGCTGCACCCATCCTGACAGCAGAGAAACAAACGATGAATCCCCGATGTGGACTGTGGAGGACTCGGGCTTTCCGTTTCTAGGCATTATAACCTCCAAATTTGCTGCAATGCAGCATCAACTAGAATGTAGTATCCTCAGGGATGTATGTCAAGCTCCTTATGAGATAATTTTGCAATGCAATAGGGGAATGAACCGGTGGATACCAACAAGGTCGTGGTCAAAAAATACGCAAACCGCAGACTCTACGACACTTCCAGCAGCCGCTACATCAATCTGGAAGATATTGCGGCGTTGGTCCGAAACGGGAAAGAGGTGCAGGTGGTAGATGCCGGCACCGGCGAGGATATCACTCGCGTCACTCTGACCCAGATCATCGTCGAGGACGCCAAGGGGCAGCCGGCCGGTCTGCCGCTGGAACTGCTGCGCCAGCTCATTGTCACCACCGATCACGTCGGCCAGGAATTCATCATGTGGTATCTGAAGTCAGCCTTTGACAGCTATCAGAAGGTGCAAAGCTCGTTACAGGATCGCTTGAGCCAGATGCAGTCGGCCGCGCTGTCGCCACTGCAAATGGTCAAGAACTTTCTCCAAAGCTCAGGCGCGGAGAAGCCCAGCGAACCAAGTGAAGAGCTGCTGGCGTTGCGCCAACGAATCGCGGAATTGGAAGCGCGGCAACCGAAGCCGAAGGCGCGTAAAAAGCAAGTCCGGCGAAAAACATGATCACTCCCGGCACACAGCATCACGCAGACTCGTAAGCCCTGGGTAGGCAGTATCTAAGAACCACGAGCCGGCTCCACAGGCCGCTGAGAAATTCCGATTTCGCGAGCTTTGTATCAGGGCACGACTTCAGTGTCTGCGTGAGAACCGTGCCCGATAGTTCGCACACATTGCTCTTGCGGTCTGGCGGTAGTGTCGAATTCCGTGATCTCCGCGGTTATGGGCGGCCC
>JBEKQY010000285.1:0-4807 GCA_049519235.1 Candidatus Korobacteraceae bacterium | reverse complement strand
CTGTTGCGGATGACCTTTCTATTGGCTCGATCCGACTGAGGCATGTCGCGTTCCTGGTGTTTTCTGACGACCAGCCTCCCTTTAATCAATCGCCGCCGGGCTCGCGCGGTCTCGTCGGAATCCCGGTGCTGTTGGCTTTGCAGAGGTTTGTCTGGGGCGCGGACAGGAAATTTGAGATCGGCTCAAAGTCATCGATCCAAAGTGCGCCTCATGCAGATCTATGCTTCGACGGACACCATCCGGTCGCGCAGATTCAGTTCGAAAATCGCAGCCTCGCGCTCACATTAGATACGGGCGCAACCAACACCGATCTCTACCCGCCTTTTGCGGCGGCGTTTCCCGACCTCATCCGCACCGCGGCAAAGACGGATTCGTACAAGACGGAGGGAGTGGGCGGTGCCAAGAACATGGATGCCGCCACTCTTTCGTCATTGCATTTCAGCATCGGGGGATTCGGGGTAGTCCTCAGCCCCGCTGCGGTCCTACTGACACACACTACCGAAACCAGCAAATTCTTCCACGGAAATCTCGGCATAGATCTCTTGCAGCAGGCACACAAGACGGCTTTTGATTTCAAGGCGATGACGCTCACACTTCAATAAGCCACGAGGCGAAGCTACAATAACCTTGCCAGGTGAAACAGAAGCGGGCTCTGGCGGGGACGCAACCATGCTGAGGGATAGCCGGGTGGGCTCATCGAGACGATGATCGGCAGCGCCGGAACGAGGTTCTTGCGCCGCTTCCCAATCCATCATCGGATCGAAAGACCCCAATGCCTTGAAAATCCCCGCCCGAAGGGCGGAATACTCACTAACGGAGAGCGCCTCCTCTCCAGTTCAGGCTGAACCATCACATAACTGCAATTCCACCCCTTCGGGGTTCTCTTTTTCGCAGTTGTAGTCCACCGCGAATACCAAAGCTAGTTCTCACGCAGACACTGAAGCCGTGCCCTGATACAAATCTCGAAGATGTGACGTATAGAGATTTCTGACGCACTACACTAGCGCTGCGACCGGGGTTCGTCGTCTCCCGCCTAATTCTTCAGTTTCTGAGAATAGTTTAATCTTCGCCTAATGTTCGTCTAAGGTTGGCGGGGTACAACGGCTGTATGACTACCCCGACACAACCATTCGGCAGCAACGACCCCGCGGTAATTGTAGCTAGTTCTAATCCACGGCTCCGCCAGCAAATCATACAGAGCCTGATGCTGTCGCGAATCGCAGCGGCGGAGGCGCTGGGCGGCGCCGATGCCCTTGGCAAGCTGGAAAACAGTGAGTGCCAACTGCTGCTGCTCGACCGGCGGCTGCCCGATCTGGACCCGGAAGAGTTGC
This sequence comes from Candidatus Korobacteraceae bacterium, assembly GCA_049519235.1. Classification (GTDB taxonomy): domain Bacteria; phylum Acidobacteriota; class Terriglobia; order Terriglobales; family Acidobacteriaceae; genus Bog-257. Next base: position 3,476 of record JBEKQY010000285.1, on the reverse strand, counting down.
TCCAGATCATTCACCGGCGCTTTCCCGGAATTGACGTTCTGCTGCTCGACGAGGCCGGGCGTCCCGTACTGCCTTCCGAGTGGCGCAGCACCAGCGCGTCGCACCTGTTCGACACCATCAACCGCTGGCAGACCCCGCCCGCCTTTTGCAGCAAGGTAAGCAACCCGCCCGCGGCGCTGGAAGCGTTGCCCGGCATGGTGGGACAGGCGCCATGTATGGCTGTGGTGTATCGCATGGCGCGCCTGGTGGCCCCGCGCCCCACGCCGGTGCTGATCACGGGAGCCACCGGGACGGGAAAGGAAGTGGTCGCCGCCGCCATCCACCAGATTGGGCCGCGGGCCGGCAAGCCGTTCATCGTCATCAACTGCGCGGCCATCCCCGAAGCGCTGCTGGAGTCGGAACTGTTCGGATACGTGCGCGGCGCGTTTACCGGCGCGGTGCAATCGCGTCTTGGCCGCATCAACAGCGCTCACGGTGGCACGCTGTTTCTGGACGAGGTCGGCGACCTGCCGCTCAGCATTCAGTCCAAGCTGCTGCGCTTCCTCGACCAGGGCGAGGTGCAGCGCCTGGGCAGCTCCGATGTTTTCCGGGTGGATGTGCGGGTGATCGCGGCCACCAATGCCAACCTCGCCGAGCTGACCCGGACGAAGCAGTTTCGCGAAGACCTGTTTTACCGGCTTTCGGTTTTCCCCATTGAGCTGCCATCGCTGGCCCAGCGCCGGGGAGACGTCGAGGCGCTGGCCCGTCACTTCCTGCGCCAGTTCCAGTTGGCCAATGAAGAACAGGCGCTGCCGCAAGAGTCGGTGCGGCTGCTGGAGAAGCATTCCTGGCCGGGCAATGTGCGCGAGCTACAGCACGTGATGGAGCGGGCTTCCATCCTGGCCGAGGGCGGACCGGTCCTTCCTCAACACCTGGGGCTGCCGGGCAGCGGCATCGCACAAGTGGTTCCCGGGCCAAGTCACTTCGCATGAGTGGAACCTAATCTACGGCGGATGCCAGCGGCAACCGCCGTGCAGGTTCGCTGAGCGAGCGCATCAGGGCGCTCATTAGCGGGCCGGCTTGAAGGGCGCCGATGGAACCAACGGTCAAGAATCTGAATTCTTCGCTGTCATCGCGGTGCCGTGGGTGGTGGGTACACCTCTGGCAGGCCTTGCCGCGGGTACAGCGCGCGCCGCGCCAGTTGCGGCTATGCGAGAGCCTTTCGTTGGGCGGAAACCGCATGGTAGCGGTGATTCAGTACGAAGGCCAGAAGTTCCTGGTGGGCGGCAGCGCCCATTCGGTCAGTCTGTTGGCGCGTCTGGGCAGCACTGCGGACTTCTCCGAGTTGCTGACGGAGTGGTGTGAGCGTCAACGATAACGAGCGTACGGGATGCCGGAGTCAATGAACGATTCGATAAGGAGGAAGCATGGGTGCCGCTCAGGTCTATGAGCAGATAAATGAACCGGCAGTGGGAAACTCCGATCAGTTGCTGCTGGAGCAATTGCCGCAAGTCAAGTACATTGCGCGCCGCATTCATGAGCGGCTGCCGCAGCACGTTGCCTTCGACGACCTGCTGCATGCCGGCATCGTGGGGCTGATCGACGCCCTGCACAAGTATGACGCCCGCAAGAACGTGCGCTTCGCCTCCTATGCCAAGTTCCGCATTCGCGGCGCCATTCTCGACAGCCTGCGCGACATGGACTGGAGCCCGCGCGACCTGCGCCGCAAAGCCCGCCGCCTGGAAACCGTTATGCAGAAGCTGCAAACCGAGCTGGGCCGCTCGGCGGGCGAGCCCGAGCTGGCCCAGGCCATGGGCATGACGCTGGAGGAATTTCAACACCTGCTGGACGAGCTCCGCGGGCTGGAGGTGGGCAGCCTACAGATCGAACTGCGGGAGGACGGGCGGGAGGCCGATCTCAGCGAGAGCATTGCCGGGCCGACCGACCAGGACCCGCTGTCGCTCTACATGCGGGTCGAACGCAAGCAGATGCTAGCCGGCGCCATCGCCCAACTGCCGCCGCGGGAGCAGCAGGTGCTGGCGCTCTACTACCAGGAAGAGCTCACCATGAAGGAAGTTGGAGCGGTGCTGGGGGTGGGCGAGTCGCGGGTCTCGCAAATTCACTCGGTGGCTGTGGCCCGTCTGCGCGCCACGCTGTGCAATGCCCGACAGGAGTCAGAGGCGGGCCGCGGCGCTGCCGTCGCTAAGCTGCGATGCCGAGGAGCCAACCGAGCCACGGAAAGAGTCTTAACAGGCCGCTGAAAAAGTCGAACCAGCAGCTCCCTCGCAGCCTGAAGGCCGCTCGCGATGACAAAAATAAAGGAGCTTCCGGCACGACTGAAGTCGTGCCCTGACACCAAGCTCGCGGAATCGGAATTTTTCAGCGGCCTGTTAAGTCAGGTGCCGGAGATGCCGATGGAAACCACAGGCCCAATATGAATGTCGCCGACCTAGCCCGCACCTTTGCCGGCCAACCGCCCGCGGTGGACACCGAAGCGGATCCCAGCGCGGCAATATATTCCGGCAAGCCGCCGGCCCTGGTTCTGCCGCTGGCCACCCGCTCCGTATCTCTGTTGACCCTTTTGTTGCAGGATGACGCGGTCGATTTGGAGCTGGCCAGCGCAGTGATCGGGCTCGATCCGGGATTGAGCTTCGGCACTTTACAGTTGGCCAACCGTGACCGCGCCGAGGCCAACGATTCCATCTGGCAACTTCCGCTGGCGGTGGTGGCGGCGGGCCGCGAAGCCCTGGAACAGTTGCTTCAGCGCGCTCCCCAGATTGAGTGCAACAGCGATCCTGGTAAGCGGACCCGCTTGTGTCAACTGGTAGCGAACGCCGTGACCCGGGCGTGCGTCGCGCATCTGCTGGCCCGAGACCTGGGAAGCTGTGCTCCCCGCAAGTCCTATCTTTCCGGATTGTTATTCGACCTGCCGGCCATGGGACGGCTGGCGGTCCCGGCAATTAGCCAGGCCGCACTGCTGACCAGCATGTGCCATACTCTGCCGGCTGCGATGGTAAGGACAGCCATGGTGAGCATGGCCGATGACAGCGAGTTCGCTCCGCGCGATCCGTTGGTGGCGATCGTCCGCATCGCCGATGCGGTGTTACAGGCCGCGGCCGGAACTCCTCCGGCGACGGCTTCCATGGAAGAATTGGCCGCCAGCCCCCTTTGGTGTTTCTGGAAGAAAACCGACGCGCAGCAGCGAATTTTCTTGCTGGGTCAATGCAGTTCGTTGGCCGGATGGGCAAAGACCAATCTGCACAGTATGGACCCGTGGGAATTCATGGCCGCGCTGGAACGCCGCAACTCGTCGGAATAGATTCACCACGCGGCACCAAGATCACCTATAGCATTTTCAGGGTTAGTCCGGGTAGAGCCGGCCTTCAGAGACTGTGTCGCAACCGGAATGATACTTGAATTGCTCGGTGAAGTGAGAGATAAGGAGTCATGCCGAGCTACAAGCCTTATCACCCGGAGCAAGCCGAGCTGCTGCCCAG
>JBEKQY010000284.1:0-4816 GCA_049519235.1 Candidatus Korobacteraceae bacterium | reverse complement strand
CGCTCACCTGGCCTGCGGTTCCGGAAAAGGCAATCAAGTCTCCCTGGTCGTAAACCGTGTCGATGGTAAATCCCTGCGACCGCAACCAGGCCTCGATGGTGTTAACGTCCTGCTGTGCTGGCCCGTACTCTTGACCTAGTTGGGCCGCAGTCCGCCAACGACGGAAAGTGGGCGAAGCAGGGTCCTGCAAGTCAGCCAGGTACTGCCTAAAGGACGCTTGCAGCTCGGACGGGCGGCGGAGCAGAAGCAGCATGCGGCTCATGGCAAAATCGTCGGCAACACGTCCCCGGTCGTTCGCAGCATTAGCTTCTGGACGGGTGTTGCCGGCCAGGGTTGTCAGGCGGGTTGGGTCAATCTTTTGCGTGATCAGTAGACGCTTCGCTTCTGCATTGGAAGCAAGATTGAAAGTGAAGACAAATGCAAGGACGGCGAACAACAGCACGATACTTCCCGAACGATGTTTCATCGGAATCTCCTTATTTTTGGCTGCGCAAGCTCGGTTTTCTACTGCGCCCCACTCTTGTCGCAGACAGTAGGACACGTCGGCGTGCGATTCAATGTTCTGGCGATGGATTGCGAGTGGATTGCGGATGTATTTGGCTAAGTAGCTGAATCGCAAGACTATTGCGCGATGCTCGCTCGTCGCCACTTTAGTTGGCGCAGCAAAGCAGGATGGGCAAAACGATGCTTGGAAGTGGCTGCCCAGGGGAGTAGACTTTGTTGCAATCGGGTGAATGACGCAGGGCGTGCCATCTCGTGTTCGCTGCGGGGACGTAGAAGTCGACCTAAAGGCTGGGGAAGTGTATGCCTCGGGGCAGAGAATCCGACTTCAGGAACAGCCTCTTCAAGTACTGCGCCTACTCATTGACCATGCCGGCAAAGTAGTCTCTCGCGAAGAAATCCAAGCGAAGCTGTGGCCGAACGACACGGTGGTGGAATTCGACAACGCCATCAACACCGCTGTTCGCAAGCTCCGCATGGCATTCGCCGATTCCAACGAAAATCCGAGATACATCGAAACGGTGGCCCGCCGTGGGTACCGATTCATTATGGCGGTGGAGGAGTTGGATTCCAGCGCTGGCGGCCTTTCTCTGGACGCTGCGCCGCCTGCTAGTCCGGATGCTGGGATACCCTTCGCCGACCAGTCTGCAGGTCTAACGGGCAAGACGGTCTCGCACTATCGCGTGCTGGAGGTCATTGGCGGCGGTGGTATGGGCGTCGTGTACCGGGCGGAAGACCTGAGGCTGGATCGCGCCGTGGCGCTCAAGTTTCTGCCGGAAGAGATGGGGAGCGATCAGCGGGCGTTGGAGCGCTTCGAGCGCGAGGCTCGGGCTGCTTCTAGTTTGGACCATCTTAATATCTGTTCCATCTACGAATTTGGCGAACACCAGGGCCAGCCCTTTATTGTCATGCCTTTGCTACGAGGACAGACCCTGCGCGACTGGCTGGCCAGCGCGGACGCTGCTGAGGATGCGGTTCCGCTGGCTCACCTGCTGGACCTGGCAATCCAAATTGCCGGTGGTCTCGGCGCGGCGCACGAGAAGGGCATCATTCATCGCGACATCAAGCCAGCCAATATCTTTGTCACTACCAGCGGCACGGCGAAGATTCTGGACTTCGGACTTGCGAAGGTACTCGAGGCTACTGGCAACAGCCTGGCGGCTGCGGCGGGTGCGCAAGCTGCGCCCGGATTGGACGCGCCGCCTTCGTCGATTGGTCTGAGCTTGAGTCGAACCGGCATAACCGTTGGGACTGCGGGCTATATGTCTCCCGAGCAAGTGCGCGGCGAGGAATTGGACGCCCGCACTGACTTGTTCTCCTTCGGTCTGGTCCTTTATGAGATGGCGACAGGCCACCGCACCTTCAGCGGAGAAACGGCTGCTGTCGCACGCGATGCGATCCTTTATCAGACGCCGGTGCCGGCGCGCGAACTTAATCCTGGGATCCCGCCGAAGCTTGAAGCGATCATTGACAAGGCGCTGGCGAAAGACCGCGAACTACGCTATGCATCCGCAGTGGAGATGCGCGCCGATCTGCTGGCCGTCAAGCCGAGCAAGCTTTCTGTTGATACCGGCGTCGACACAAGCCGGTCGGACAGGGAAAGCTCTGCCACCGCATTTCCCACCGAACGCTTGGGCGACCCGCGTCGCATGAGGGGAATTCCGGCGCCACGCATCTACCGCCTAGTCGTAATGCCTGCCCTCTTTGGGATAGCTCTTATTGGATGGTTCTTGCATTCGAAACTTAGTCACCGGAACCAACCAGGCCGCAAACCACTTAGTATTGATCGGCTCACAACCGACGGTAGCATTGCGGGATCAGGCACCATATCACCCGACGGCAAATACATCGTGTATGCGACCTCCGAATCCGGGCAATTAAGCCTACGCGTGCGGCAAGTAGACACGGCAAGCACCTTGGAAATCGTTCCGCCGATCAACGGGCGCTTTGATGGGACCACTTTCTCTCCAGATGGCAATTACGTGTACTACGTTCAGACGGGCGAGAAGGACAGCGATCTGTACCAGGTGCCCACATTGGGTGGTCCGCGAAAGAAAGTCCTGTCCGGTGTCTTGGGCCCGGTAAGCTTCTCTCCAGACGGCCAAAGGATAGCCTACAAGCGCGTAGGATCCGATGGCGCGATGCAGTTGGTCATCGCGAACTCCGATGGTAGCGAACCCCGGGTCCTGTTTTCCCGCGATTTCGGCGTCGGCCTTGTTCCGCGCATGGGCACATCCTGGTCGCCAGATGGAAAGTTTATTGCCACACCCGAATACCTCCTATTACCCGAATCTCATGTAACGATATTGGTGTTTGACCTTTCTGGAAATATGAGGGACTTGTTACCCGATTTCCCCGGCTTGGTATTTCGGCTGTTATGGCTGCCCGATGGCTCTGGTTTGGTTTTCACGGGCAACTCTTATTACGGAGGCCCTCACCAAATCATGCTCGCGTCATATCCCAGCGGCGAGGTGAAGCCTGTAACGAGCGGTCCGGATGAGTATGACCTTACCAGTCTGGGGATCTGTGGGAGCATGGATTCAATTTTTGCCGTCCAAACTACGACCATCACGAATTTGTGGCTCGCCTCGGGAAGTCTCCGCACCCCAAAGCAACTCACGACGACGCGCCTAAATGCACCCTTCGGCATGGACTTCTCGGGCCATCAGATTGTCTACCCGTCCCACATTGTTGGAGGTATCACAGTGTGGGGTATGGATGCTCGAAGTTCGTTGGCCGCGCAGATAAGTCCGCGTGGGCTGCGAGCGGTGAACCCGGCTTTGTCGCCGGACGGCAGGCAATTCGCCTTTGAGGGCACTGAGGGCAACAAAACCAACATCTGGACGGGACAAGTTGACGGCACCAATGTCCGTCAGATCACGTTTGGTAATAAAGACTACCGGCCGAGCTTCGCGCCCGACGGCAACTCGGTGCTGTTCTCGAGAGAGGAAAACAGCAAGCCCTATGTCTATGTCGTATCAACCGCCGGAGGCTCGGTAGGTCGTTTTTTAGATGTTTCGCTCGACATAGACAGGGCCCCCTGCGGCAGCACGTCCATCTTAACTTTCATTTTTGAACAAAACCGTTGGCGCCATGCTGTGGTCTCAACCAGCGACGGAAGACCTCAAACGGTTTTTGATTTGCCCAGCAAGAACGGGTGGGAGGCGAGATGTACGCCTGATGGTAAGGCGATCACCTATGTTGATTATTCCTACGGGCCCTCGGGAGAGATTTCCAATTTGTGGTCCATACCGGTACGAGGCGGCCCGCCAAGCCAATTGACTCACTTCACTTCTGAAGCGATATGGGACTACGCCTGGTCCCGTGACGGCGGTGAACTCCTTCTCTCCCGTGGAACCGTGTATTCGGATGCCGTTCTGATTCGCAACTTCCGATAGTTTGAAGGTGCCCGTCCCCAGGGATTCGCGTACTGAAGCCAAGAAGTTCGTCCATTTCGCCTGCGGTCAGATCCCAGCTCGTCCGGCTACCTGAGAAATGCGCGCGGCGCCTAAGACGTGCCGACAAGCGCGTTGACTTCTTCATGCAGCTTGCGTAGCCGCTCAAGTTCGGTTGTCACAGCGCTTGTGCCTGCGGCCATCAGTTCTTTAACCCTGGACAGCGCTTGTTCGGCCGATGCGCTTACCTCACGGAGGAGCTTGCGCACATCGGACTCGAGACGCAAACGGCTCTCCACCACGCGCTGCTCGACGTCTCCCTGAACGCGCGAGGCATTGGTGTCCAGAAGTTGCTCCAGAAAATTCTCCGCGTCTTTGCGAAACCACCGGCGGATGCGAAGGGCTCCCATGAGAGTGTCAACGGAGTAAAGCAGAGGCGAAGCCGGCTGCGCGATGGTGATCATATCGTGAAAGAAAAAACGCGAGCGGGTTCGGAAACCTTGTTCACTATCCAGCGATTTTGGAAGATGGGAAAAATCGGCCGACTGCTCTTCCGAAATCCGTTGTAGCAGACCATTCACAAGGTTCACGAAGCGCTGCGTGACCGCGCTATACAGTTCCTCCGCCTGCGCCTCTTCTGCATCGAGCCAAGGCATGACATGGCGCCGTGCGATCGCCTGAGCGAGGGCCATCAGCTCGCGGCGCCGGTTCGGACCAAAGCTGGTCGTTACAGCGTTTGCTTCGCGCTCGAATTCCTCGCAGGCCGCCGGAAAAGTCGCTCTTAAGAATTTCTTGCGCCGGGCCAGCAAGGTGTTGGAAAGTCCCATCTGCTCGGCGGAAAATAGCGCCCCAAGATCGCGCAAAGATTGCTCGGCTTGGCTTACGGTCTGTCGAAGGTTGGCGATGCGCTGCTCGGAATT
>JBEKQY010000283.1:0-4852 GCA_049519235.1 Candidatus Korobacteraceae bacterium | reverse complement strand
TCTCGCGAACACCCTGCTGGGCCAAACGCTGCGCCTCGGCGACAACCGATTCGAACCTGCGCGAACGGAACTTGCCGCGCAACTGCGGGATAATGCAGAACGAGCAGGGATGATCGCAGCCTTCGGCAATCTTGATGTACGCCGAATATTTCGGTGTCGCCAGAACGCGGGGCGTGTTCTCGTCGTAAAGATAGTTCGGCAGGTCGGCGATTGCGCCGTCCCAGGCTTCCTTGGAAAACCTTCCAGCAGCCTCACGGGCATCGCCTTCGGAACGACTGTTCAGAATTACGAACGGGGAATTGCTGGAGGTTGTCGGAGACTCGATTCCCGCAGCGTTCAGGATCTGCTGAAGCTCGCCAGTCCCGACGACGGCATCGACTTCCGGAATGTTCTTCTGGATTTCATTGCGGTAGCGCTCCACCAGACACCCGGCCACGATCAACTTCTGCGCCCGACCAGCGATCTTGTGCTGCGCCATCTCCAGGATGCTGTCGACCGACTCCTGCTTGGCCGAGTCAATGAACGCGCAGGTATTCACGACGATGATGTCGGCGTCTTCGGCACGTGGCGTGATCTGCGCTCCGCCCTGCGCAAGCAGTCCCATCATCACCTCGCTGTCTACCAGGTTCTTGGGACAGCCCAGGCTCACAAAGCCGATCTTCTTGCGAGCAGTATCGGCGGAGCGCTCTTCAGGCGCGTCCAGCAAGGCTACAGAATCGGTTCTTGGCGGCATGCAATCTAACTATCCTAGCACCGCGCATTAGCGGATTCGCGGTCAGCTGGTGTCCTAAGCTTTGCGTTGAAGCAGTTATCAACTCCAGACCCCGCCTCGAGACTCTTTCCACACGCGATATCCTTCAAGTTCTTCCTCGGTAACCGGCTCGTTTTGAACGCGAAGCGGTTTCCACGAGGCGAAAACAGCACGAGACAGGGGCAGGTGAGCGATCCCCAACTTGCCGGTATCACCGAGCTTGCCGAGGCACAGCGTGGCAGTGGGCACGATGGAACTCGGTTCCGGGAACCAGTTCCTATAGAGGCGAATGTGAACAGTGGCTGGATCGGCCCTCAGCACTTTCGCGACTTGATATCCACCGTCTCCCGAGCATACAAAGCAAATGTCGCCTGGGCTGAGATCACGTGGAAGCCGCCGATCTAGCCACCAATCCCTAACGCTCTTCCAGACGGGAAGCATGGATTTTAGGCTAGCAGCTCCGAATAGATTTGAAAGGGAAAATCGAGTCGATGCAGCCTTAGGGCACCCGCCGCCTCCGGCAGCTGCTCCGCCCGCGCCGCGAAAGTGATGCTATATTGAATTCGTCGGGCGCTGGTCCCGCGCAACGCAATCTTGTGAACCCCGCCAGGTCCGGAAGGAAGCAACGGTAGCAGGCCAGTGCGTGTGCAGCGGTCAACTGGCGCCTGGCGTAAAAGCCGCTGTTCGCGATTCGCTTTTCGCGATTCGCTTTGCAACATCAGTCAGTTCTTGAGCCGTTCTGGCTGGCGTTTTTGTAAATTCGCCTGAATTAGCCCCACGGTCAGACCCTCTGGCGAAAAGCGAAGCGCGAAGAGCGAATATGGAGCACCCTATTGTCTAGTCCTCGCGCCAAAATCACCGCTCTTGGCACTTATGTTCCGCCGCGCGTCCTCAGCAATCAGGACCTCGAGAAGATGGTTGACACCACCGACCAGTGGATCCTGGAGCGCACCGGCATCCGTGAGCGCCACTTGGCGGACAAGGGCGTTGCCGCCAGCGACCTCGCTGTCGAGGCGGTGAAGGATTTGCAGAAGTCGCACCCTATCGACTTGCAGGAGATCGACCTCATCGTCGTGGGCACGGTCACGCCCGACATGATGTTCCCCTCCACTGCCTGCCTGGTGCAGCACAAACTCGGGATCAAGCACACCTGGGGCTACGACCTCTCGGCGGGATGCTCCGGCTTCCTCTACGCGCTCAACGCCGGCGTACCATTCATCGAGTCCGGTCGCTACAAGAAGGTGCTGGTGATCGGCTCTGACGTGAACTCCATCATGACTGACTACACCGACCGTGCGGTCTGCATCATCTTTGGCGACGGCGCTGGCGCAGTGCTGCTGGAGCCGACGGAAGAAGGCGAGGAGTACGGCATCATCGATATCGAGGCGCAGGTCGAAGGCGCTGGCGGACAATTTCTCAGTCTGCCCGGCGGCGGAAGTCTGAATCCCGCCTCCCACGAGACGGTCGACAAGAAGATGCACTACATTCACCAGGATGGGCAGCAGGTCTTCAAGTACGCGGTGAAGAAGATGGCGGAGATGACCGAGCGCGTGCTACAGAAGAACGGGCTGACTGGCAAAGACGTGGACTGCTTCATCGCGCACCAGGCCAACAAGCGCATCATCGTGGCCACGGCCGAGCGCCTGAAGATGCCGCTGGAGAAAGTCATCATCAACATCGACCGCTACGGCAATACCACGGCTGGCACCATTCCGCTGGCGATGCAAACCGCGATTAAAGATGGCAAGCTGAAGAAGGGCGACCTGGTGCTGCTGGCAGCGGTGGGCGCGGGCTTCACCGCGGGCGCCACGCTGCTGCGCTGGGCTTTCTAGCCTCGAACCAGAATAGCGCAACAGTTCGTAAGTATCTGGACGTGGCGCTTGCGCCCCAGGCAAAGCTTGAAGGTGCTGAGTAGACCTTTCCTATTGCCGGTAGCAAGCGCCAGTGGGAGGGAATCATGGAAATCATAGTGGAACACCTGGGAGCAGTGCAGTTCGAGATCAAAGCGCGGCAACATACGGTGATTTGCGATCAGCCGGCGGAAAACAATGGCTATGACGAGGGAATGACTCCGCCGGAGCTGCTTCTGGCGTCATTGGGATCATGCGCCGCCTTTTACGCAGTCGATTATTTGAAGCGCAACAGGATTGCGCGAGACGGCGTGAAGACCCGCGTTACCGCCGAAAAGGTGAAGGGGCCGTTTCGCCTGGACAATTTCAGGATTGAAGTGCAGGTGCCAGGCGAGTTGGAAGAGAACCACCTGAAGGGACTTGAGGACGCGGTCCACCGCTGCCTGGTTCACAATACTTTGCTGCATCCGCCGAAGATCAACGTGGCCATTGATACTACAGTGCCGGTATCAGCGTAACCCGCCTGCAGTTTTTCTGTGGATCATCATTGGCCGAGGCCGGCATTCTCGCGATTGGAATTCAGGCGGTAGTCTTAGCTGACGGCTGACAGCTACTTCGCCTTGATTTTCTCCCGCTCCTTGGCCGCGTCCAATGGCATTACCGGCTCGGTCATGCGCGCGGGATCGAGAATTTCCTTGATCTGCGCTTCCGTTAACTCGCCACGCGCGCGGGCGATCTCGATGATCGATTTGCCGGTCTTCACCGATTCCTTCGCGATCTCCGCCGCCTTGGCGTAGCCGATGTAAGGATTGAGCGCTGTCGCCAGCGAGACGGTGCTTTGCACGTAGTAGGTGGTGCGCTGTTCATTCACCGTGATGCCCTTGATACAGAAGTCAGTGAGCTGGCGCAGCATGTTGGTCATGATGGTGATGGACATGAGCACGCTGTAAGCCATGGTCGGCATCATGACGTTGAGCTCGAGTTGGCCCGCCTGAACCGCCAGCGCGACGGCAGTGTCGTAACCGACGACCTGAAACGAAACCATCGCGGCCAATTCGGGCATGACTGGATTGATCTTGCCCGGCATGATCGACGAACCCGGTTGCAGCGCTGGCAAGTTAATCTCCGCTAGACCGGTGTTCGGCCCGGAAGCCAGCAGGCGCAGATCATTGGAGACGCGAATCACTTCCAGCGCCAGGTTGCGCAGCGCTGAACTTACGCTCGACATCGCCAGGTTCGACTGCATGGCGTAACGCATGTCATCGACGGCGTGCAGCTTCTGGCCTGATATGCGCGACAGCTCGGCGATGGCTTTGTGCCGATAATCGGGATGGGTGTTGACTCCGGTGCCGACGGCCGATCCGCCAAGCCCGATTTCGCGCAGAAGCTCTGATTGTTCCTGGATCGCCTTCGTGCCGCGCTTGATCGCTCCGGCATAGGCCGTAAATTCCTGTCCGAGGCGCATGGGCACCGCGTCCTGCATGTGGGTGCGGCCAGATTTCAAGACGTGATGGAACTCCGTTCCCTTTGCGTCCAGTGCGGCGATGAGATTGTCGAGCGCCGCGTAGAGCTTTTCCAGCTCCAGCAGCGTCGCCAGGCGCATGGCGGTGGGGAAGACGTCGTTGGTCGACTGGCCGTAGTTGACGTGGTCGTTGGGATGGACCTGCTTGTACTCGCCGCGCGCGCCGCCCAGCAGCTCCGAGGCGCGATTGGCGATGACCTCGTTGCTGTTCATGTGGAAGCTGACGCCCGCGCCCGCCTGAAAGACGTCGACCACGAAGTGCTCGTCCCACTTGCCCTGCTGGACCTCCTTCGCGGCTTCGATGATGGCGTTGGCGGCCTTGGCGTCGACCAAGCCTAGTTCGCGGTTCGCGAGCGCGGCTGCTTCCTTCACCATCGCGATGGCGCGGATGAGCGTGGGATGCGCGCGCAGTCCGCTGATGGGGAAGTTCTCCACCGCGCGCGCCGTCTGAATACCGTAGTAAGCGTGGGCAGGAACTTCCTTTTGGCCGAGAGAATCTTTTTCAGTGCGGGTGCCGGAATGTGTTGCGACGGACATGGCGTCGTCCTCTGTTTACAGAGATGATCACACGGAGCGCTGCGTCGCTATATCGGCTTCGTGATTTGAAAGGGCACGGCTTCAGTGTCTGCGTGAGAACCGTGCCCGATAGTTCGCACACATTGCTCTTGCGGTCTGGCGGTAGTGTCGAATTCCGTGATCTCCGCGGTTATGGGCGGCCCAGGTGGTACA
>JBEKQY010000282.1:0-4926 GCA_049519235.1 Candidatus Korobacteraceae bacterium | reverse complement strand
ACGCTGGAAGAAAATAATATTCAAATTCAGAACGCGGTGGACGGCATCGCACAGTGAGGGAGAGACTTTTGCCGCGGACACAAGTTCAGCCCAACCCGGCAACCGCGCGGGATGCCGCCACCGAAGCACGCGACCGGCAGCGCACCGGCCGCATCCTTGCGGCTGACGATCAGCCGCACATCCTGGAAGCGCTGGAGTTGCTGCTCCGCCCGGCTGGCTTCGCAGTGGATACCGCAAAGTCTCCCGCGGTCGTACGCGAGGCGCTGGCCAGCGAGTTCTATGACGCCATACTGATCGACCTGAACTATACCCGCGACACGACTTCCGGCCTGGAGGGCCTCGATCTGCTTTCCGAAATTGTCGCCCTCGACAGCAACATGCCGGTGATCGTTATGACGGCTTGGGGCAACATCGGACTCGCAGTCGAAGCCATGCGCCGCGGCGCCCGCGACTTTATCCAGAAGCCGTGGGAGAACGAACGGCTCCTCGCCATATTGCGCACGCAGGTCGAGCTGCACCGCGCTTTGCAGCGGACCCAGCAACTGGAAGCCGCAGCTCGGCTGCTGCGCGCCGAGGGCCGGCCCGACTTCATCGCCGAAGCGCCGTCGATGCAGCCCGTGCTACAGACCATTGCCCGCATCGGGCCGTCAGACGCCAACGTGCTGGTCACCGGCGAACACGGCACCGGCAAGGAGATCGTGGCGCAAACGCTGCACGCGCTGTCGTCGCGCGCATCCATGCCGCTGGTTGCGGTCAATACCGGCGCACTTCCGGAGGGCACGTTCGAGAGCGAGCTGTTCGGCCACGTGAAGGGGGCATTTACTGACGCCCGCATGGACCGCATCGGGCGCTTCGAACTGGCCGACAACGGCACTATTTTCCTCGACGAAATCGGCAACGTTCCCATTCGTCAGCAGGCGAAGCTTTTGCGCGTGCTGGAGACGGGCGAGATCGAGCGCGTGGGATCGTCGCGCACCAAGCACATCAATGTCCGGGTGATCTCGGCGACCAACATCAACTTGGAGGATGCCATCGCCGCAGGCCAGTTCCGCGAAGACCTGCTTTTCCGCCTCAACACGGTTGAGATTCCCATACCGCCGTTGCGCGACAGACGCGAAGATATCCCGGTGCTGGCGGCATACTTCCTCAAGCGCTATGCTGCGCGCTATCGGGTTGCGGTCACAGCGTTTGCTGCCCCCGCTCTACAAGCCATGATGCAATACGGCTGGCCTGGCAATGTGCGCGAGCTGGAACACACGCTGGAGCGCGCGGTGCTGATGTGTCAAACGGGCGAAATCCAGGTGTCCGACCTCGGCTTGAGCGTGCAGCAACGACCGCAGGGCCTGAACCTGGAAGAGCTCAGCATTGAAGAGGTCGAGGGCATTCTGGTTCGCAAAGCGCTGCAACGCTTTCATGGTAACGTGAGCCAGGCGGCGGAGGCGCTTGGACTGAGCCGCGGCGCGCTGTATCGCCGGATGGAACGTTATGGACTCTAGCTCAGGCGGCGACCCCAAGCCTCCTGCCGCAGTTATCACCCAAGCCGCGACCGCTGGAAATCCGGCAGCCAAAATTTCTCACACTCGCCGACGCCGCTTCAGGCTTCTCTTCGAAAAGCGCATTGCCTTGTTTGCCATTCTGGCGGCCTTGCCGGGCATTGCTTTCGGCACGGTTCTGATCTGGACGCACGACTGGAGCCGCGACACAAAAATCTCGCTCACGGTCCTGGAGTTCTTCCTCTGGCTGGTGCTGACGCTGGCGTTGCTCGAACAGATCGTCCGCCCTTTGCAAACCCTGACCAATGTGGTCGGAGCGCTGCGCGAGGAGGACTATTCCTTTCGCGCGCGCGGCGCCGCTCCCAACGACGCGCTGGGCGAGCTGGCGCTGGAGATCAACTCGCTCGCCGATATCTTGACCGAACAGCGCGTGCAGACAATTGAAGCGACTGCGCTCCTACGGCGCGTGGTCGAGGAAATCGACGCGCCGCTGTTTACCTTCGATCCCGATCACGTCCTGCGGCTGGTGAACGCGGCCGGTGAGCGGCTATTGCAGCAGCCGGCAGCGCGCCTGCTGGGCAAGACCGCCGGCGAGCTGGAACTGAATGCTTGCTTTGAGGCGGCCAATGAGACGCTGGTCGCGCTTCCATATTCGGCTCCCAACGCGCGCTGGTTGGTCCGCAAGCGTTCGTTCCGGCAGAACGGTGTGCCCCACACGCTGATCGTGCTGTCCGATGTGAGCCGCGCCCTGCGCGAGGAAGAGCGCAGCGCCTGGCAGAAGCTGATTCGCGTGCTCGGCCACGAGCTGAATAATTCCCTCGCGCCCATTATTTCGATTGCGGGGAGTCTGTCGTCGCGCTTGCCTCTGGAAGAACTTCCGGACGCGCAAAATGCGGACTTCCAGCGCGGGCTGAACATCATCGAGTCGCGCACAGCTTCTCTGCATCGCTTCCTGCAGTCCTACCGCAGGCTGGCGCAGATGCCCTCGCCGGCGCTGCAGCCGACCGAGCTGCGGCCGCTCATCGAACGCGTGGCCGCTCTCGAAAACCGCGTAAAGATCGATATCTCGCCCGGCGCCGATCTCGTCCTGATGATCGATCCGGACCTGATCGAGCAGATGCTGATCAACCTGGTGCGCAACGCCGTGGATGCTGCGCTGGAGCAGGCGCAATCTCATCACCCCGGTGAAGCTGCCGAACCGAAGGTGACGATGCGGTGGGAGCAGTTCGATCGCAAAGTGGCGCTGATGGTGGAAGATAACGGGATTGGCCTGCTCAATCCGAGCAACGCGTTTGTGCCGTTCTACACCACGAAGCCGGGAGGCTCAGGAATTGGACTGGTGCTGTCACAGCAAATCGCCGAAGCGCACGGCGGCTCGATCGAGTTGGCGAACCGTCCCGATGCCCGCGGCTGCCGGGTAAAGGTGACGCTGCCATATCGGCATTCGTAGCAAAACTCGCTCCTACTCTTTTGAACGTTGTTCGGCACCCCTCAAGGTGTGCCCTGATACCAAGCGGGACCATCGATGAGATGACCAGATGACTTCTAGTCACCTAGGTGTCTTGCGGCGCGGCCTTTGCTTGGCAGAAATTGAGCGGATGATCAGTTTGCTCTTGCTTCCAGCGGCCGGCAGTGGGGCTTTGTTTTGCGCGACGGCTGCTGCGATGAGCGCCTCAACTTCGGGGCGAGCCAATGTCTCTGCTGACTCAAGCCGGATGAAGCGATTTTGTACACCCGAGCCGAGCAGCAGGTGATGGGGATCGGGCAGAGTGGCACCATGGTAGAAAGCGAGGCCGACACCGTTCGCCGCTGCGGCAATCGAGACAATGCAATCGGAGGGACGTTCCGTCGGGCAGTAGCCGATGACGAAAAAATTGTAATTGTCATAGACCAGCTCGTTGGCCGTGGGCAGACGCTTGCGTACCGCTTTGCGCACGGCGCGAATCAATGCTTGGTTCTTGGGCTCGAACTTGTCGATGAAGCTGTTGAGCTGTTCGCCGGCGTCGGGCGATGCTGCCCGAACGGCCTTTGCGGATGCCTTCATAGCGCCTCGCTGCGCTGTACAGCCTAGCACAACCGCGACGCAAATTAAGCTCCGCACATTATTCAGGATCGCGCTGTCCGAAGCGGCACCCACCGCGCGCGACAACCTTACATCCTGTCGGCTACACTGGCTAACGACACAATGGCATGGTTTAAGCGCGAATCCGTCCCACTCGACACTTCGGGCGAGAAGAAGGTCAAGACCGAAGGCCTGTGGGTGAAGTGCGACCAGTGCCGCCAGATCATCTGGAAGAAGGACCTCGACCAGAATTTCAACGTCTGTCCCAAGTGCGATCGCCACTTCCGCATCGACGCGCGCACCCGCCTGTCCTACCTGCTGGACGACGGCCAGTACGAAGTGGACGACAACAATCTGGTCTCCACCGATCCGCTGAAGTTTACCGACCTGAAGGCCTATGCCGACCGGCTCAAGCGCTCGCAGCAGGAGACTGGCCTCAACGACGCGGTCATCAACGCGCGCGGCAAACTTGACGGTAAGCCGGTGATCGTGAGTGCCATGGAGTACTCGTTCATCGGCGGCTCGATGGGCACCGTTGTGGGCGAAATGATCACTCGCGCCATCGAGCGAGCCACGGCGGAAAAGCTGCCGCTGATCATCGTCTCGGCCTCCGGCGGAGCGCGCATGATGGAAGGCGCCATCAGTCTGATGCAACTGGCGAAGATCTCCGCGGCGCTGGCCCGCATGGACGATGCCAAAGTGCCCTACATTTCCGTGATGACCGATCCCACCACCGGTGGCACAACGGCGTCATTCGCCATGCTGGGCGACTTGAACATCGCCGAACCGGGTGCGCTCATCGGCTTCGCCGGACCGCGCGTGATCGAACAGACCATCCGCCAGAAGCTGCCCGAAGGCTTCCAGCGCAGCGAGTTTCTGCTGCAACACGGAATGCTGGATGCTGTCGTGCGCCGCCCCGATTTGAAGGCTTATATATCGCGTTCGCTGGACTTCATGAAGCCGCTAGCGTAATGAGAGCAGGTTAACAAGGAGCTTTCAGGAATTGCAGCAAGAGGCAAGACGGAACACGCAGGAGGATCCACTATCTTTAATTCTCCGCGAGCGCCGTTTCCAATTTTCACATGGAACTCCTGGCATGAAGATTCTTATCCTCACCACCGATCAGGAACTTGCCCTGCTGCGGCAGCATGTACTGCAATCCGCCGGGCATGAGGTCCTGGCGCTCAGTACCGAGAAGGAAGCCCTGGAAGCGGCCGAAAAGCAAGTGCCGTTCGACGTCGCTTTGATCTGCCATCGGCTGCCTGACTCCACGGCACGCAAGATCATCCGCATCTTCCGCGACGGAAAACGGGAGGGCAAGGTGGTTTACATCGCGCACATCTACGGCGAATGGCCGGAGGTCGAGGCCGA
>JBEKQY010000281.1:0-4982 GCA_049519235.1 Candidatus Korobacteraceae bacterium | reverse complement strand
CATCCTGGAGTCTTTGTCGCGCCACTCCCTCCTGCCGCTCTCGGACATAACGCTCCAGGGCGATGCGGTATAGGCGCTGCTCCCGATCTTCGAGGGTGATCGAAATCAGCTCTCCCTGGCGCACCTCTCTCTTCGAATACCAGTTGCGAAGGCCGAATATCCGAATCTCTTTAGTCGTGGCATCGTAAGGATGAAACGTGAGCGTCTTCGCCGCCTCCTCGTCATCAAAAACGATTTGGATTTGGCCCCTCTCGGCAGGAAACCAGCCTTTGAACCTCTGGGGAACGGCGAGCAGGCCCTTGTCTAGCCGGCTGGCGGACGCTCGAATTACGAAGCGCTGCTTGTCGTTATTCACGCTAACAACCGCGAGTCGAATGGACGCACTGCAATTTTATGCTAGTGTGATGAACCCGGAAATTCGTTTACCAATTCCCCTGCGGCTTTAGATTTTCACTGCAGGGCCCAAAAGGCTGGCAAACGTCAGATAGCGGCACCGCATGTCGCCTAGCGTAATATTTTGCCGCCCGCTAATCTTGGCGACATGCTCCGCAAGGCGGTCGCCCAATGTTCGTTTGCTCTTGGTAGTGCCCTTCGACGCCTTGCCGATGTAAACAGGCTCGCGCCGATCCTTGAAGTACAGGGCATAAATCCCACTGGCGTGTGGCCCGACACCTTTGGTTAACGGGAGAAGCGGACTCGCCTCCAATTTCTCAACTACCTGAGCACGAATGCCCCGGTCAAGGTCGAAGTCGAAACTGTAGGGATCAGGGTCAGACACAGCGACGGAATTGTATCCGACCGCATCAACCGCAGCCAAGCACTGTTTTACCCGTTTTCCTCAGACCCCGGTATATCACGCCTGCGACATCGGGGAACTCATCTCCACACTATGACACCATTACACCGACAGCCGCACTGCACCGCGGACGGCGGCGTGATAAGCTGCTGAGTTGCCGTTGCAGGGAGCGATGTGTTAGGGTTTCGCTCCACAAACACCTCACGAACGAAGAAGAGGTACGGTTGCGCCCCGAAATCGTAAAGATCAACAGTAAGGAGCCGGAAGCCTCGCTGGTCACCTATGCCGCGGAGAAGATCCGCGCGGGTGAAGTGTTGGGCATGCCCACCGACACCTTCTACGGCCTCGCGGTCGATCCCTTCAACCTGCATGCCGTCGACCGTGTTTACGAGATCAAGTCGCGTTCCCGGCACAAGCCGCTGTCGCTGCTGATCGAATCGGTTGACCAGGCCGCCGACGTTGCCTGGCCCGTGCCAGAAATCTTCTACTTGCTGGCGCGCCGCTTCTGGCCCGGCCCGCTCACCATCATCGTGAAGGCCGACCCCAAGCTGCCGCTGAAGGTCACGGCGAATACCGGCAATGTGGCGTTACGCGTGCCGGCGGCCGCGGTCGCGCTGGCCATCATCCGCTCCGCTGGGCTGCCCATCACCGCTACCTCCGCCAACCTGCATGGCGAGAAAGAATGCACCAACGCCATGGAAGTGCGAGACCAGTTGGGCGATCATCTGTCGATCATCGTGGACGGTGGCCCCTCGCCCGGCGTCATGCCCTCGACCATTGTCGATGTCACCGGTGACGGCGGCTGGCGCCTGCTGCGGCCGGGAGCGATTCCCGAGGAACAGATCGTCGAGCTCTTGGGGCGGGAGTAGACCGCCACGGCAGGAGCGAAAGCCAAATTTCACCCCATGCGCTGGATTGTGGCGCTGGCCGCATTCGGCGCGCTGGCGTTCTTCCTCTTCATCAGCCGCCAGATCATGCGTGAGGCTGGGATTGACGAAGAGCATCCCGCCGATGCCATCGTCGTCTTCGGCGCCGCCGAGTACGTCGGACATCCTTCCCCTGTGTATCGGGCGCGCCTGGACCACGCCTACAGCTTGTTTCAGCGCGGACTGGCGCCGGACATCATCACCACCGGCGGCGCGGGCAACGATCCTCACTTCAGCGAAGGCCAGGTCGGACGCGACTATCTGGAAGCCCGCGGCGTGCCCGACGGAAATCTCATCGCCGAAACCCAGGGCGGCGACACCGACGAATCCGCCCAGCGCGTGGCCGTCATCCTGCACGCCAACGACATGCGCAGTTGCCTGCTGGTCAGCGATGCCTACCACATGTTCCGCGCCAAGCAGATGATGACGGCGCAAGGCATCACGGTTTATATCTCGCCGCGCCCCGGTTCGATTCCCAAGACGATTGTGGGACGATATCTCGCCGCCCTGCGCGAAAGCTTCAGCTACCTGCTGTATAAAGCGCATGTAAGGTGAGCCCGCAGTTCGCAGTTCGCTTTGCGCGTTTGGCTGTTAGCCTGCCCAGCCAGGGAACAAAAGTGCGCTGAACTCCTTCGATGGGTATATATTGTGGGGCTGTAAGGAACTGGAAACGGAAATTCCGGATAACCGTTAAGATCATTTGCTCGCCGGCTTGGATACTGGTGTTCGGGTCGGTTGTGCCCATACTTCAGATCGTGATCGAGCGCTTGTACCAGTGTTCTTCGCGTCAACTAAGTCTGGATCATGCCTGTCACAATTTATAGCGCTGAAGAATCGGAGCCCATAGTGCCAGCTTCCCGCGCGCAGTGGCTAGCTGCCGGCGCCGCCATGCTGGTTTTTCTGGCACTGAGTGTTGGGCTTTCGCTGACCCGGGCCCCATGGTGGGATGAAGGCCTGTTTGCCGATGTGGCCCTGAATTTCCGGAACTTCGGTCATCTGGGAAGCTCTGTGCTTGCGCCTTATGGTTTGTTGGAATGCCCCGGGGTTCACCAATACACCTACTGGCAATTTCCTCTATACCTCGTAACCCTTGGAGTGTGGTTCAAGCTCGTTCCAACGACCGTGGTTTGGATGAGAATGTTCTCCATACTCTGGGGCTGCGTCTTCGTTGTCTCGTGGTTTGTGTTGATCAGGTCACTAAGTCGTAAGGAATCGCTCGCTCTGCTGGTGGCTTCGGTCGTTGCTCTTGATTACGAGTCGGTGGTTAAAGCTTCCTACGGCCGAATGGAAATGATGTGCGCGGCTTTGGGACTAGCCGGACTGGCAAGCTATTTCTATTTCAGAGAGTCAAACTGGAATCGCGGGGTGGTGCTTGCGGCCTGGTTTGGGGCCGCCTCGTTATTTTGTCATCCCGTGGGCATAGTCATGAGTGTTTCCATTGCCGCCATGGTGTTGTGGGATTGGCGGCGGACCACGTGGCGGACGCTTGTGGCCGCCGCCCTGCCTTACCTGATCGGCGCAGCCTGCTGCCTTTACTACATTCATCTGGCCCCTGCCATCTTTCTTGCGCAAACCCGGGCTGCATGGGGATATCGGGTCGGCGGATTGTCAGCTACCCTCCGCAACGTATTGAATGATGCGTACCAGCGATATTTTCACAGCTATTACGAAGGCTACACCGGTATTCTCAAGCTGAAAGTTGTATCTCTGGTTTTTCTGGCGGCCGGAGTCTTGGGCTTGCTTGCCGACCGGAATCTTCGCTCCCAACCGGTAGCCAGGCGTCTGCTGGTTTTGGCCGGTATCGCATACGTGGTTCTTGCAGTCGTTGACAACCAGAAGTTCACCAACTATCTCATATACTCTGTGCCAACCTTTGCCGCCTGTGGGGCGGTCTGGGTGTATGGCCGGTGGCAGGCGGGCGGTCTTGGCCGGCTGCTAGCGACCAGCCTGCTTGCGGCTAACATTCTGGTGACCATTTGCGGCATCGGATATAGGATCTACAGCAACAGCTATCGCAATCTATACAACCCTGCCGTCGCGGTCATTCAAAGCTCTCGGCCTCCCGGCGGGACCGTCATGGGCGGATCGGAGTTGGGCTTTGCCCTTGGCTTTGGCCCGCCCCTGGTGGATGACCAATATCTCGGCTTTTTCTCCCGCAGACTGCCCGAAGTGTTCGTCGAGAATGAGTTCTATGGCCCGCACTGGGCGCTTTCGCCCGGTCTAAAAATTGCCTGGGATCGTTCCCGGAGCAAATTGCACAGCCGCTATCGTCTGGTCTTTGAGAACACAGCGTACAGTGTCTACCTGCGCAATGACGTACCCCAGGTCTCGCAACCTGCCCACTAGCGATTGCTCTTGCTACCGGATCACCGGCAGACCGGACGGCGCTTCGCCGAAGTCGAGGTCGAAGCCGAGTTGGAGCTTGGCCGCTTCCGACATACGCGCCGGACTCCACGGTGGGTCGAAGACGATCTCAACGTTGACTTCCGTCACCTCGGGCAGGCGCGCGAGCTTGCTCTCCACATCAGCTTTGAGCACGTTGCCCATACCACAACCCGGCGCCGTCATCGACATCTTGATGTCGATCTTGTGCCCGCCCTGATCGGCGGGAGTGATGTTGCACCCATAGACCAAACCGAGATCCACGATGTTGACTGGGATCTCGGGATCGAAGACGGTCTTCAGCTCATCCCAAACCAGTTGCTCGCTGAAGGGCCGCTGCTCGACCGCGGCCGCCATTTCCGGAGTGGGCAGCCCCAGCGCATCGGCATCATGTGCGTCGATGCGGTACATGTAACCATACTGGCCACCGCTGACGGTGTAGCTGCCTCCCAAAGTTTGCATGATCCTGACAACGGCACCGGCAGGTAGCGTGCTTCGCGTCCCGCTCGGGATTTCGATGACCTCGCACGCCCGGCTCAACGTGATGGATACGCCCATGTGCATGATTTGGAATGGCTAGAAAGTGTCCGATAAATCGCTTTGTGTCAGGGCACGGCTTCACAGGCCGCTGAAAACTCCGCTTCGAACGCCTTGTGTCAGGACACGATTCTACAGGCCGCTGAAAAACTCTCCCTTGGAATGCTTTGTATCAGGGCACGGCTTCGCAGGCCGCCGAAAAAGTTCGCTTTGACCGCCTTGTATCAGGGCACGACTTTAGTGTCTGCGTGAGAACCGTGCCCGATAGTTCGCACACATTGCTCTTGCGGTCTGGCGGTAGTGTCGAATTCCGTGATCTCCGCGGTTATGGGCGGCCCAGG
>JBEKQY010000280.1:0-4989 GCA_049519235.1 Candidatus Korobacteraceae bacterium | reverse complement strand
CTTACGAGCCGAAAGAGATTTTCGATTACGTCATCGTCATGGGCTTCATGGACTACATGCCCGATCCGGAAAAAGTTGTGGCAAAGGTGCTGTCGCTCACCCGCAGTAAAGCGTTCTTCTCATTTCCGGTGGCCAGCGGCATTCTGGCATGGCAGCGGAAGATTCGCTACAAAAAGCGTTGCGACCTTTTTCTTTATAGCAAGGAGCAGCTCCAGCAGTTGTTCGCCAAGTTTCCCGAGGTGAAGGCAACGATTGAGCCAATCAGCCGTGACTTTTTCGTTGCGCTGGAGCGTAATGGCGAGCAGGTGTAGCCGTCGCGTCCTTCGTACCATCCATGTGGCGCTTGTTCTGCTCTTCCGGCGCGGGTGACCACGCGCTATCGATTGCTCAACACCGGGGCTACCGACTATGCCTGCAACCCAGCGACGAGCAGTTGTCATCGGAGCCGGCCCCAACGGTCTGGCGGCGGCCATCGTTCTGGCGCAAGCGGGGTTGCAGGTCGACATCTTCGAAGCTGAGCCGCAACCTGGCGGCGGCGCCCGCACTCTTCCTCTGACCTTGCCAGGATTCCTGCACGACTTCGGCTCGGCGGTGCATCCCATGGCGCTGGCGTCGCCATTCTTTTCAACCCTTCCGCTGTGCGATTATGGGCTGCAATGGATTCAGCCGCCTGCGCCGCTGGCGCACCCTTTGGATGACGGCACGGCGGTAATGCTGGAGCGCGATCTGGGCCAGGCTGAAGCTGCGCTCGGCGAGGATGGCAAGCAGTGGCGCAGGCTGTTTGGGCCGTTTGCCGAGCATTGGACGCAACTGGCTCCTGAAGTTCTGCGGCCTGTCTCTCCGTTCTCACGCCATCCATTATTGCTGGCGCGCCTGGGATTGCTGGGATTTCCTTCGGCGAATGCGATTGCGCATTTCTGGTTTCGCAACCCGCGGACCAGGGCGCTGTTCGCCGGCTTGGCGGCGCATTCCATTCTTTCGCTGGAAGAACCTCTGAGTTCGGCGTTTGGCATTATGTTGGGAGCTACCGCCCATGCTGTGGGATGGCCAATCCCGCGCGGCGGCGCGCAGGCGATTACCAACGCGCTCTGCCGTTATCTGGCCAGCCTCGGAGGCACAGTGCAGGTCTCGAGCCGCGTCGAGAATCTTGCCTCCGTCGGGAAATACGATGTCGCACTATGCGATGTGACGCCGCGCCAGTTGCGGCAAATCGCCGGGGACCGGTTGTCGGCAAGCTACCAGCGCCGCCTGGCGCGCTATCGCTACGGGCCGGGCGTCTTCAAGGTCGACTACGCGTTGTCCGGTCCGGTGCCGTGGAAGGCGGCGGAGTGCCGGCGATCGGCGACCGTGCATATTGGCGGCACGCTGGAGGAGATCGTCGTATCCGAAGACGCGATGCGCCACGGGCGTCACGCTGAACGGCCATTTGTGCTGCTGGCGCAGCCCACACTCTTCGACCCCACCCGCGCGCCGCAAGGCCGGCATATTGCCTGGGCGTATTGCCACGTACCGAATGGCTCCGACTTCGACATGCTGCCGCGGATCGAAGCGCAGATCGAGCGCTTTGCTCCCGGCTTCCGCGACTGCATTCTAGAGCGGCGGGTGTTTTCGCCGGCGGGGTTGCAAGCCATGGATGCCAACCTGATCGGCGGCGACATCGGCGGCGGGTTGATGAATCTGTCCCAGTTCCTGTTTCGTCCCACAATGAGGTACTATGCTACTTCTGCACGGGACATCTACATCTGCTCGTCCTCCACGCCGCCGGGCGGGGGCGTACACGGCATGTGCGGCTACAACGCCGCCAAGCTGGCATTGAAACGTATGTGAAAGACACGCCTGATCTCGGCCGGTGCGGCAAGATCGCAGTCGGCGGCGATGAGCTTTGACGACCTCGCACTGTATACTGCAACCTACTCACCCAGGAGCGCGCACACGATGATCGAACGACTCAAAGAGAGTTCAGGCGGAGCGTTGGGATTCAAGGTCACCGGCAAGATGACCGACGAGGACATCAAGGGATTCGAGCCTCAGATCGAATTCCTTCTTCGCGAGCGCAAACACAAGCCCATCGGCATTCTCGCCGATCTGTCGCAGATGCACGGCGCCGACTGGAAAGCGCGGTGGGACGAGATGCGCTTCCTTCAGAAGCATACGGACCACATCGCGCGTATGGCGGTGGTAGGGGCCGACAAATGGGAAGAGATCATGGCGATGCTCACCGCGGGCGCGGCGGTGCTGGAGGCCGAGACCCGCTACTTCCATGAGTCCGAGATACTGCGCGCCTGGGAGTGGGTCCGCACCGCCAAACACGCCGAAGACATGCCGGTGCGCCAGATCTCGCCCGCCACCGGAATATGGAAGGACTACCACCCGGAGTACATGAATCTATAAGCGGTAGTTTCCTGGTTCGGGTTTTGCCGGGCACGTCTGGTGTATATACTTTGCGATGGATTGGCCGCTGACTGTTCGGCACATAGGAGTTAACGAGGGTTAATTATGACACCAATCGACGACAATCATTACACCGCAAAACCTGACGAGGTCATCACTGTCTCGACACATGTGAACAAGCTGCCGTTCCTTTGTGGGTTCTCAGACCCGCCCAGCGGCTCTAAGTGGGAGAACATTGTTCCCGACGGCCAGGGCGAACAGCGGTCCTTCAGGATGCCAGCCGCCAGCTCCGCACCTACTCTCGTTACATATGTCGCAACCTACGCCGAATCTATTGCTGCCGGTGACCCCGACCCTAAGCAGACGTACGCAATTGTGATCTCTGGATCTGCGGGAGGTACACGGACTTCCCATATTGTTCTTGGTCAAGGCTCGCTGCCGCTGCCAATCTCTTATTTCTTTACAAAGGCAACTTAGAACCTAATACTGAGGAGAAACGCGATGTATCAGGGCTGCCTGCGATATTTCCTGTTGCTCTCGATTTTGTCCGCCATCTTGGCAGATGGACCACTGTTATTGGCTCAGAAGTCGAAACCGGTGCCGAACCCAGGTTCAAGTCCGACTTCGGCCACAGGCTCCACCGCAGCTCAGCCGTCGGCCCAGGACCAGATATTAGATCAGTTGGTTACGCAATTTAAGCAGAATGATCGCAGTGCACAAAAAGCGATCGTTACCAGTCCCACGACCTACCTATACTATCTGGCAGCCCGAGGCACGGTTGTTAATCCAAAGGCTGCAGTCACCCAGCTAGTTCATGATTTCCAGGAGCAGCGGGTGGATGTGCAAGTGACTACCACACAGTCTGCCGCAAGTGCCACGTCTACTACTAACAAAGGCAGTGTTCCATGGTTGTTTGGATTCGCGGTGGAGCATGGCGGATTGACGCAGTCCGTGGTGAATAATCAAATTGTGCTTAGGGGCAATATTGCCAATGCAATTTCTGCTATTAAGTTTCACGATTACATTACCAGCTTTAACAAGATCCAGGAGCAAAATGCGATCATCAGGAACATCGCCAAAACGTCCTTTGCGCTGACTTTCGTCCCCAGCCAGAGCACAAGCTCCAGCACCGCGGCGTTGAATCAGACGAATACTTTTGGTGGGTTCTCGGTGCACTACGATATTTGGAATCACCGAGACCCGAGAGACCCCAAATGGAGCGCTAGAAACTGTGCTGCAGGCACGAGTACCAAGACCGAAGCAGACAGTCGCTGTGTCTGGGTTCCCGTGGTTCAGAGTTTGCAGCTTTCAAGCAATCAGGCAGCAAAATTCTTGGATCTGTTTCTCAAGGAGCCGGCTTCCAAGCCAGGCCAGCCAACGCCAGAGGCTGAGTGGGCTGCGCTAGCGAATGCAGAATTTGATAAGTGGTCTAAAACAGCGTCAGACGACGGGATAAAGCCGATGCTTACAAAGTTGGGCGATGATTTAGCGGAACGAATTAAGGATTCTCCAGATATAATTGCCGCCGAGCAAGACACCATTGCTGCCCTTATCAAAGTAAGCGACGCGAAAAACAAGGCTTACACAAAGATTATGCAAAGTCCAACCGTGAGCTTTGAATATGACTATACTCGTCAGTCGGCCAGTCAGATTCCAAGCTCCACTTCAACCAAGATGCTATCGGTAAAATCTCCTCTTCCTAATCTATCGACCTTCAACCTCATCTTTAATACTTATCTATTAGCGGGAAGCCAGCTATCGATCAATGGAGTCGCCACCATCTTCGACTCGCTGCCCGCCGGGGCCAAGGGTGGCAGTATGCGCGACGTTCAGGCGACGGCGGAAGTCGATATTCCACTGCCCGAGATTGCAAGCGTCGGTAAGCCGACGTTAACCTTCTCCGGCCTCTATATGGATCTTATCAACGAGCCGCTCGGACAACATGTACTTGTAAATGGGGTTTCCGAAAGCCGGACAGGCAATATCGGGTTGTTCCAGGGCAAGTTCACCATACCGGCCGGTAAGGGTTCTGGTGTCGATATTCCTCTCTCTTTCACTTATGCGAATCGGACTGAGTTAGTAAAGGAGAGCGACGTTCGGGGCGCGATCGGCGTTACCTTCAACTTAGATTCGATTTTCTCGAAACCACAATAGCGCTGGATTGCGTGCTGACAAGTTCTTGCATGTCGAATTTGCCGCCAGCGGCCGTGCCAGGGTCAACATCTTCGTTGGGACTCGCTGAGCCGCATTGGCAACTCGCTTACCAATCCAGGCTTCGCACGTATAATGTCTAAGGCGGGGTGGGACGCGGCCTTGGGTGCGAAATTTTCGCATGATACAAGACACGCCGCCGTGAAATCTTCGCGTCAGGCAAAACAAGCTTTGAATCTGCGAATCATGCAAAACAAGACGCTGTGGCGCGCGATGCCAGTTGCGTTCTGCGCGCTGGTGTTCTTTTTTGCCCTTCACGCGAAGACTGCGGTTTACAATGCCGGCCCGGCGGGAAAGTTGACTCCATCTACTGCTTGTAAGCTGTGGTCGAGCGGGCAGAAGATGCAAGCGCAATCCCAATCTCAATCCTTTGACGCGAGCGCTGGG
>JBEKQY010000279.1:0-5005 GCA_049519235.1 Candidatus Korobacteraceae bacterium | reverse complement strand
CAAGCCCAAAGCCGCAATCATCGACGGCAGCACCGTCCCGGAGTTGTAGCCAGCCTCACGGACCAGCGACTCGTACTCTTCCAGAACGCTGCGCGGTGTGACCGCAGCCACTACCCGTATGGGATTGGAGGTTCCCTGCCGATCGAACGAGACTGCGGCCTGTTCCACTTCAAAAGGCAATGATTTCTTCAGCCGAAATCGGACGACGGCGTCGGCGTCCTGGTGCTTCTCAGGAAGCGTCTCGAAATCGAGCAGCATGACGCGCGTAGTCGCATCGGGAATGATGAGACAGATGTCGCGCGAGCGTCCCGCTACCGCCGCCAGCGAATCACGCAAAACCGGGACCACCTGCGCGGGCTCAGGGATGTTGGCCTGTAGCAATCCCGGAGTCAGCAAGCCCGGAGGCAACGCTGCCGCTGCCGCCGCTTCCAACGTGGTTCCGCCCTCGGCGGAACGTGCGGCTACAATGCGCTCGGCGCTGATCTCGCAGGCAACGCGGGGGCGGGAGATGTGGGGTTGGGGCATAATGTTTCTGTTCTGTCGCTGGCCAGCACTTAGCACTTAGCATTTAGCATTTAGCATTTAGCACTTAGCACTTAGCACTTGGCATTTATAGCAGTTTAGGAATCGCCGTGTCCGGGTAGAGCGGGCCCTCAGGCCCGCGTCTCCAACGCCAATTTTGGGGGTTTCGGCGCTGAGGTCTTCGACCTCAGCGCCGAAACGGATTCTGTTGCCGCCGCTGGACGCAGGCCTTAAAGGCCTGCTCTACCCAAACACGCACTAAGTGCCAAGTGCTAAGTGCCAAATGCCGCCTTATCTCGTCGTCTCAATAAACGTGACCTTGTTGATCTCTCTCAGCGTGGTCAGGCCACGTTTCACTCTATCAATTGCCGACTCGCGAAGGAAATGCATTCCTTCTTCCTTGGCAGTACGTCGGATTTCGCTGCTCGGCTTCTTGGCCAGAATCATCTCGCGCACGTTGTCGGTCAGCTCCAGCAGCTCATGGATCGCGCTTCGACCGCGGAACCCGGTGCCCGCGCACTCGATGCAGCCCTCGCCTTCGTAGAAGGGAATATTCGCCCATTCTTTGAGATCCAGACCGCTGGCTTCCAATTCTTCGTCCGAGTAACGCACCTCTTTCTTACAGAACTCGCAGATCAACCGCACCAGCCGTTGCGCCAGAATGCAGTTCAACGCCGAAACGAAGTTGTATGCCTCGACGCCCATGTTGAGGAAGCGTCCCAGTACATCGACTACGTTGTTGGCGTGGACCGTGGTGAATACCAGGTGTCCGGTAAGGGCGGCGTTGATGGCGATCTGCGCTGTTTCGGTGTCGCGGATTTCGCCCACCATGATCTTGTCCGGATCGTGGCGCAGGATGGAGCGTAGGCCGCGAGCGAAGGTCAGACCTTTCTTCTCATTGACCGGAATCTGGGTGATGCCGCGAATCTGGTACTCGACCGGGTCTTCGATGGTGATGAACTTGTCTTCGTCAGCCTTGATCTCGTTCAGCGCGGCATAGAGTGTGGTCGTCTTGCCGGAGCCGGTCGGCCCGGTCACCAGCACCATGCCATACGGCTCTTTGATGTAGCGGCGGAACTTGCGCAGGTCCTCCTCGCTGAAGCCGACGACATCAAGCGTGAGCTTGTGAAACTTTTCGCTCATTGATTCCTTGTCGAGCACGCGGAGCACCGCGTCTTCGCCGTGGATCGACGGCATGATGGAGACGCGGAAGTCGATGGAGCGCCCGTTGTAGCGCACCCGGAAGCGGCCATCCTGCGGCACGCGGCGCTCGGAGATGTCCAGCTCGCTCATGACCTTGACGCGCGAGATGATGGTGGAATGATGCTCCTTGGCGATGGGCTGCATCGCCTGTTGTAGCACGCCGTCGATGCGGTACTTGATGACCACCGAGTCGTCGCGGGTTTCGATGTGAATATCGCTGGCGCGCCGCTGAAGTGCGGTAAAGATCGTGGTGTCGACCAGGCGGATGATGGGGCTGATGTCGGTCTCGGCGGTCAGCTTCTCGATGGAGATGGTCTCGTCGGAGTTCTCGTCTTCCGCGATGACGTCGAGCGCGAAACCCTCGCTGGCTTCCTCCAGCACACGCTGTGACTGCTCGGTCTTCTTCAGGATATCGTTAATCTGAGAGAGCGAGGCGACCTTGGTGGAGATGCGACGGGCTAACAGCAGGCCAATCTCGTCGATCATCATCAACTGGCTGGGATCGGCGATGGCGATCAGCAGACGGCCGTCTTCCTTGTCCTCCAGCGGAACGAAGTTGTAGCGGAACATCAGGTCCACGGGAATCTTGCGAAACAGTTCGTGCTGGATGTGGAAGTTCTTCAGGTCCACGAACTCGCAGCGATAGCGCCGCGCCAGGTCTTTGCCACGTTCAATTTCGTCGCCCGTGGCCAGGCCGCCGTTGCCGCCTACGAAAATTACTTTTGGTGGTTCTGGCATGTGGAAGCCTCAGTTTCTAGTTTCGAGTTTCGAGTTTCCAGTCGGCAATTAGCAATTAGCAATTAGCAATTAGCAATTAGTCAAAACCCAACACCCGTTGTACCGTTGCTAATTGCTAGTTGCTAATTACCGCCTCTAATGCAGCGTCCCGGTGCCGAGGCTGAAGATGGGCAAGTACAGCGAGATCAGCACAAACGCGACGACTACGCCCATCACAATCAGGATCACCGGCTCGATCAGCGACATGGCCGTGGCCAGCGCGTTCTGCACGTCCTCTTCATAGAACTCGGCAATTGAGTTCAGCATTGCCGGCAAGGCTCCCGTAGACTCGCCGACCTCAATCATCTCGACCGACATCTCAGGGAAAACTTTCGTCTCTTCCAGGCTGCGCGCCAGACTTTGGCCCTCGCGAACGCCGCGCGTGGCCGTATTGATCCCGTGGCTCATCAGGCGGCTCTGCATCGACTCTTCCGCAGTTTCCAGCGAGGGCACCAGCGGCAATCCGCCCGATAGCAGGGTGGAAAGCATGCGGGAAAAGACCGCGACCTGATATTTCAGCCAGATGTCGCCCAGCATCGGGATGCTCAACTTGATGCGGTCCATCTGGGTCGAACCGCTATCGCTCTTCATCCAGCGCCACAGGAAGAACCCGGCCACCGCCAACACTGCGAGCGTGTAGAGAAAATAATGCTTGGCATTGACGCCGATGGACAGCATGAGCGAAGTCATGGGCGGCAGCTCCGCGCCCAGCGTGTGGTATAGGTTCGCGAACTGCGGCACGACAAAGGTGATGAGGAAGGTCATCATCACGATGAGCACGCCCACCAGCAATGTGGGATAGACCAGGGAAGAAATCAGTTTCTTACGGAAAGTCACCGCCAGGCGTTGAAAGGCAATATAGCGGCCAAGCACTTCCTCTAAATTGCCGCTCTTTTCGCCGGCCAGCAGCGTCGTGGTGTAGACCTTGGCAAACACCTTCTGCGCCTCGAAAGCGTCCGAGAGCAATTCGCCGCCGCGCACGCGGTCGCGCACATTCTGCAATACCGAGCGAAAGAAGAGATTGCGCTGGCGCTTGATCAGCAATTCCAGCGACTGGATGATCGGCAAGCCGGCATGGATCAAGGTCACAAACTGCTGGTTGAAGATGACGAACTGCTCCTGCTTGATCTTGCGGCGCCGGGGCAGGTTGATTTCACCCGCTAACAGGCCTTTCGACTTGATGGAGTAGACGAAGTAGCCCTGCTGGGCAAAACGATCGCGGACCTCCGCCTCCGAGGCTCCGTTCTCGATCTGCTCCAGAACGTGGCCCTGCTCGTCAGCCATCTTGATGGTGTATTCGGCCATTATCGAGAGATTCCCTTAGGGTGAGGCGTTAACTATAGTCTAACATCGCGAGCTGTCAGCTATCAGCCGTCAGCTATCAGCTTTTCGCTCCTGGCATTTGGCCCTTAGCATTTAGCACTTGGCGCTGAATTTTGATGGACGCTGCACTGATTCCTCCGGGTACTAAGTGCTAATTGCCAAGTGCTAAGTGCGGGACTCCGGCTACTCCATAAACTCCGTTCCTGACACTATCTCGACGCCGGGCGGAGGCACGAAGCGAAATCGTGCGTCTGGTATTTCGACGTTTTCCTTCGGCTGAAGAAAGCGGAATTCTGTCATAGACCCGTCAAGTTCTTCGACCACGATGCGCACGATCAACCCATCAGGCGCAATCTCCAGCAGAGTTTGCGCCACGCGCTCCTGCATTCCTTTAGGGATGCCGCGCAGCACTACGTCGCCTGGGACGACTGGCTTCTTATCCGGCGCGAAGGAAAGTCCCTCAAGTTCTTTTTCCAGCTTGGTCTTGCCCAGCAGATAACGCAGCGGCGAGCGCAAATCGTCGAGCTGCTTGACCGGTGTGCGACGCGCCTGGTGCTCGCCCGGCACGTAGAACCACGCCGTCTGTCCGTCGGTGAGGAACAGCTTGGGACGGGGCTGATCGTAATCCCAGCGCATGCGGCCAGGTTTCTTCAGCAGCAGCGTGCCGCTCTCGGTGCGCGACATGCCCGCGCCGCTGTAGGTTTCGGTGAACTGCGCTTCCAGGGTGTGCATGTGGTCGTAACGTTGGTCGACTTTCGCGGCCAGCGCGTGAACGTCCGGTTGCGCCATGACTGGCGCGCTGCAAAGCAGCGCGGCACAAATCGTTAAAACGTATTTCTTGTGCGGGAACAGCCAGTGGGGCAACCGCAGGTGGCTTACCATACGCGATTTGGAACGATGATCGACAGCCGGTCCAAATCTTGCCGGCTTTCCAAGAGACCCGAGAACGGCCCCGATCATGAGACGGAAGTTTTCCCGGCGTCGCAACGATTGAAGACCTTCAACCCAGCCGAGGACGAGCCGAACTCCACCACGACTAAGCTATCTCATAAATCGCCTTGTGTCAGGGCACGACTTCAGTGTCTGCGTGAGAACCGTGCCCGATAGTTCGCACACATTGCTCTTGCGGTCTGGCGGTAGTGTCGAATTCCGTGATCTCCGCGGTTATGGGCGGCCCAGG
>JBEKQY010000278.1:0-5058 GCA_049519235.1 Candidatus Korobacteraceae bacterium | reverse complement strand
ACGAGCCCGACCTCTTCGGCAAGGTGCGGCGAAGCCTGGAAGCATCGAATGCGAACCTGCAAGCCAGCGCGGCCGACATGTACAACGTGCAACTGGTGCTGGCGGCTGAGCTGGCCGCCGATTATTTCAGCCTGCGGGAACTGGACGCCGAAACTCAGGTAGTGCAGGATTCGGTCAACATTCAACAGAAGGGTCTGCAATTGGTGCAGGACCGGCACACTGGCGGGGTCGCCTCGGGGCTGGACTTGGCGCAACAGCAGACCCTGCTCGACTCCACGGTCTCGCAGCTCTACCTGGTGAAGCAGCAGCGTGAGCAGTATGAACACGCCATTGCCGTGCTGACAGGGCATCCCGCCTCGACCTTCAATGTGCCGGTGCGGCCGCTGAATGCCACGCCGGTGCCGGTGCCGTTGGGAGTGCCGTCCGATTTGCTGGAGCGGCGTCCGGATGTCGCCACGGCAGAACGGAGAATGGCCAACCAGAACGAGCGGGTGGGCGTTGCCAAGGCGGCATTTTATCCGCAACTGACGCTTTCCGGCGCCGGCGGATACGAGAGCACGAGCCTCACCAGCCTGTTCACCGCCCCCAACGCAATCTGGTCGCTGGGCGGCGATCTGTTGGAGCCGGTGTTCAACGGCGGGCGCAACCGGGCCAACCTGGCGCTGGCCAAGCACACCTACGATGAGTCGGTAGCCAACTATCGCGAGGCCGTGCTGGAAGCCTTCCAGCAAGTGGAAGATGGCCTCTCCGGCCTGAACGAGCTGGCGCACGCGAATTCGACTCAGGATGCCGCGGTGGCTGACGCCCGGCGCGCGCTGGAGATCGCCAACAATCGATACGTAGGCGGCGTCACCTCGTACCTGGACGTGATCACCGCGCAATCGGCGTTGCTCACCAATCAACGATTGGCAACCCAACTGGCGGGCCAGCAAATGGTCACTGAAGTTTATCTGGTCAAAGCGCTGGGCGGAGGCTGGGACGCTTCGCAGATCCGCAACCAGCAGGTCCATCCGCAAGCGATTCAGGTGATACAGCAGTAGAGGGCAGCAGTTAGGCTCAGCGCGTGGATGTGAGTTCCAGATGAGGAGCGGTCATCTGGCGATGCTTCAGCACTTGCGTCGAGAGCAGATAGACCACCACCTGCAGGACGGCCGCTCCGACGGTATCCAGCACAACATCCTGCCAGCGGCCCTGGCGCGAAGGAATAAACGTCTGGTGTATCTCATCGAACGACGCGGTGACTACGGTCGCCAGCATGCCAATCAACACCCATTCCGCTCGCCACAGGTCACTCAAATAAATTCCCCACGAGCGTCGCAGCAGCGGCCGCAGCCGGTCGCGATTGGTGTTGCGCAGCGCGAGAAAGACAAGCACGCTGAGGATTCCGTAGCCCAGGAAGTGTCCGCTCTTGCGCAGGACCTCGTCGAGTTGCTGCACAAATGACGGTTTCACATGGGGAGCGACGACCACAATCACCTTGTACAGGACCACCGTGGTATTGGCTGCCGAGGCCGTGTCGGTGGATTCCATGCGGATGACGCCCAGCCAGACGATGACCAGCCACCAGTTGCGGACCAGCGATCGAAACGTGGGCTTCAGCAAGTCAGATGCTCCGGACGTGTGGCGACTCCTGAGGTGGAGGGATGGTCATGGTCGCCGCGCGTTATTCCACACGGTAGTTGGGGGCCTCGCGGGTGATCATCACGTCATGCACATGGCTCTCGCGCAAACCTGCGCCGCTGATGCGCACGAAGCGCGCCTTCTGTTGCAGCTCCGCAATGCTGCCGCAGCCCACGTAGCCCATGCCGCTCTTCACCCCGCCGACGAGCTGATAGACGATCATGCCGACGGTACCGCGATACGGCACGCGTCCCTCGATGCCTTCGGGCACCAGCTTCGCCAGGCGATTGCCCTCCCCGCCGTCTTCGGAGATGACTGGCACAGAAGAATCCGCCGAATCCGAGTCTGTCGTCTGGAAGTAGCGCTCGCTGGAGCCTTGCGCCATCGCGGCCAGCGATCCCATGCCGCGATAAGCCTTGAACGAGCGTCCCTGGTAGAGAATCGTCTCGCCGGGGCTTTCCTCCGTTCCGGCCAGCAATGAGCCGATCATCACGCAGTGCGCGCCCGCGGCAATCGCCTTGGTGATGTCGCCGGAGTACTTGATGCCGCCGTCGGCGATGACCGAAACGTCGCTGTCGCGGGTAGCGCGGGCGGCCTCGGCGATCGCGGTGATCTGCGGCACACCTGCGCCCGTCACCACCCGCGTGGTGCAGATGGAGCCGGGGCCGATGCCGACCTTGATGCCGTCGGCGCCGGCGCGCGCCAATTCGCAGGCGCCATCGAAGGTGCCGACGTTGCCGGCAATGAGATCAACCTCCGGCAAAGTCGCTTTGATTCTCTTGATGGCCTCGATGACGCGGGTGGTGTGTCCATGAGCGCTGTCGATGGCAAGCAGATCAACTTTGGTGCGGACCAACTCCTGCGCGCGCTCCAGATAATCGCCCGTCGCGCCGACGGCCGCGCCCACGCGCAGGCGGCCATGATCGTCCTTGGCGGCGGTGGGATACTTCAGCCGCTTCTGGATGTCCTTCACCGTGATCAGGCCTTTGAGGTTGTACTGGTCGTCCACCACCAGCAGCTTCTCGATGCGGTGGGTGTGCAGGATCGCCTCGGCCTCGGTTAGCGTGGTGCCGACCGCAACCGTGATCAGGTTTTCCTTGGTCATCACTTCGCTGATGGGGATGTCGGTGCGGGTCTCAAAGCGGAGATCGCGGTTGGTGAGAATGCCGACCAGCTTCTTGTTCTTGGTGACGGGCACGCCGGAGATGCGGTAGTGGCGCATCACTTCCAGCGCGTCGGAGATCTTCTGCTCCGGCGAGACGGTGATGGGATCGACGATCATGCCGCTCTCCGAGCGCTTCACCTTGTCCACTTCGCTGGCTTGCTGCTCGATAGAGAGATTGCGGTGGATGATGCCCAGCCCGCCCTGCTGCGCCATGGCGATCGCCATGCGCGATTCGGTCACCGTGTCCATGGCCGCGCTGATGAGGGGAACGCGCAGCTCGATGTTGCGGGTCAGGCGAGTGGTAGTGTCCGCCAGAGCAGGCACAACGTCAGACTTGGCGGGCAGCAGCAACACGTCATCGAAGGTGAGCGCCTCAGGGACAGGAAAATGGATCATGATTCGTTTCCGCGGAAGGGATAAACGTTTATTGTAGAGTTGCGCGAGAGGTTAGGCAAACCGGCGAACATTGCAAGGCACCCACACCATGGCTTTGGATATAATTGGGCATGATGAGGGGATCGTTACTTGAAAAGAATAGAGCCTAAGCCGGATACCGACCTCGCAAAAAAGCGCAAGCGGGAGGGGACGTTTGGCAGGCCACCAGCGACAGGCCCCATCATAGCCCATGCAACTCCCATCGTGGCCGATCGGACTGCGGACGATCCTGTTAGGGACAAAATCCTGGAGATAATAGCCCGGAAGACAGGATATCCCAAGGACATGTTGGACTTGGATCTGAATGTAGAAGCGGAGCTTGGAATCGGTGCCGACGGCTGGGCGGCGATGCTTGCGGTCATCCGGTCGGAATATAACATTCCCCCTGACGAGATTCTCCAGCCACGGGATTTCCCGACGTTGGCCCATGTAATTAAATTCGTGTGGGAAAGGCAGGTGGAGATCGCTGGAGAGCAAACGGCAGGCCGGTCCGCAGGACAAAGAGAGTCGCGACCGGAGCGAGCGACACCGACACTAGCCCCAGCTTCGGCTTCCACCCCGACAGCCCCCGCGCTCTCGGTCAATCGGCGGCACAGCGATGTGTCGCGCTCGCCGTACTTCAGGGTGGATGCCCAAACCGCAGAATACGCTCAAGTCTTGGCGCACGCGGTCGATACCTTTGGCTCGCGAACCAACGCGAACGCCTGGCTCAACAAGCCGAACCGCGCCTTTCACAACCAAACTCCTCTCCAGATCCTGACACAAGATCCTGCCGCCGTTGAAGAAGAGTTGGTCCGGATCGATCACGGCATGTTCCTTTGATCGTCTACCGTCTGACCCGAAGCAAGTACGCTAACGATCTCGCCGGAACAGGCGGTCTTTACGCCGCCGGCCGATGCAATCACAAAGGTACTCCTGTTATCTACGCGGCCCAGCAGCCGTCGCTGGCGCTCGCGGAAATTCTCGCCCACTTGGACTTCGATAATGTGCCGCTGGACTACGTGCTGGTGACAATCGAAATACCGGACACTGTTCCAACCAAGCAAGCGACACCCGAAGAAGCTCTCGCCGCCTCCATCGATCCACCTGTCCCGGTGTTTCTGGTGCCGTCGGTTGTAGTTCCGCAGGAACTGAACGTCGTAATCTTTCCTCAAGCTCCAGGTTTCGAAGCCAAGGTCACGAAGATAGAGCCGTTTCGCATCGATCCCAGACTGCTTGGGATAAGAGAATAAATTTCACGTGGGGCTGAAATCCTTGAGTCCCTAAGTCGATCCCCAACGTATATTAGGAAAGCTGTATCTGGCAGGGCATAAGTCAGCGGCGAGGTGGTTCCATGAAGCGCAGGTCTTTCCTCAAAGGCGCAGGAATTGTGACCGTAGTGGTCGTCGGCGGCGGCGTCTGGCGCGCCGTTGATCAAGGCGTCTTCAGCACCGGCGATGGACCGGCTTACCAGCCCTGGAAAAACTGGCGCGACGCGAAGGATAGTCCACTCGCTCTGGTGAGCGCGGCGATTCTGGCCGCCAGCCCGCATAACACCCAGCCCTGGCTCTTCAAAGTCAGTGATTCCTCGATTGAGTTGCACATCGACACCAGCAGGAACGTCGGCGCGCTCGATCCCTATCTTCGCGAAGAACACATTGGCATGGGTTGCGCTCTGGAAAACCTCATGCTGGCTGCGCCTGCCAACGGCTACGCCGCCACGGCCACGCTTGTGCCGGGCAAGCTTGCCCCGATTCCTGCCGAGCCTAAGCCACAACTCCTGGCCCGCGTGGACCTCGCGCCTGGAAAACGTGAAGCAAGCGAACTGTACAATGCCATTCCGCTGCGCCATACCAATC
>JBEKQY010000277.1:0-5059 GCA_049519235.1 Candidatus Korobacteraceae bacterium | reverse complement strand
CGACTATTACCATGCCGAGCGTCGGCGCGAACCCGCAAAGCTCGGCAGTTGCGGTGCAGAGCGGAAACTCGGGCGCTGCAAATTCTGCTCTGGGGGCACCAAACTCTGCACTGGGCGCTGCAAATTCTGCTCTGGGCGAGGCCGACCAGCTCTTCGGATCGGGAAAGATCGCCGAGGCCGCCGCCAGGTACCAAGCCCTCGCCAACGCCGATCCCAAATTGGTGGCGGCGCAGGTCGGCCTGGTGCGCTGCTACCTGCTGCTGCAAAAGCTGGACGACGCGCGGGCCGCGGCCGAGGCCGCAATTGCGCTCCAGCCCAACTCGTGGCTGCTGCAACTGACGCTGGGCGATGTGCGCTACGCCGAGGGCAGGATCCCGGAAGCGGAACGAGCCTACGTCAAGGCGGAGAACCTGAAGCCCGACGAGCCTTCGCCCTATCTGGGGCTGGCGCGCGTGTATCGCGTTTATTCGCTGTATCGCCGCGCCTACGACAACCTGAAGCGGGCGCACGAGCTGGCGCCCAACGAGCTTCAGGTGCAGTTGCTGTGGTTCAATGCGCTGCCGCATCAGGAGCGGATTCTCGCGCTGGAGGCCTATCTCGCCAATCCCGCCGTGAATCCGCAGGTCGGCCGGCAGTTGCAACAGTATCTGGCGTTCCTGAAGCAGAACGCCGACGCCCCGGCGCACGCCTGCAAGCTGGTGAGCAAGGTTGGGGAAACCGACACCAAGCTGTATGCGCTCGCCCGCCCCGGAACCAAGCTGGGAGCTTCAGGGCTGGCGGTGAAGATCAACAACCAGGAGACGCGGCTGGCGCTGGACACCGGCGCCAGCGGAGTGCTGCTGGGGCGGACGTCGGCGGAGAAGCTGGGGCTGAAGCGGCTGGCCTACCAGGCGATCGTGGGCATGGGCGACTCCGGGAAACAGGGCGGATACACCGCGGCGGTGGACCGCATCCGGGTGGGTGATTTGGAATTTCAGGATTGCATTGTGCGCGTCACCGAGGCCGCCAATCCGGTGACCGGCGAGGACGGCCTGATCGGGGCCGACGTCTTCAGCTCGTACCTGGTGGACATCGACATACCCGGCGCGAAGCTGCGGCTGTCGCCGCTGCCCAAGCGTCCCGACGAAGCTGCCCATCCCGCGGCATTGCAGACGTTGCCGCAGGACAGCCAGGAGTTGGAGAGCGAAAGCGAGAACAGCAATGCTGCGGCAAAAGCGGCTGTGCCCGCGCCCGCCAACCTGCCCAAGGATGCCTATGTGGCTCCGGAGATGGCCAACTGGAGCAAGGCGCTTCGCTTTCGCAGTCTGCTGCTGGTGCCGACCTTGGTGGACCACGCCGGCCCGTTACTGTTTATGATCGACACCGGCTCGTTCGCCAACATTCTGTCCACCCGCGCGGCCCGCGAGATCACCCAGATCAGGAGCGATCCCGGTTTGTCGGTGACGGGATTGAGTGGCAGCGTGGCCAAGGTTTACCGCGCTGACAAAGCTACGCTACAGTTCGGGCACTACGAACAAGACAATCAGGACGTGGTCACCTTCGATCTGACTCCGGTATGCAAGCAGACGGGCACCGAGGTCTCCGGAATTCTCGGCTTCAACATGCTGCGAATTTTGCAGACCAGGATCGATTATCGCGATGGGCTGGTGGATTTTGTCTATGACCCGAAGCATTTGCCTAAGCAGGTAAAGCTGGGGAAGTAGGTTAGCAATTAGCAATTAGCAATTAGCAATTAGCAATTAGCAATTAGCAATTAGCAATTAGCAATTAGCAATCAGCAGCCAGCAATTAGCGACCAGCGACTAGCGACTTGTAACTGAAGTTCGAAGGATAAGTAGAAGCGCTTTGAAAGGGCACGGCTTCAGCCGTGCCGTAGCGATGCCCAGGAAGATGCGGGCTTTAGCCCCTGGGGTCGCTTGCCGTCGAGCACAATTAAGGGCTCGTTATTTATTCAGCGAGCCTCAGTTACAGGACACTAGCGACTAGCGATAGATCTTAATATTAAAGATGTCACTCGCCAGATTCGCGCGGAAATCCCATCGCGAACAGTGGGCGGTGGTCCGAATGAAGGTCCGCCGCCTACTGCTGAACTATGGAGGGAAGGTCCCTCATGTAGGGAACGACCGAACAATCTATGTTATTGGACTCTTCGGCAGCGGACGTTGGTATATCAACGAGCTATTGCTGCGGTACGTTGGGGAAAGGGCTTACTACTTCAGGGACGATATCCTTTTCCATCAGGGTCCGACATCGATGATTTATAGCGGCCACGCAACCATAAAGTATAGTTCGCTCTTTCAGCATCCGCCGACCGTAACCAGCCGCGTCTTGGAAGCGGTCAGATCGGGAGTTGCCGATTTGATTTTTGTCTATCGCCATCCTCTCGATTCATTGTTGAGCAACTGGGTTTGGTGGCGGAGATACATTCGCGACAACCGAATCAGTACAATTACCGCGCAGGTCTATAAGAACACGGACGATCTCTGTGAGGATCTGGAGCGGAACTTTGCTGAGTTCAAGGCCTTTGCCGCAGGCGCTCCGGATTTCTTCGCCGCCGTACCAGAGCCGAGATTTCTGTCCTTCGCTGAATTTGTTGAAGAAACTGAGCTTTTTCTTCCGGCCGCCACGCTAACATTGCGACTTGAGGACTTCATGATCGACCCCCTGAGGGAGTTTTCCAAGATCGTTGACCTCATGTCGGCTGACCTTGACTTGAGGCATTTACATGTAGTACCTCCCAGAGCCAGACTTTACGGCCATCTGGCCGTTAAAGAAAAAGTCCCACAGTTTAGAGATTTTATTAATAGTCTGGATTCTGTAACCAAGGAACGGATTGAGAAGATCGGCTACAAGTAGAGCAGCAATTAGCAATTAGCAATTAGCAATAGCAACTGCAACTTGCCGTCCTATCGTCTAAAAAATCGGGCTTTAGCCCCTTGCAAACGAACCTCCAGGGCTAAAGCCCGACTTCTTTGGGCGATCGGGCGGCACGAGTAAACTCGTGCCCTGACACAAACCATTCGCAAAACGAATTTTGTCGCAGCCTGTAAGGTCGTGCCCTGACACACGCCGGAACAATTTACGGGATGACTTCGAACGATTACAGCGGGTTTCAAGAATCGTTTGCGAGCGGAGATGTATTCCCTCAGGGGGCTGAAGAGACTGTGTCGCAACCTGTGTCGCCGCTCTGCGGCTCGGGTTTTGTTCCACTTCGAGCGTGGGCTGACGCCCACGCCTAACATCATCTCGCCGCTTCGCGGCTGGGTTGGTCGATTTTCAAGCGGTTCGTTCCACCGCTAAACTCTTTTGCCGGTTGCGACACAGTCTCTGAAGCCCAGGTTTTATGGGGCTCGGAACGGCGCGGCTGAAGCCGCGCCCCTTCAAGGCAGGATTATCAATAGAGCCAGACCAGCTCTAACATTCGCGCATTGTGAGAAAGACGATTGGAGTCCCACATTGTGGGATGCTCTTCATCATCCGGCAGCCCTTACTTGCCTGCTGTTTTCCTGGCGCTGGGCGGCAGCAGGTTGTTCAGCCGCAGATACATGGCCGCGGCGCTGTAGTGGTCGGCCCAGCCCACTGCCATGCGCACCAGCACTGAGCCGCGCGTTCCTGTCTGGCCTTCATACAAAGTGACAGTCTGCCCTAAGGCGCTGTCATCAGCCTTGGCCAGCACCTGTTCGCAATAGGCGAAGGAATCCTTCAGCGCCTTGGTCAAAGTCTCTTTGGGATCGGTCTCGCTGAGTTTGACGCTGGGCGGCGGTGCGCCGGCAATGGCGGCGCACAACGAGTTGTTGGCCTCCGCACTGTGCATGATCAAGTGTGCGAAGGTGATCTGCTCGGGCGTCGGCTTGTAGCTGTACTTGTCGGCGGGCATTTCCTCGGCGGCGGCAATCAGGTTCTGCGCGTAGCGCTGCTCCATCTGGCGCAGCGTAACCGTGATGGGATTGGCGGTCGCCGGCGATGATTGCTTGGCCTGTCCCGCTAAGGCAGGCGCGATGGTCAACAGCATGAGAGTTGTAGCGGCAATGTGTTTCACAATCTTCCCCCACAATTGGATGGCTAGAGCATATCGCAAACGGGGAAGAGACGCTGCGACCGGGTTTTCGCTATTCGCTCTTCGCCTTTCGCCAGAGCGGGCAAAGCAGTTTCATTGCTGAAGACCCCACGCGTGAATTTGCCTTGAGCTGGGCGATGTGGTCGAACATGGGCACGGTCGCGGTCCGCAGCCATCCACGTCAACCAAACTAC
Source organism: Candidatus Korobacteraceae bacterium (assembly GCA_049519235.1). Taxonomy (GTDB): domain Bacteria; phylum Acidobacteriota; class Terriglobia; order Terriglobales; family Acidobacteriaceae; genus Bog-257. The sequence goes on along the minus strand of JBEKQY010000277.1, from coordinate 808 downwards.
CGTTCAAGAACTTCCCACTTACCGTCCTCGCCGCTCGGCCGCTCCGGCAAAGGGCGAAAAGCGAAGAGCGGTGGGTCCTGCGGCACATCGCCACCGGCAGCCCAGCCGGCCCTATTCGCAAAAAACCTGAACGTGCTGTCCCTCGTCCGTTTCGAGGTCGACATGCAGCTCGTTGAGGGCCTCGTCCAGTTCATCACCCTTCAAGTCCGAGAGAAAATCCAGGTTCACACCTTTGTCGTTGAGCTTTTGCGCGACCCGCGGCGGAAGCACGCCCAGCAGCTTTACTCCCGCGCGAATGAAGCCCAGCGGCACTTTGACGTTCACGTCATGTCCTTCGCCGGTGTCCACTTTGACACGCAGGAACCTGAACTTTGACGCCAGCGGGCGACTATCTTTTGCGCCGGCGCCGCTTCCGTTGCTGCCTTCGTCCGGGGACTTCCCCAAGGCAAGTTTGTCCAATAATCTCTCCGCGTCGGCGGAGGTGACCTTCCCCTCGGCCAGCATGTCCAATACTTTTCTGGTTTCAGCAGACATCGTCATTCTCCTCGTGTGATCTCAACCGAGTTTCTCCAGGGCGTCCTCCACCGTGATTTCGCCGCGCGCGAGCTGCTCCAGCACGTAGGCCCGCGGCGATGGCGCCTGCATCGACTTGTCCAGCGCCGCTCCAATCGCATTCAGCCGGTTCTTGACCGTGGGATAGCTGATGCCGAACAGGCTCTCCATCTTCTTGATGGAGCCGTGATGGCGCACAAATGCCATCACGAAAGCCTGATCTTCCAACGAGAGCTGCGCCAGAGTGGGCAGCTCG
>JBEKQY010000276.1:0-5085 GCA_049519235.1 Candidatus Korobacteraceae bacterium | reverse complement strand
CCACCGGCGTTCCGTCGTCCAGATACGGCATGTCCTCTTCCGGCAGGATGCGCGCGATAACGCCCTTGTTTCCGTGGCGGCCGGCCATCTTGTCACCCACGCTCAGCTTGCGCTTCATGGCGATGTAGACCTTCACCAGCTTGATGACGCCCGGAGGCAGTTCATCGCCCTTTTGCAGCTTCTCGACTTTTTCGCGCACGATCTTGCGCAGCACATCAATCTGGCGCGAGGTCATCTCCTCGATTTCGTCGATCTGCTCGTTGATGCGCGGGTCCTTGTCGGCGAACTTGATGCGCTTCAGATTGCGCGTCGAGATGCGCTCGATGGTGTCGCGATCGAGAATGACGCCTTTGGTCAGCAGGCGCTTGTTGGTGCGCTCGTCGTGCAGGTCGGCAAGGACTTCTTTGCCGCCCAGCAAAGCCTCGAGGCGTTTCAAGCGCTCGTCCGTGAGGATTCGGATCTCGTCCGCCAGGTTCTTCTCCAGCTTGGCAACCTGGTCACCCTCAATCGCCTTGGCGCGCTCGTCTTTCTCCTGGCCTTTGCGGGAGAAGATCTTCACATCGACCACCGTGCCCTCGATACCGGGCGGGCAGGTAAGCGAAGCGTCGCGAACGTCGCCGGCCTTCTCGCCGAAGATGGCGCGCAGCAACTTCTCCTCCGGTGTGAGCTGGGTCTCGCCCTTCGGCGTTACCTTGCCCACCAGGATGTCGCCGGCCCTTACGGTTGCGCCGATGCGGATGATGCCGCTCTCGTCGAGATCGCGCAGCGCCGACTCGCTGACGTTAGGGATATCGCGCGTGACCTCTTCCGGTCCCAGTTTGGTGTCCCGTGACTCAATCTCGAACTCCTCGATGTGGACGGAGGTGTAATAGTCGTCCTTCACCATCTTCTCGGAGACCAGGATCGCGTCTTCGAAGTTGTAGCCGCGCCAGGGCATGAAGGCGACCAGCACATTGCGGCCGAGCGCCAGCTCGCCCATGTCGGTGCAAGGACCGTCGGCAATGACATCGCCCTTGGCCACGCGCTGCCCCTTGGTTACGATGGGACGCTGGTTGATACAGGTGTTCTGGTTGGAGCGCTTGAACTTGGTGAGCTGATAAATGTCGCTGCCCACCTCGCGCGAGAGCTGCATGGGATGATGCTCGCCTTCGACGCGAACAATGATGCGCTCCGAGTCCACGGAATCAATAATGCCGCCACGGCGAGCCAGGACTACCGCGCCAGAGTCACGCGCGGTGACGCCTTCCATTCCCGTCCCGACGAGCGGTGCCTGCGCGCGCAGCAACGGCACCGATTGACGTTGCATGTTCGCGCCCATCAGGGCACGGTTCGCGTCGTCGTGTTCCAAAAAAGGCACCAGCGATGCGGCCACGGACACGAGCTGCTTCGGACTCACGTCGATGTAGTCCACCTCTTCGCGGTTGACCAACACGAAGTTGCCGGATTTGCGAGCATTGACCAGCTCCTGCACGATGCGGCCCTTGTCGTCGATCTCGGCGTTGGCTTGCGCGATGACGTGATGGTCTTCCTCCCATGCCGACAAGTAGAACGAGTAGGGCTCGAACTCGATCGGCTTTTTGCGATGTTCCTTAAGGTCGGCAATGGCCTTCATGACCTCTGGCTTTTCCAGGTGATCGCCGACGCGATAGTCGCTGTCGCCGGCATTCACTACACTGACAAAGTCGAGAACGCGGCCATTCTTCACCTTGCGATACGGCGATTCGATGAAGCCGTAGTCGTTGATGCGTGCATAACAGCTCAACGAAGAGATTAGGCCGATGTTCGGGCCTTCCGGCGTCTCGATGGGGCAAATACGCCCGTAGTGCGTCGGGTGAACGTCGCGGACTTCGAATCCCGCGCGCTCACGCGAAAGGCCTCCCGGCCCAAGCGCGGACAAACGGCGCTTGTGAGTAATCTCCGACAAAGGGTTCGTCTGGTCCATGAACTGGGACAACTGCGAGGAGCCGAAGAATTCGCGGATTGCAGCCATCACCGGCTTGGCGTTCACCAGGTCGTGCGGCATGGCCGTGGACATTTCTTGATACACGCTCATCTTTTCCTTGATGGCGCGCTCCATGCGGACCAGGCCGATGCGGAACTGGTTCTCCAGCAGCTCACCAACCGCGCGCACCCGGCGGTTGCCAAGGTGATCAATGTCGTCCACCGAACCGATGTTCTTGCGCAACTTCAGCAGGTAACGAATGGTCCCGTAAAAATCCTCCGGTTCCAAGGTGCGATGGTCCAGTTGGGTGGCATCCTCGCGCTCGAACAGCTTGATGTTGAACTTCAAGCGGCCCACGCGCGAGAAGTCGTACTTGCGCGGGTCGAAGAACATGCCGTGGAACAGCGACGTAGCGGTGTCCAGCGTCGGCGGATCGCCCGGACGGAGCTTGCGATAAATCTCGATCAGGGCTTCCTGCGGCGCCTTCACCGAATCGCGACGCAAAGTCGCGCTAATCACAATCCCTACATCATCGCGTTCGGGGAAGAAGACGTGGAGCTCAGCAACCCCAGCATCCATCATCTTCGACAGCTTATCGGCGGTGAGCTCGGAATTCGCTTCCAGCAGGATCTCCCCCGTATTGACGTCGATAACGTCAGCCGCTACGAATGCGCCTTCCAGATCGGTGAGGTCGGCTTCGATCTCAGAGATACGGTGCTTTTGGATTTCCTTCATCACCACCGGGGTCACTTTGCGGCCAGAATGGACAATCTCTTCGCCACCTTTGGTCGTAATGCGGTGGGCCAGCTTCATGCCGAGCAGATTGGTCGGCTTGTCTGACCCGGGCTCCAGCGTCCAGTACAGGCTCTTGTCGCGAATGGCAATGCGGTCCACCGTATAGAAGGTACGAAGGATCTCCTCGTCCGAACGCAGGCCCAGCGCGCGCAGGAAAATCGTTCCCAGGAACTTGCGCTTACGATCGATGCGCACGTACAGCACATTCTTCTGGTCGTATTCAAACTCGACCCAGGAGCCGCGGTAAGGAATGATCTTGCCCAGGAAGTAGGTGCGGTTGTTCGCAGTCTCGAAGAAGACGCCCGGCGAACGGTGCAACTGGCTGACGATGACGCGCTCGGTGCCGTTGATGATGAAGGTGCCGTTGGCGGTCATCAACGGAATGTCGCCGAAGAAGACTTCCTGCTCCTTCATGTCACGGATGGAGCGGTTGCCGGTCTCCGGGTCCTTGTCGTAGATAGTCAGGCGCATGGTGACCTTCAGGGGAGCGGAATAGGTCATGCCGCGCTCTTCGCACTCGGCCACGTCGTACTTCAGTTGCAATCCCACGGGATCGCCGCACTTGTTGCAGAAATCGGGTGTATTGGCGTTGTAGGTGCCGCACTTGGTGCAGAGCACATCGCCCAGGTGGAACGGGTCGGTCTTCACCGTTGCGCCGCAATTGCGGCAGGTGGTGCGCAGGTGGTTCAGCCCCTTGAGGTGACCGCACTTGCACTCCCAGTTGCCGATGGCATACTCGACGAAATCGAGCTGCGAGACGTTGCGGAAGTCGGTGATGGGGAATACCGACTGAAACACGGCCTGCAAGCCGGCATCATCGCGCTCACTCGGCAGAGCGTCCATTTGCAGGAAGCGATCGTAGGAACGCTTCTGGACCTCGATGAGGTTGGGAATCCGAATGGTCGCAGGAATTTTGGAGAAATCGAATCGATTTCGGTTGGCAGTCTTCTGTTGCGCCATGTATAAAGCTCCTAATCGTTACCGGCGATATTCGCGGGGTGCGCAACAAGCTCCGACTTCTCGCTTGTCGAGCGCTCGCTCGCGTTGCCCGTGCAAATATTGCGAATGCGCGACCGGAAAGGCACCGTCGCACAGTGAGAGGTTGAGAAAAAAGAGGAACCTGATGCTACCGTCGCGCAAGAACACGCCTGCGCTCGCGGAGACAAACTTCCCCGTGAGCGCCGTTGGAGGCGTCGAGCAATCCCATAACCAATTGGCTTGGGACCTCAGCACATTTCGTGCCGCGATGTTGTTAACTTCCCGCGCCAGTATTTTCAGGCCTTGTCTTCGTCCAGCCTGCCGTCGCGTCTGAGCTGACACGATTGTCGGCCTAGCTAGCCGCCCGCCGTAACCTGTTTTGATGCTGGAATTCTCAAAAAGACTCCAGCCCTCAACGATGCCCGGGAATTCCGCGGCCCTCCCGCTGAGAGAACCGCTTGCTTCCTCGGCTTCATCGCACTTCCCCACGACCGCTCCGCCGTGGAGAAGAACGTAGCCGCCGCCTCGCAGATTGCGCAGGCAGCAGCCGCCAGAAACTCCGGTCAGCGCGCCCGGAGTGAGTTGCCCCGTGCCGTCAGCGACGGGGCGGGAAAAGTATTTCGGGGTCCCCGACAAGCGACCCGCCGTAGGCGGGCTTGTTGTGGTGTCCTCTACTTCACCTCGACGGTCGCGCCCGCCTCGGTGAACTTCTTCTTGATGTTCTCGGCTTCTTCCTTGTTCACGCCCTCTTTTATGGTCTTGGGCGCGCCGTCCACCAGGTCCTTGGCTTCTTTCAGCCCCAGGCTGGTAACTTCGCGGACAGCCTTAATCACGTTGATCTTGTTCGCGCCGACGGCAGTGAGGACGACCGTGAACTCGGTCTTCTCTTCCGCCGGAGCCGCGGCCGCACCGGCTCCCGCGCCGGCAGCGCCCGCCATCACGACCGGGGCCGCAGCCGCCGCCGAGACGCCCAGACGCTCTTCCAACTTCTTCACCAGGGCCGCCGCATCCAACAGCGACAGGCCTACGATTTGCTCTTCCAACTGCTGAAGGTCCGCCATGTCTTTAGTCCACCTATTCGTTATTCGTTGTGTTTGATTTCGTTATCGTCTCTGAGGTTTCCAATGTGCCTCCCGCGCGCCAGACTCGCCCAAGGAGCACCCCTCACAACGGATAACTCAATCTCTCCGGAAGCGCTTGCGCGCTCCCAAACTCATATTTGATCGGGCACATCTGGCCTTCAGGCCAGCGTTACGCGTACCCTCTCTTTTTTCTTGTTTCCGCAGTCGAGATCGCTGATCTCGACTGCGGAAACGGTCCAAAAACTGCTGCGGAGACGCTGGCCTAAAGGCCAGCTCTACGCGCCGGAA
>JBEKQY010000275.1:0-5102 GCA_049519235.1 Candidatus Korobacteraceae bacterium | reverse complement strand
GAACTGGGGAGGCGGAGTGCTGGGTAGGCTCTATCTTCAAATTTGAGCCCCTTCACCGGGGTCCCCGGCAAGCGCCGCGGGAGCCCTGCCCTGCGCGAAGCCGAAGGGCGCTTGTCGGGGTGGTCGGGGGCGGCACATTGGGGTGTCAACAGAGCCAAGTTATTTCCGAGACGTCCTGCAGCGCTCTGGATGGCAGCGCTCCGGGCGGAAGCGCGGGCCTTTAGGCTCGCGAAAATTGTGCCCGAGCAAAGGGCGTTAGTCCCGGTTTAGCCCACTTAGCCGAGTCTCAAAGCAAGTTCTCGACGCGCGCGGCCAAAAGTTGTCCGGCTCACTGGGGTGACAAGTTATTTCTGATGAAACTGCATTATGAAGATCCTTCGACTCGCTGCGCTCGCTCAGGATTTCGGCTGGCGGCCCAGACGCCGCCAAGGCGCCTCAACTTGAAACTTGAAACTCGAAACTCGAAACTGCGCATCGGAAAACTCCGCATCGCCCAGATTGTGCTCATCGCGCTGCTGGCCGTGGTCTTCCTGGGCGCTGACACCGACGCGCGCTTCAACAAGCTGGGCCATCAGCTCATGTGCATGTGCGGCTGCAATCAGATTCTGCTGGAATGCAATCACATCGGCTGCACCTACTCCGACCGCATGCGCAATGAGCTTGCCGCCGGCCTCACGCGCGGCGACAGCGATTCGCTCGTCCTGCAAAGCTTCGTGCAGAAGTACGGCAACACCGTGCTGGCCGCGCCCACCACGACCGGCTTTAACCGCATTGCGTGGATCATGCCCTTCGCGGTCTTTGGGCTCGCCATAGTCTTGACTGTGTGGCTGGTGCGCTTGTGGAAGGCGCGCGCCGTCGCTCAACCCGTACCGCGTCCCTCGCTCGACGCGGAGCAACTGGACGACCTTCGCAAGAAGGCCCGCCACGAGACGGAGTTCTGATGTACGCCTTTATCGCTATCGCTTTATTTGCAATGCCGGGGACACCACGCCCTGCCGTTGGACTGGTTGGGATGATGGGAGAGGAAATGGTATTGGTGCTCTTCGGCTGTGCGCTGTTTGCGGCGGCTCTCTTCGTTTACGTGTTCTATCAGCCGGACCAGGTCGACGCCGGCGAGGAAAAGACGCGACACATGTATTTGCTGGAGCGCAAGGAAGCTACCTACGAAAATCTCCGCGACCTGAACTTCGAGTACAAAGCCGGCAAGTTGAGCGAAAAGGACTACGCAGTTCAACGTGCTTCGCTGGAAGACGAGGCCGCCGCTATCCTCGCCGAGTTGGAGTCGATTGAGAAAGCGCGTCAGGTTGTCCGTCACGGCACGCGCCGCGCCGGCGTGCCTCCCAATGGAGGCCGCGCGTGAAAATGCAGGCTGTAATCAGTGGGTATAGTGACGATCGGGTAGAGCTGGCCTTTAGGCCAGCGTCCGGCGGCCAAATTATTTGTCATTCCGAGCGGGCTTCAGCCCGCGAGGGGTCTGCTGTTCGCCGTCCATCGACCGAGGTGTCGCCGGCTAAAGCCGGCTCAAAATCGAGAATTAGGCGGCTGGACGCGGGCCTAAAGGCCCGCTCTACCCGCACGCATAACCGCGTGTTCTGCCTGTTTGCCTGTCTGCTTGTTCTAAGCTCCTTCGCCGCCGCCCAGAACATCACTGGCACGGTCACGAATGGCACCACCGGCAAGCCTTCCGCCGGCGATGAGGTCACGCTGCTTTCGCTCTCGCAAGGCATGCAAGAGATCGCCAACACCAAGAGCGACGCCCAGGGACGCTTCTCCTTTCCCGCTCCCGCCGACAGCCAAGCGCCGCACATGGTTCGCGTCACTCACCAGGGCGTGAACTACTTCCCGCAAGGCGGGCCGCTAATGCCCGGCAGCACCACCGCCGAGCTCACGGTCTATGATTCCGCGAAAAAAGTCGACGGCCTCAGCCAGACGGTCGAGGTCGACCGCTTCCAGAGCGATGGCAAACAACTGGACGGAATCTCACTGTACGCGGTGACCAACAAGTCGCAACCGCCGCGCACCGTCGCCAACGACAAGGGGACCTTCGAAATCGTCCTGCCTGATGGCGCCGAGATCGAATCCGCCGAAGCGAAGGGTCCCGGCGGACAGCCAATCGCCACCGAAACCACTCCCGGCGCGCAGAAAAGTCACTACCTGCTGAGCTACCCTCTGCGTCCCGGCGAGACGCAGTTCCAGATCGCCTACCACATGCCTTACAGCGGCGAGGCCAGCTTCTCGCCCAAACCGCTCGGCGACGTGCAGCACTTCGTCGTGATGCTGCCGAAGAGCATGACCTTCACGGCGAAAGACGCCCAGCGATTCCAGCCGATGTCGGACCCGCAATCGACCGTCATGGTGGCCACCAACGTCAAGCCGGGCCAGGATCTGAGCTTCCGCGTCGCCGGCACGGGAGTTTTTCAGGCTGACAACCAGCAGGGCGCGCAGGCCGGCGCTGATTCCGGCGGCGGCGCAATGGGCGGATCGCAGGCCGCGGCCAACGATAACCGTCCCGGCGGTGGCCTGGGCGCTCCCATCGACGCACCCGACCCGTTGCACGACTATCGCGTCCTCATCCTCGGCGCCTTCGCGCTGGTGCTGGTGATGGGCGGCGCTTATATCGTGTCACGATCGAACCGGCCGCATCCGGCAACTGCCGTGGCGGGCGCGCCCAGCGAGGTCGAAGCCGAGGCTGCCGCGGCCTTCGCCGACTATATTGAGCCGGGTGCGTCCCCACGAGACCGCAACGCTCTGCTGCTGGAAGCCATGAAGGAAGAGTTGTTCCAGTTGGAGATCGATCGCCAGCAAGGCAAGGTCACGCCCGAGGAATACACCAAGGCCAAAGCCGCATTGGACGAGACCATCAAGCGCGCCCTGGCCAGAAGCAAGAGCAGCAATTAGTTTAGATGGAAAGGCGAGAAGCGATGGGAAAGCAGAGAGAATTGAGTCCGGCGGAAAAAGCCCTCTTAGAAACGAACATACACTTGGCCCGCACACTGCTCAAGCTCAAAGAAGCATTGGACAAAAGCGTGGAGACAATGGCTAGAACGAAAGAACTTGCTGAAGAGCAGCTAAAAAGAGATCGGCGTTCAAAAAGCGGAATGAAGAGCTGAGAAAAGAATTCCTGGCACTGAAATCTAAGAAAAATGAGTAACGCTAAATTCGTGCGATGGCAGCGAATCCGGCAAGCATGGCATCGACTCGCGCCTGGGGGCGGCCAAGTACACGAAATTAGATCAGTGCCTTACCAGGCGAACGCCTTCGTCAGGAACCGTGAGATATGCCAGGCGTCCATGTACTTGTACGGGGTTTCGCCCAGCGAATAATGTCCGCAAGGCAGCGCCTTGATGGTCGTATCCAGCCCGCGGCGCAGGAATTCGCCCGCCGTCTGCACCGAGAACTCCGGCAGGAACGTCAGGTCGTAACGGCCGTAGATCATCAGCGACTTCTTGGGCCAGCGCTCGAACTTGTTGAAGTACGCAATCGGACTGATGCACATCCACACTCGCCGAAGGTCTTCCTGCGTCAGCACCGCTTCCACGCCCTGGCGGATGTGCTGCGTCGATTGCCCGGTCCATGTGACGTCGCCGAACGACGTGGACGCGTGATTGAACACGTTCACCCGAATGCGGGGATCGTGCGCGCTGGCCAGGAAGGCATAGCACGATCCCAGGCTGGTGCCGACAATCCCCAGACGCGAGTAGCCGCGCTGTTCCAGCCAGTCCATGCAGGAGCGGATATCGGCGATGCCCTGCCGCGTGGCGTCGATAGTCCGTCCCACATTGGCGGACACGGCGTAGTCGGCGCGCGTGATGCCGGCGGGGCGCCGGATATCGTGATAGGGCATGCTCAGCCTCAGCGCCGCGATGCCCAGCATGTTGAAGACGCGGCAGAGCGCGTTTTGGCTGACTCCATCGGCATTCCACTGCGGCAGCAGCACAACCGCGCGATGCCCGTTGGCCGGGAACCAGCGCGCATTGACGCTGTTGTTTTCAGGGTAGGGCGACTCGACCGGCGAGGTGAAGCGCAGAAACTTGCCCCACTCGTTCTTGGGCTGCTTCTTGGGAGGCTCGCTGCCGGTGTGGAAGAGTTCCACTTTGCGATGCTCGATGCGGAAGTCCGCCGGCGTCTGGTAGCGGAAAAACTCGTCGCTGTTCTCAGCCATGGAATCGTTCACCGCTGTCATGTAACCGAGCATGGCATCGCGATCGCTCTGGTCGCTCGGCACCGTGAAGCGCTCGATCCCCGGCCAGCGTGTTGTCCAATCCAGACCCCACTCGAACGGCCGCACCACGCGGTTGTTGTCGCGCGACGTCATGCGCGATTCCCAGTCATGGATCCAGCGGCGATAGTGTTCTCGCATCACCCATGATGTTATCCCAGGGAAGCATTTAGCATCGATAAAACCCCAATCAACATAGGTATTTGCGCGCTGAACGGTGGTTAGCGCCCACCGAGTGGAAACTGCTACATCGGTCAACCTATAGCCGTTACAGGATTAGTGTGTCCGGGTAGATCGGGCCTTCACCTGGATTATTCATAAGGATTTCGCTGCTTTGAAGGGGCGCGGCTGAAGAGGCCGCTGAAGAATTCCGATTTTGCGAGCTTTGTGTCAGGGCACGACTTCAGTCGTGCCGAAAGGTCCTTTATTTTTGTCATCCCGAGCGGCCTTCAGGCCGCGAGGGATCTGCTTTTTGACTTTTTCAGCAGCCTCTGAAGCCGCGCTCCTTCCACAGAGGCTTCTGACCTAATGAAATCCGGGGAGGAGCCATCTAGCCCAGAGGTTGTAGTGAGCTTGCGACGGTTGGGGGATGATTGGGATTTCGGCCTCGGCTAATCTTCCCATCATGCAACTCATACAGATTGGCGAAATCAAGCAGAAGACGGTGCTGGACATGATCCAGGAGATGGCAGAGCGTCAGTTTGCCGAGATGGAACAGTTGAAGGCAGTGGCGCAGAACCGGTCGCGCACCAGACGGCCCCGCCGCACTCTGCGGCGTTGCACCTCTCCCAACCTCGCGGCTTAGAGCACTTTCAGAGTTAGTGTAGACCGGGTAGAGCCAGCCTTCAGGCTGGCGTCCAGGCAATTCACTTTTATAAGGCTT
>JBEKQY010000274.1:0-5103 GCA_049519235.1 Candidatus Korobacteraceae bacterium | reverse complement strand
TGCAATCCGACGCTCAGCATATGGCTGAAACCTGCGTTCAGGAATTAAGCCAGCCGCGCGACGAACTGATGTCCGATACTTCCCTGCCCCGCCTTGCCGGCGAAGAGCTGGCCAACGAAGACAACCTCTATCGCGAGATGCGCACCCGCCTGGAGAACATGGGGCCGGTCAACATGATGGCGCTGGAGGAATACAAAGAGACGGCGCAGCGTCACCAGTTCCTGGAAACGCAGCGCCAGGACCTGCTCCAGTCCATCGAGAACACGCTGAACACGATCAAGGAGATCGACGTCATCTCCCGGCAGAAGTTCGAAGAGGCTTTCAACATCATCAACGAAAACTTTGGCCGTACCTTCAGCAAGCTGTTTGGCGGAGGCCAGGGCTTCATGCGGCTCACCGATCTGGAAAACTCGACGGAGAGCGGCATTGACGTGGTCGCCTCGCCTCCGGGCAAGAAGCTGCAAAACGTGCTGCTGCTCTCCGGCGGCGAAAAGGCGCTTACCGCGCTGGCGCTGCTGGTCGGCATCTTCCAGTATCAGCCCAGCCCGTTCTGCATTCTCGACGAGGTCGATGCGCCGCTGGACGAAGCCAACATCGGCCGCTTCACCGAGCTGGTGTCCGAGCTGAGCACGCAGACCCAGTTCATCATCATCACCCACAGCAAGAAGACGATGAACATGGCGCCGGTGCTCTACGGCGTCACCATGCAGGAGCCAGGCGTGTCGAAGCTGGTGTCGGTGCGCTTCCACGAAGAGGGGTCAAAGCTGGTGGCCGCCACGGCGTAGTAGGCCGAGCAGTGAACGGAGTGCATAAGACTCACGCAAACAGTCTTATCAATCCCCTTGCCGGCAGGTCGGGTACCAGGAACTTCGTTCCGCTTAGAACCTCGGCTGCGGCATAGCCGCTGCGCACCGCGCCTTCCATGGTCGCCGGCCAGCCGGTCGCAGTCCAATCGCCGGCCAGAAACAACTTCGGCCAAGGCGTTCGGTTTGACGGACGAAACGCGTCGCTACCGGGCGCAGGCGAGAACGTCGCATGAACTTCCTTAACGACGGTGGCTTTGGTCAGCTTGGCTTCGCGCACGATGGGAAAAAACTCCGCTAGCTCGCGCACCGCCAGGTCGATGATCTCAGCGCGCGGTTTGTCCAGCAGCGTCTTCGAGGAGCTGACCACCAATTCGACATAGCTTCCCTGCCCGGCCGAATCTCTCCGCGTCGTCAGAATCCTCGATTTGTGAAACATCCACTGGATGGTCCGCTCCAGCAGCACTGCGTGTTCCAGCGGCGTGATCTCGCGGTCGAACCACAGATGAATCCCCGTGATCGGCGAGCTCTCAAGGCTGCGCGCGTCGCGTCGCAGTGCTTCCATCTCCGGCGCATCGGCAAGCAGCTTCTCCACACCATTAAACGGCGTCGCCAGCACCGCATAGGCGGCGCGCACATCTTCGCCGCCGACGCACAACTGCATGCCGTCGGCATCGCGCTGCATCGAATCCACCGCCGCGCGCAGATGCACTTTGCCCCCGCGAGCTTCGATGTACTCAGCCGCCGTACCATAGAGGTCAGACAACGGCACCGCCGGAATACCCATGCGGCCTGCTTCCGCCGATTTGAGGAACGAATCGCGAAACACCAGCGCGGCATAATGCACTGACACACGATCCAACTCTTCATTCAGCGCACTGACCAGCACCGGCGCCCAAAAGCGATCGATCGCCTGCCTGGTCTGCCCGTGACGTTCCAGCCATGCCTGAAAGTTCTCGCCGTTGTCATTGGGCAGCGAGGGAACAAGCGCCAGCATGGCTCGCGCAATGGCCAGCTTGTCCTTGAGATCGAGGACGGTCGATTCCAGGAACGACGGCGCCGCATGAAAAGGCGCGGGCAATAGTCCCGCCTTCAGCACTGACGACTTGCCACCGGGAAGGATGAAGGTGATCTCGTCATACCAGCGAATCTGCTGCTCGACTCCGAGACGCCGATAGAAATCGATGAGGTTGGTGCAGCAGCCCAGCAGCACATGCTGGCAGTTGTCAACCACCTCGCCGGTGCCGGGCAGCTCGTAGGACGACGCACGCCCGCCGAGGTAAGGACGCCGCTCGAACAACTCGACGCGATATCCCGCATCGGCGAGCGCGCTGCCCGCCGCGAGCCCCGCCAGTCCGCCGCCAATGATGGCGACACTGCGGCCCTGCGAACTGTCTCCGCCAGGATTCATGTGGACCGCAAAAAAGCCTTCGCCATTACCCGCAATTTCTCCGCCGTGCTGAGGCCCACTCTTTCCGAAAACACGTCGTAGTTGCGGGCGATGATGCGCTCCAGCAGCCGCCGGTAAATCTCCACCAGCGTCCACAACGCCGCCCGGCTGTCGTCGTTGATCAGCGGCAGCAACTCTTCCGCCGCGCGGTAGTATGCCCGCGCCCGCAGCGCCTCGAACTCCAGCACTGGCCGCAAGGATGCCGGCGCCGAGCCATTCGTCAGCGCCTGGACGTCAATGCCGAAGCGTGCAAAGTCCTCGCGCGGCAGATACACCCGGCCCAATCCGGCGTCCTCCTTCACGTCACGCAGGATGTTGGTGAGTTGAAATGCTACTCCGACCTCTTCCGCCAGCTTCTCCGCGCGCGGATCGCGATAGCCGAAGATGCGGATGCAGACCAGCCCAACAACCGAAGCCACGTGATAGCAGTAATCGTAAAGCTGATCGAAGGTCTCATACTGCAACTGTGGAAGCCGGCCACCGGCAGCGGCCGGAACATCCATCTCGGTTCCCTGCACCAGCTTTTCGAGCAGATCGAGCGGGATATGGAATTGCTTCTGCGAATCCGCCAAGGCGAACAGGACAGGATCGTCGGTACGCTCGCCATCCACCACGCGCCGCAACGCGTCCATCCACTCATCCAGCTTCACGCGGCGTTGCTCCGCCGGGATCGAAGGGTCGTCGGAGATATCGTCAGCGTGGCGCATGAAGGCATACACCGCCGACAAGGCGTTGCGCTTGCGGTGGGGCAAAAGCAGGAAGCCGTAGTAGAAGTTCCTGGCAGCCGAGCGCGCGATGTGGCGGCAAACGCTGTAGGCAGCCCGCAACTGTAGCGGGTGTTCGCTCACAGTGCCCCGCTCAAGGCTGGTTTCTTGCGGCTAACGGCCCATTGTTCACCACGGAGGCACAGAGGGCACGGAGGAAATAAGGAAATAGGAATCAACTCCGTGGCCTCCGTGTCTGAGCCTGCCCCGAGCCAAGCCGAGGGGTGGTAAATTCGCCTTGTCCTCGCGTCAACTTGCCGAGGGCGGCCCGGGCGACGAGCCACAGCTTCCGCGCCGTGGAAATAGCCGGCCGGCGCGTCAGAACATCGTAGTCTTGCCGCTCGATCGCATTGAGGATCTCCAGCCCGCCGCGGCTGAACAGCTCAATGTCGATGGCAAGATGTTTGTCCACCTTGCCAGCCAGCGGCAAGCCTCTACGGAACCACTCGCGAGCCCGAGCCACCTCGAACTTCATCATCTCGCGGAACTGCGGTGTGGCGCGGCGCTGGGCGATGTCGTCTTCACTGACGCCGAACTTCACCAGGCTATCGAGCGGAAGATAAATTCGGCCCTTGTCGTAGTCCCGCGCAACGTCCTGCCAGAAGTTCGCCAATTGCAAGGCGGTGCAGGTGTAGTCGGAAAGCTGCTGCCGCTCGGCATCGCGATAGCCGCAGAGATAAAGGACGAGATGCCCCACGGGATTTGCCGAGTTCTTGCAGTAGCCGAGTACGTCGTCGAATGTGGCATAGCGCGTGACGGTCTGGTCCTGGCGAAAGGCGGTAAGCAGATCAGCAAACGGCGTGCGCGGAATGTCGAACTCGCGGATCGTCTCGCGCAGAGCGATGAACACGGGATGACGCGGGCTCACCTGATTTCGCGCCCGTAATTCAGCTTGAAGTTTCTCGACATCCTGGCGGATTTCTTTAGGCGCAGGCTCGACCAGGCTCAGATAGGTTGCATTCAGCTCCGCTTCCCACTCATCCAGCAGCGCCAGCGCTTGCTGCGGATCGCCCACTTCGTCGCCGAGATCGTCAGAGATCCGGCAATACGCATACACGTTGTAGAAGTGCTGATGCAGATGCCTGGGCAAGAACCAGGTGACGACGGAAAAGTTCTCGTAATGCGAGTGCGCCAGCCGCGAGCAATATTGCTGCGCTTCCACGAGCGACGGAGCGCGCTCCGGGATGGCATACTCCGGCGGCAGGGATTGCCAGCCTGCGGCGGCGGTAGAATGCGGCTGCGCGAAGGACACTCGATTATCTGTGGGAACAGACGACATCAGGAAGATTGTACCGGGTACTGCCCCGCCCTCGCCAAAGGCTGGCTAGAACGGGGCAGGCTATTACGCCGCTCCCCTACGTTGTGGTCTACGCGGTGAAAGCTGAATCCGTCGAAATCCTGCACGTCTATCACGGTGCCCAAGACTGGCGCTGATCTAGCCCTCTATCCATAGCGCCGGAGGATGCATTTCTCCGAGTGCTTTCCGTGATAAAGCCCTTGTCGATCCGCTTCGCTGCCGATTCCACTTCCGGCAACTGTCCTAATTTCCCCTGCCCCTGCGGTTCACTGCAGTTCCTGCAACTCCTTTCGGAGTTTGGTGATTTCGTCTCTGTTCTCTTGTTTATGGTCTGACAGTGGCGTAAGTGTCGTCTTACCGCCCATCGCACGAATTTCCCGCTCGGTCTTTTGGGTGCTTTTCTCCAGCATACAGTTGCGGTGATCTGCATCGAGGTTTATGACTCTCCAGCTTAGGCCGATTCGGAGTGCCGCAGTTGTGGCCGCGTGTGACTCTGCACAGGCTTCTTCCACTGCCAGCTTAGCTTGAACAGAGGCAGGAATGTAGGAGAGATCATCGTCACAAACCTTGGTTGTGGCGGTGTCCAGCGCGTCAATAGCCAGCTCTGCTTTTTCCTTGAAATCTGTGCTGACGTGATTTTGTTGGTAAACGAAGAAGCCGCCGATCCCCAAAATACCAATAATAACGACAACCAATACGAACTGTTTCATGACTTTCCCTTCAGCCTTGCCGCCCTTGTCCGCGCCTCGCAACCGCCAGCCTCCGCGCGATCAGACGTTTTTTCAAGAG
>JBEKQY010000273.1:0-5148 GCA_049519235.1 Candidatus Korobacteraceae bacterium | reverse complement strand
AGGGAAGTTCTGATGAACGGCAGGCAGGATTCCCTCAGGGGCTAAAGCCCAACTTTAGTTTCTGGCACTTACGGACGGCCTGAAGAGTGTGCGTGAGAACTAACTTCGGTATTCGCGGTGGACTACAACCGCGAAAAAGAGAACCCCGAAGGGGTGGAATTGCAGTTAGCCCAGGACGGAGCGTAGCGGAGTCCTGGGTGGAGTGGGAAGAATATCCGAGTCCCTTCAGGGACGGCACAGTTCTCACGCAGACACTGAAGGCCGTCCCTTCCCAACAGCGATACCGCTTACAGGCCATGAGCTACGGCGTGAAGTTCAAGCTGCACCAGAATGCACTGCCCCACAGGACGAATCCGGCGAGGCCCACCAGCACATACAGCCGGCGCTCGAAGGCATTGTGCAAGGTCGGCAACGGCAACGGAGATCCCAAACTGCGGTGGAATGAGGTTACCAGCAATCCGCCGAATCCGACCACGGTTGCGACGCCGCCAAACGCCAGCCCTGCCATGATGAGCACGTATCCGAAGGAGAACAGAGCACACCCCACTGTTTTCCCGTAGGTTAGACCTCGGGCGGGAGTTGTGCAAGACGTCCCACCCAGGTCTCGAAAGGCGCGAGACCTGGGGCACCTGGCAGGGAAGGTAGTGGTGCTGTCTTGAAATGAGCTTAGCGGGGCCGCGACTGCGCCCCCAAACCCGTGTCATCCTGAGCGGAGGTTCGTTCGCGCAGCGAACGAACCGGAGTCGAAGGACCCCTATTGAATCAAAGATGCTTCGTGATGTAGGGGTCCCTCGACTCCGGCGGCCAAAAACGGGCCGCCGTCGCTCGGGATGACACCATATTGTCGGGATGACACCGTATTGTTGGGCCATGTGCTTCGAGTGTCCCGACATCTAAACTGCACCACTACCCAAACCTTTTGTCTGGCACAATACTGTGCGAAACTCAGTACAGCGTGTTTCGAAAATCGTTTGCGAGCAAGGATGTATCTCCTCAGGGGCTGAAGCCCAGGTTTTAGAGGGCTCGGAACGGCGCGGCTGAAGCCGCGCCCCTTCAAAGAGCCATTGTTGAAACAAGCTCTAAGCAGAAAAACATAAGGGACCTTCGCGATGATTTACTGCCGGTTTCAATATCAAAATGCGACGCGCTATGGGCTGATTGAGGGCGCCGGCGATCAACAAATGATTACCCGAACGCTGATCAAGGCTCCGCAATCGTTTTCCGATTTCGAGCGGGCAGAGAAAAGCGAGCTGCCGTTGAGCGCGGTCCGCCTGCTGGCCCCCGCGGAGCCGGGGAAGATTGTCTGCATCGGCCGCAACTATCGCGAACACGCCAAGGAACTGGACCATCCCATACCAACCGAGCCGCTGTTCTTCTTGAAGCCGCCGTCATCGCTGATTGGCCCGGGCGATGAGATTCGCCGGCCAGTGGATCTCTCGCAGCGCGTGGATTACGAAGGCGAACTGGGAGTGGTGATCGGCAAACGCTGTTACCGTTTGCGCGAGGGCGACGATGTGCGGTCCTACATTGTGGGATACACCTGCGTGAACGACGTGACCGCCCGCGATCTGCAAAACAAAGACGGACAGTGGACCCGGGCCAAGGGCTTCGATACTTTCTGCCCGATTGGCCCGGTAGTGGCCGACGGGCTGGATCCGTGGAAAGGCGTGCGCGTGCAGAGCCGCGTCAATGGCGAGCTTCGGCAGAATGGAACGACTGCGGACTTTCTCTTCCCGCTCGATGTCTTGCTTCGCTTCATCACCCAGGTGATGACCCTGGAGCCAGGAGACGTGATCGCCACCGGGACGCCGGCGGGAGTAGGTCCTCTACAGGCCGGAGATGTGGTGGAAGTGACAATCGAGGGAGTGGGCACGCTGCGCAATCCGGTGGTTGATCGGGAATGAGTGCGACCGTAGCTCGAATCGAAAGCCCGGCGCTAGATTTCCCTTTGACATATTTGGTAGCAGACGGTAAGTCTGTGCCGCCCCTGAAGGGGCTCGGATTCAATTTGTTCGCCGACCCAGCGCTGAAGCGCTGGGCTATCATCTTTTGTCCCGCTTCGCGGGACTCGGGCATAAGCGTTACAGCAGTCACGCAATCCCTCAACAGTCTGTCGGAAAGGTCGAAGAGCAGATCGAAATGTAACTTTTCCCGCAGCCTGTGAAGCCAAGCCCTGACACAAACCGGCTTCAGCTTCAAAGTGATCAAGCCACCGCCGAATTTTCCAGTTCCCTTCTCCGCCCGATCCCGTTATCTTGGTGTCAAACCTTCGCAGCATACCTATGACCTCATTCCGGTTGTATCCCATTCTCGCCTTCGGCGCTGTGGCGGCCATCGTCGGCTACGCCTTGCTGTCACGCAAAAACAAGCAGCCGGCGGAGGACATAGAACGGGAGCGCCGGACGGAGCTGGCCCATGGCGGTCGCATCATCGATGGCAACGTCATCGACGTTCTGGAGTTGGAGGATGATGTCACCGGGCAGCAGATGGTCCTGCTGGCTTACACCTACGACGTGGCGGGCGTGACTTACGAAGCCTCGCAGGACGTGACCCACTTGCGGCAGTTCATCGATCTTTACTCCTGCCGGCTTGGCCTGCCGGCCTCGGTCAAATACGATCCGCACAACCCCGGAGATTCGATTGTCATTTCCGAAACCTGGTCGGGATTGCGGAAGCCGGCGATTGTTTTGCCCCAGCGGCCAGTAGCCAAGCCGGTTACTTTGGTGTGATTTTTTCTACTTCTGCTCGTCTAAGAGACAGTTTCGCGACAACTGTATGCCGCAGGCATTGTTAAAATAAAGCTATGCACAACCTGCCTCTGCCGCTAGCTGCATTTCTGGCGGGAATCTTATCGTTCCTTTCTCCGTGCGTGCTTCCGCTGGTGCCGGGTTACGTGTCGCTGATTTCGGGAGCCAGCGTGGAAGAGCTGCAAACCCCAGAGCGCCGCATGTTGCGCACGGTGATGCTGCATTCCATCACGTTCGTACTGGGATTCAGTGTGGTGTTTATTGCGCTGGGCGCAGTGGCTACAGGCGTGGGACAACTGGTCAATGAGTATCACTCGCTGCTGTCCAAGATCGCCGGCATTATCGTGATTGTGTTTGGGCTGCACCTGACCGGCATTCTGAAGATCAAAGCGCTGTATGCCGACAAGCGCCTGCACGACGTGAAAGGCAGCGCCAGTGCGGTGGGCTCGTTCGCCGTGGGTTTTGCCTTCGCCTTCGGATGGACGCCGTGCATCGGTCCGATCCTGGCGACGATTCTGGTGCTGGCGGGCGCTCAGCAGACCGTGCTGAAGGGAATCATTCTGTTGGCGGTATATTCGCTTGGCTTGGCGGTACCGTTTCTGCTGACTTCCTTGGGGGTCGACCGATTTCTGGCATTCTATGGCCGCTTCCGCCGGCATCTGCACACGGTGGAGGTTTGCAGCGGTATACTGCTAATCGCCATCGGAGTCTTGATCTTCTTGAACAACTTGCGATTGCTCTCCGGCTATTTATCCTTTCTTAACCGGTTCGCATTGTAAGAGGTGTTAGTGAAACGAAATGCGCTAGTCTTTGCTGTCCTGTTTGTGGCCATCCTGGCCATGCTGGCCAGCGGCCGATATCTGGATCGCACTCGCAAGCACGGTCCGATCAAGCTGGTGGGCAATGTACATGGCCTGCCGGCGCCGGATTTCACTCTGCTCTCGCTGGATGGCAGCCAGGTCAAGCTGTCGGATTTTCGCGGCAAAGCCGTGCTGCTGAACTTCTGGGCGACGTGGTGCCCGCCGTGCAAAATTGAGATGCCGTGGTTTGAGGACCTGCAAAAACAGTACGCAAAAGATGGTTTGGTGGTGCTGGGCGTAGCGATGGACGATTCCGAGCCTGCCACTATCGCAAAGTTCGCCAGCGAGCTTGGAGTGAACTATCCGGTGCTGCTGGGCACCGACCAGGTCTCTGACGACTACGGCGACGTGCAATACCTGCCCACTACTTTCTACATCGGGCGTGACGGAACCATCGTAGACAAAATGATCGGCCTGCTCGATCGCAAGGACGTTGAAGAGGCGGTAAAGAAGACCTTGAACGCCACGCCCAAAGTCAGCAGCGTTCCGCAGAGCCAGGCCAGGAGCTATTCTAAAGCGGTAGCTGTGAAAGCGGTCGCCGCCAGGGACGCAACGCGATGAGGCGATCGACCGCTCTTCTTCCAGCGGCACTTCTGCTGGCTGGCCGGGTGCTGGCGCAAGGCTTCAGCGATAAGCCGCCAGTCATTGTGGCTCCCATCGGCAAGGTGCAGGTGCGGGCCGGCGCCAGCAAAAACGTTACCCTGGACTTCCGGATCGACTCCGAGTTCCACATCAATTCCCACACCCCAAAATCTCCATTGCTGATACCAACAGTATTGAAGCTGACGCCGCCGGAGCAGGTGACGGTGGCCGATGTGAAGTATCCTGCCGGCCAAGACATGAGCTTCCCGTTCTCGCCCGATGAGAAGCTGAGCGTCTACAGCGGCGACTTCAGCATCAATGCGGTGCTGAAGACGCCGGCCAACATCGCTGCCGGGACCTATGCCGTGAATGGCGAGCTGCGTTTCCAGGCGTGCGACCACAGCGCCTGCTATCCTCCGCGCTCCATCCCGGTGCAGTTCCAACTGACGGTGGTGAAGTAGTCACTTTCGCCGCGGCGCGGAGAGCATGCCAAGTATCTCCCGCAGACCTTGCCTGACTTTCTTCAGGTTCTCGGCGGGATTCTGTTTGGGGAATGGCAGACCCGACTGCTGCCGCGCCGGTTTGGATTCGTCCTTCAATTGCTGGCGCGCGCCGGCGATGGTATAGCCCTCTTCGTAGAGCAGCTTCTTGATGCGCAGCGCGTTTTCCACGTCGCGCTGGCGATACATTCGCTGGCCCGTGCTGCTCTTGACCGGCTTGAGCTGCGGGAACTCGGTCTCCCAGAAACGCAGCACGTACGCCGGCAGACGGCAAAGCCGGGAAACTTCGCCGATACGAAAGTAGAGCTTGTCCGGGATCACCGGATCGGACGAGGCGCTCTTCTTGCGGCGTGTCTTCTTCGCAGCCATTCAAACCGTAGTTTCGAGTTTCCAGTTTCGAGTTTCGAGCAAAACGCCCACTTAGTTTACGCGGTTTGAAAACTTGTAGCACGCAGCAAC
>JBEKQY010000272.1:0-5231 GCA_049519235.1 Candidatus Korobacteraceae bacterium | reverse complement strand
CGCGATGCTTGTTCATCGCATTGGCCAGGTCCTGCTGCTCCCCGATCGCATCGCCGTCAATCGCCACGATGAGATCGCCGCCGATCATGATGGGCGTTGCCCCCAGATAGGCGCGCTCAGTCCCACCACGCAAACCGGCACGATCGGCCGCGCCGCCCGGGACCACCCGCACGATCAGCACTCCGTAGTCGGCCGGCAGGCCCATTTCCTGCGCCATTTCCGGACCAATCGGCAGGGAAACGATGCCCAGCGAAGGACGCCGCACTGTGCCCAGGGTGATCAGATCGCTCAGCACCGCCTTGGCGGTGTTAATGGGGATCGCAAAACCGATGCCCGCGCTCTGGTTGGAGCCGCCGGTCGCGATCATGCTGTTAATCCCGATGACCTCGCCGTGGGAATTCAGCAGCGGCCCGCCGGAATTGCCGGGGTTGATCGCCGCGTCGGTCTGGATGGCTTCTTCAATGAGCGCGCCTTCGGGACTGCGGATGGGCCGCAGCGAGCTGATGATGCCGCGCGTCATCGTGCCCGACAGGCCAAAGGGATTGCCAATAGCAAACACCTTCTGGCCCACCTGCAAGCTCTTGGACTCGCCCAGCACGACGGGCACCAGGTCCGGCGCTTTGATCTGGACCACGGCAAGATCGTGCCCGCGATCGCGTCCAATGACCGTCGCCTTATAGCTTTTCTTGTTGTGTAGCGTGACTTCAACCTGGTTGGCATCCCCGACCACGTGATAGTTGGTGAGGATGTGGCCATCCTTATCGATGATGAACCCGGAGCCTTGGCCCTCCTCCGGCACCGGTCCGAAGAAGAGGTCGTAGGCAACCGTACGGGTGGTGATGTTGACCACCGAAGGAATGACCCGGCGATAGACCTCGATGTTGTTCTGCTCTTCCGGGTCAAGCTTTTCCGGGCCCGCCGCTTCGCTGATCTCGATGTGTGTGGGCCGCGAAATCACGTCGGCGGCGGGGTTCGTGCCCTGGTGGTGGGTGGTGAGCCAGTAAAACGCGCCGGCCAAAATCGCGCCCACGATGAACGGTCTTACGAATTTCATGCCTTTATGAAGGTTCCAATCAGTCGAGAGGTTTTGGACAGGAAATAGACGTGTCCCAGATTAGAGTGTAACGAAACAGGAGAGATTTCCGCATCTCGCCGGTGCAGCGGGAATTGCGCCTCACCCATCGGCCAGAGTTTGCAGTCTGTTCCAGATCTCGTCCACCTGGCGCTCCGTGTCTTCCACCGCACCCGAATTTTCGATCACGTAGTCGGCGTGACGTACCTTTTCCTCGTCCGTCAACTGGGCCACGCTGCGCCGCCAAACCTCAGCCTGGCCAGTTTCCAGCGATAGGCCGGTGCGAGCGGCGTAGCGCTCCACCTTGCGCTCGAAATCACAAGTCACCACGATGATCTTGTCAAAATCCTTAGCCACTCCCGCCTCGATGATCAGCGCGGCTTCCACCACGGCGATGCCATGCGGATTCTCGCGTGCGACCTCAGCCATCCACTGCTTCTGGGCCTTGATCACTGCTGGATGCACGATGTCATTCAGTTCTCCAATGCGGTCTGGAAAAGCGACTCTGGCCAGCGTGGCGCGATTGATGGTCCCATCTTCATTGAGGATTTCCCGGCCAAAATGTTGCACGACTTCGTCGTACGCCACAGCTCCCGGCGCATACATCTGGTGCGCCAGCAGGTCGGCTTGGAGGAGATGCGCGCCCCGCTTGACCAGCATCTCGCCGACCGTCGATTTGCCGCACGCGATCCCCCCAGTTAGCCCTACTCGGAGCATGATTCACCACCGGCTGCGGATGACTTGCCCGAGAAGAGCATGGGGCAGGCTTGGACCTCACGCAGTATACAAGGCAGCTTGCGGCCAGACATCAACGAACATTTTCTGGGCCCAGATGGAGTCCCGCCGGCCAGTCATAGTGAACATTGTGAACTAGCGGCCCGGCGTCACGCAGCGTGTGGTTGGCAATTGACCCACTACCCTCGGCGAGACTCCCGTGCCCAAAATCCGTTACTATATTTACGCTGTTACTCTGCTGACACCCGCCGGCCCGCTCCGGCGCAAAGGAAATTTCTGGAAATGAAACGTTCTTCTCTCCTGCATTCTGCTTCGGCTGCGGTTCTGCTGCTGGCCAGCACTCTGGCCTGGGGTGTTGACACCTCCATGCTGCGGCCTCCCAAGGGATCGAAGGTTGCCATCATCGTCTTTGAGGACCTTGAGTGTCCGCAGTGCGCCAAGGCCGCGCCCGTGTTGCACGACGCTGCCAAGAAGTACAACATTCCGCTGATGCAGCACGATTTCCCGCTCCGCCAGCATCCCTGGTCGTTCGAGGCGGCGGTGAATGCCCGCTATTTCGACACCCAGTCGCCGAAGCTAGGCGACGACTATCGTCTGTACATCTTCCAAAATCAGACTTTCATCACCAAGCAGAACCTGCGCGGCATCACGGACAAGTGGGCTGCTGACCACAAACTCACCCTCCCCTTCGTGGTTGACCCCGCCGGCCAGTTGACGGCCAAGGTCGAGGCCGACCGCGATCTTGGCATGCGCATTCCCCTCGATCACACTCCGACCATCTATATCGTCAACGATTCGGGGCGCGGCGCCCCAGTCACCGAGGTTACCGACCTCACTCAGCTCTATGAAAAGCTCGACGAGGTGATGAAGGAAGTAGGCCCCAGTACGCAAGCACATAAGGGGGGAAGTGCCCATTAAGTTAGAGCTATAACTGGCACAACTCTTCCCGCCGGGATCGCATCTAATACTCCGATGGGTACCATTCCAAGCCGGGAGCTGGCTGTGTTCGCGACCAAGGTCCACCGACCAGCTTGTCTGCTTCCGGTCGCTGTTCCACGATGTTACGCAACTTCCGACGTAGTCGTCGGGTTGCTATGATCGGACTGTATTATGCCGGAACCTACCGCTGACACTGGCGTTCTGAAATCCATGCCTTCCGTGTCCTCGCACGATCGGATCCTGCTTTCGGCGAAGCGTTTGTTCGCGCGCAATGGATATGAAAACACCAGCACCGTGGCCATTGCCCGCGAGGCAGGCACTAGCGAATCGCAACTGATGAAGCACTTCGGCAGCAAACAAGGGCTGTTGTTGGCCATCTTCGATCGCGGCTGGGCCAATATCATCGAACGGGTGCAGGTTGCGCCTCGCAAGGCTTCGCCCACTGACCGGCTTTTGGGCGTGCTGGAGGCGATGATCATCGAGGTGGACAACGATCCTGACCTGAAGGAACTGATGGCGCTGGAATCACGCCGGGTCCGCAAAGACAACCACGATGTGCTGATGAGCGGGGGCTACCAGCAGTTCACCGGGATAGTCGATGGCCTGCTCAGCGAAATGCGCAGCCAGGGCCACATTCATCCCAATGTCAATCTGCAAGCGGTGCGCGCCGCCATCCTTGGCATGACCGAGGGCCTGTTGCGTGACCAGGTGGTGGCGAAGCGTTCCGAGTGCCGCGCCGACTATAACTTCGACGACATCCGCAAGGTACTGCAAACCATGATTCCGGCCCTCGGCGGCGAAGCCGTGCAGCCGCTCAAAGCAGTCAACCGGTAGAAACAGTTTGCTGAAAAAGTCGATGTCGAGCAGTTTTGAAGGGGCGCAGCTTTAGCTGCGCCGTTGCAAGTCTTTTGAATTTGTCATCCCGAGGAGGCCTTTAGGCCGACGAGGGATCTGCTTTTCAGGGTTTTCAGCAGACAGTTTAGCCGGCAGAGAGCTGTGCAGCGACGCGGTGTCCATGCTCGCCTGTCGAGTGTTAAACTATTCCTGACCTCGAAACCTCGCCGGTCCGCACGGATCGGACTGCTCACCGAGTCGGGACGTGGCTCAGCCTGGTAGAGCACTCGCTTGGGGTGCGAGGGGTCGGCAGTTCAAATCTGCCCGTCCCGACCAATTCACAGCCGAGCCACACGCCAATCCACAGAAGATCAACGAAGGCCTTCGACCGTCAGCTTGAATAGCTGCAAAACGCCAACGATTGCGTGGGCTAACTTATCTCGGTCGAACTCAATGAATTCATAGTCCCCCTGAATACCGCCAATGCTTTCGACACCGTTTTCTTTGAGGAGTATTAGTTTCTTTGTTCTCGATGCATAGGCCTTTTCATCGATAACCCAAGCGCTGGTGCTCCACTCCTTCTTGCCGACCAATCTGTCGCGTCGGGTGAAAATACCGACGAATATATGCTGCCCATCGATTAACTGTTTTACCTTATCGGAGATTCGGTCGGCTTTCGGCTTTTCTCCAGTCACGGTTCTTACTCCAATTGCCTCAAGAGCCTTGGTCACCGCATTCGCGACTTCCGCGTCCTTAGCAGCAAAGGAGTGTCCAACAAAGGCCGTTGCTTGAAATCCTTCCGCGTCCACCTGGTTCGCAGCGGGCAAGTTGCCAACGGCTTTAGACGCGTCTGCGTTAGCCCTTCCCCCGCCTTGCATTAGAGGCACGACCAGATTTGCAGTGTAGTCCTTCAAAACGGAGCCCAGTTCCTCGTCATACCGGCGGCGGATGGTGGCTTTTTCTGCGAACAACAGAATGCGCTGAAAGTGAACGCTAAGATCAGCCAGGAACTTAGTTGTAACGCAGGTAGCAATTTCAGGGCGCTGCGACAAATCGCCAATCCACACTTCAGCCAAAGTTGCCGCTTTCTGTTTCAAGTCGACTGAGGAGACTTGCTGTCCAGGTTGCGGATAAGTTTTGCGCATTAGGGCTTTGAAATCGCGCAGGTCTGTCCCGAACCTTTTGCACTCAACGATAATCTGGTCATGTGCCATGTGATTAGGTGACAGCCCGACCTACGAGACCTAGGAGCGCTTTTTATTCGGTATCTTCCTTTTCGCCGTGCGCTCTTTCACGCGAGCCTTCTTTTCGCCTACGCCAGCAAACCCGGATTCTACGGCTTCGATCCCCCTCGACGTGATGTACGAGTTGTCGGCGTCCTCGTGGATCCAGCCTTTCTTGATCGCTTCCACAAAATCTCGATCATAGTTCGCAGGGGGATGCTCCCGGCTCATGGTGTAATAGCGTTTCAAATCATCCCGCGAAAACGTTGAGCGGTTTTCATGTCTTTCTCGGAAGTACGCGAACAGCGTGACGAATTGGGGATGGGTACGTGGTTTTTTTTCTTGGATTAGTTCACGAATAGCGAGTGGGCGTGTTGAAGCAACCGCCGCTCCTGCCGAGGCATCGGTCGGAGTCGGACTGGCAACCT
>JBEKQY010000271.1:0-5241 GCA_049519235.1 Candidatus Korobacteraceae bacterium | reverse complement strand
GCGCACGCACGTCCTCTTGCTTGCCACTTGCATTGTGATAGCCACGGTTGCGCTTTACTACCCCGTCGCCAGCCACCCTTTTCTGAACTATGACGACGACATCTATGTAGTCAATAATCCGCAGGTCCACGGCGGGTTGAGCTGGGATACGGTGAAGTGGGCGTTTACCGCTTTCTATGCGTCGAACTGGCATCCGTTGACTTGGCTCTCGCACGCCCTGGACTACCAGATGTTCAATCTGGACGCGGGCCGGCACCATGAAACGAACCTGCTCCTGCACGTTATCAACGTGGTGCTGTTGTTCTGGGTACTGTGGCGAGCCACCGGGTATGTGGGCCGCAGCGCAATGGTCGCGGCACTTTTCGCTCTGCACCCGATCAACGTTGAATCCGTAGCCTGGATCGCCGAGCGCAAAAACCTGCTCAGCATGATGTTCTTCCTGCTGGCGCTGGGCGCCTATGGCTGGTATGTCCGCAGGCCACGCGCGTCTCGCTACCTGGTTGTCGCAGGTTTATATGCGCTGGGATTAATGGCCAAGCCGCAAATCATCACTCTGCCCTTTGTCTTGTTGCTGTGGGATTACTGGCCTCTCCAGCGAATGTTCCACGTGGAACAATCTATCGAACGTTCGTCCGGTCCTCGCCGGCAGCCGCTTTCGGGAACTATGCCAGGTAGTCTCATGCCGGCACATAAGTTTTCCTGGCTGGTGATGGAGAAGCTTCCGTTGCTGGCGCTTTCCCTGGCTAGTGCGGTCGTCACCATTCGCGCACAATACGAATCCGGCTCCATGAGCGGTCCGCAGTGGCAGCCATTCCGGCTGCGTATCGAGAATGCAATCATTGCCTATGCACGCTACCTGGGCAAGGCCATCTGGCCTTCGCATTTGACCCTGATCTATCCGCATCCCGGAACTTCCATCAGAATCTGGCAGGTGGTGGCAGCGCTTCTCCTGCTGCTGGCGATTACGGCTTTGATGGTTGCCGCACGGCATCGCCGGCGTTATCTCCTGGTGGGCTGGTTGTGGTTTCTGGGAACCATGGTTCCCATGATTGGCATCGTGCAAGTGGGAGTGCAGGCGATGGCGGATCGCTACGCTTACCTGCCATTTGTGGGCCTGTTCATCATGGTCTGTTGGGCAGCAGCGGATTGGGCAGAGCAGCGCCACATTGCGCCGGCGTGGCAGGTGGGAATCAGTGTCGCCGTCTTGTTGGCGCTCACTGTAACTGCCCGTCGGCAGCTTGACTACTGGGGCGACAACACAGCTCTGTGGTCACGAGTCATAGCCTTACAAGCCCAGCAGGTTAACCCGGACAATTGGGTGGCCGAAAACAATTTAGGCCATGCCTTGCTCAAGTTAGGAGAAGTGGAACAAGCTATGCCGCACTTTCGCGCGGCGGTGGCCATAAATCCGTCTGACCCCGACAGCAATTTGAACATCGGCGCTTATGAGCAGCAGCACAACGACCTGGGGGGCGCGATTGCGCAGTACAAGAAGGTACTCGCGATGACGCAAAGCACCTCCAGGCTGAACGCTCAGAGCCGGGCCCAGGCCTTCAGCAATATGGGCTTCGCCTACCGCGAGCTCAAGGACTATGCGCAGGCGCGCGCCAGTTTCGAGCAGGCGGTAAGCATCAATCCCAATGACGCCCGTTCGTGGCTGGGAATCGGGCTCATGGCGCACAAGTCCGGCGACCTGGATACCGCGATTCAGGCATACACGAAGACGCTGCAGATTGCTCCTTTCGACTGGGGATACCTGGTGCTGGCCCGCGCGCTTGAGCAAGAAGGTCGACATAGCGAAGCCGAAGCTGCGACCGAGCGAGCCGCAGCCCTCTCGCAAAACATCGAACAGGCGCAGAAAGCTGCCGACAGCGCGTTAGAGAAATGAAGGCCGCTTCGAGCTAACTCGCTTTTCGCTATTCGCTTTTCGCTTTTCGCCAGAGCTGGAGGCTTTTGCTGTGTCTGGGTAGAGCGGGCCTTCAGGCCCGCGTCTCCAACGCGAATTTCTTGGGGTTCCGGCGCTGAGGTCTTCGACCTCAGCGCCGGAACAGATTTCGTTGCCGCCTTTGGACGAGGCCTAAGAGACTGTGTCGCAACCCCGTGCCGCCGCTCCGCGGCTCAGGGTTCTTCCCACTCACCGCGGGCTTACGCCCGCGGCTAACACAAATGGCGCCGCTGCGCGGCTGGATTTGTCGATTTTCGAACCGTTTGTTCCACCGAAAAGTCGATTTTCCGGTTGCGACACAGTCTCTAAAGGCCTGTTCTACCCAATCAAATCGGACACACCAAATCCAGAACTGCTCTAGAAGCGAACAGCGAACAGCGAACAGCGAAGAGCGGCCCCTCTGCTACCATCAACTATCGATGAAACAGGCCGTCTTCCGCGAACGCAACAAGCGTTACTACCGCGTTCTGCACAGTCCAATCTGGATCTGGGTCTTCTGGGTGCTGCCCGGCTGGCCGCTCACCTACGACCTTTACACCCGCGGCCCCGACCGTCGCCATTGGATTTGGCTGGCGATTGTCATCGCCTTTGTAGCCTGGCGCGGCTTCAGGGGCCGGGTGCCGGGATGCGAGCCCCGCCCATACATCACGCATTACGGCGTGCATCAGCCGAACCTGCCCTACCGCGTCGTCTGCTACACCTCCGCCTGGATCGACATCATCGTTCCCTACGCGCTCAACCTCATCGGCTTGATCGTCGCTTCCATCAACGGCCGCTGGATGCTGGGGGACCTGTATCGGTACGGCTACTATCCGCTGGCGATGGCCGTGGTGCTGGCGACCCTCCTCGACTGGACGCCGCGCGCCCGTCGCGATACCGTCGGCGAAGGCGCTGAGCGCGCCTGGTTCTACGTCGCCATCTGGACGGTCGTCCCCACGCAAGTCATCAACTGGGGCGCATGGCGTTTCGGCAAGTTCATGGACCTGGCGCCGCTGCCTCTGGCGCGAGTTCGCCTGATCGTCTGCCTGCTCTCTACCGCTCTGTTTTTCCTGCTGGGATACGCCGAGAAGCTGCCCCGCAGCCAGCGTCACTATGAGGGAGTTGCGGCGGCCGGAGTGTAGCTTCGAGCTTCGGGCCGCGAGCGGAGAGCCGCGAGCCACGAGCTGGTAGAGCTGGCCTTCAGGCCAGCGCCA
Source organism: Candidatus Korobacteraceae bacterium (assembly GCA_049519235.1). Lineage (GTDB taxonomy): Bacteria > Acidobacteriota > Terriglobia > Terriglobales > Acidobacteriaceae > Bog-257. The sequence goes on along the minus strand of JBEKQY010000271.1, from coordinate 2,103 downwards.
GCGCGCGTCATCAAATCCCGAGCCGGCTTCAGCCGGCGCCACTCACTCGGCCTTCAGGTCCTTCACCAGCCGCTGAAACGCCGTCTGATAGGAGTCGTGGTCTTTCCAGTTGCTGAAGTCTGGGATGAAGTACTCGCGAATCTCGCGTGCCGAATCGATGCCTCGGTCGGCATCGAACAGTTTCCACCGCTTCACCTTCGCAAGCGGCGCCAGCGCGATAGGAAACAGCATCTGCTTTTTCTTCCGCTTCTCGCGCACGCGAGCTTCGGCAATCTCGGTCGTCACCCACGGACTCTTCATGCTGTGCTCGGAGAGAATGAGCAGCAGCTTGTCATGCAGGCGGATGGCTTCGTCTATCTGCTCATGAATCTTGCGCCCGCCTTGAATGTCGTGCGGCGCAAACCAGCAGCGCACACCTTTGTTCTGCAAATCAGCGTAGAGGCGGTCGGCAAACTCCTGGTCTTTGGTCGAATAGCTGATGAAGCAGGAGTAGAACTGAATGGCTCCGGCAATGGACCTGATATAGGCGATCATTTCGTCGGGCACGCCGCAGCCGCGCAGGAAAACCTCGGGAATTTTGCCACGGGATTTGTAGATCGTGTCGATGCCGATCGTGGACGGGAACCCGTGTTTGGTATTCTCAAGACCCTTGGCAACGCTCAAGTCGACGTTGCTAAAGACGGTGAACCCGACGGCCGCTTCCGTAAAGTCCGCTCCGCTGAGGTTCGGCTCGTGAAGGTTTGCCCCTATGAGCTCGGCTCTGTTAAGGTCGGCTCCGCTGAGATCGGCACCCCAGAGGTTCGCCGCGCGGAGGTCCACCGCACGGAGGTTCCCTCCGCAGAGCCTCGTCCCCGCTAAGTTGGCGTCGTGAAGATCCGCGTCATTGAGGTCTGCCCCAATAAGGACCGCTGCCCGCAGCTTCGCCCCTGCGAGGTTCGCCTTGCCGAGACAGGCCTCGCTCAGGTCCGGATTCTCTACCGCAGGGTTTTCATCCCTCCACTTATTCCATTTCTGGACGCCCTGCTTGAGGATTTTGAGATGTTCGGGGTTCGCCATTGCCGCGTGACCTCGCTTATAGCAGATGCGGCGTGCCGGTCGACACGCCAGTCCCGCACCGCGGGACGGAACAGCTTAGCTTAGCCCAGAAACTTCAGTCCTGGGTAGGCGGAAATAGAAAATCCCGAGCCGGCTTCAGCCGCCGACACTCCCTTTACCTCCTCCCATCCCGGGGGATCGAACGCGGGGCTGTACCTTACGATCCCCGATCCCTGAATAGAATACACCGCCTTGTTATTTAACTTCCCACAGAGCTCGATCTGTGCCATATAATCTGCAAACTCATGAGATTCCGTAAACTCATCATCGCCCACCGCGGTGACCGATCCAGGGCTCACGAAAATACTCTGGAGGCGTTCCGGCTGGCAATAGAGGGTGGCGCGGACATGATCGAATTGGACGTGCGGCGTACTGCGGACGGTGAACTTCTGGTCTATCACGATGAAGCATTCAACCATCTTGTACTGGCCAAGAACGATCACCGGGAAGTGCTTGGATTCGCCGCAACCCTGGGAGTCGAAATTCCACGTTTTGCCGAAGTCCTTGAGATGACAAGTGGGCGGATTTTGCTGGACGTCGAACTGAAAGAAGCGGGCTATGAAAATAGCGTGCTCAGCATGATGTTTGACCATCATTTTCGTGTCGAAGACTTCATCGTTACATCCTTCAACGTTGGAGCGCTCCGCCATGTCAGGGAAGAATGTTCCGGAATTCAAAATGGTCTCTTAGTGGAAAATATGTCGTCGGCAGATGCAATACGCCTGTTCCAAGAGGTAGCGCCAGATTATCTGGCTCCTGACCATGAGTTGCTCGATAAACAAATGTTGTCAGATGCCGCCGATTTGAAGGTACGGCTTATCCCCTGGACGGTAAATCAGGACGATCGTCTCGGCGATCTGTTGGGAGCTCAGGCCGTCTTTGGACTGATAACTGACAGGCCGCTGGAAGCCTTGCGTATACGCTCAAGCATGGAGAAATAAATGAGCCCGGTGCCCCAGGTTCGCGTCCTTCTTTTGGACGCTAACCTGGGATCACTGCACATCCACG
>JBEKQY010000270.1:0-5273 GCA_049519235.1 Candidatus Korobacteraceae bacterium | reverse complement strand
TTTTCCGCAGCCTGTTCAGCCGTACTGGCTGCTGACCCACTGCCTACCGGCCGTCGGTTATCGTTGCCAGCTTAGAGAATAACGAAATTGTCCTATCAGAAGTGTCATCCCGACCGAGGACTTTAGTCCGAGCGGAGGGACCTGCTGTCCCGCCACGCGCAGGCCAGGCTACTGCGCGACCAACTTCGCCGCCTCGACAATCGCGCTCTCCGCGCTGGGGCCATCGGGCGCGCCGCCCTGCGCCATGTCCCGATTGCCGCCTCCGCGAGTGCCCAGCGCCTGCACAGTCTGCTTCATTAGTGCGCCCATGTCGTTACTCAGCCCCGACGTCTGCGCGAACACCAGCGACGGCTGCGTCCCTCCACATGCGAGCAGTGCGATGGACTTGCCAGCTTTCGTCAGCTTCTGCGCCAGCATCTTGATGAAGCCCAGATCGCGTTCGGCGAAGTATTGCACCACCAGCTTCTGGCCGCCGCGCTCCGCCGCCGATTGCAACAACTGCTCCGCCTGTAGCTCAGCGACCTCTTCCAGCATCCGGTGCTGCGCCTTCTGCGCCGCTTTAGTCTCCTCCTGAGCTTTCCGTATCTGCTGCGGAACTTCCCAGATGTGCGTTGAGAACAGCGTCGCCGCTTCGGTCAAAGCCTCAAAGTCGTGCCGCGCCGTCCCCACCGCGCGCAGCCCGCAGACAAACTCCACCCGCGCGCCTTGCTTCACCTTCTCCGTTTTACGCAACAGGATGCTCCCGATCTGTCCGGTGCTGCGGACATGCGTCCCTCCGCAGGCATTCAAATCGAAATCGCGAATGTCGATCAGGCGTAGCTTCTCGCGTTCGGCTGGAGGAATCTTGCGCACGCCCATCGTGCGCGCCTCGTCCGGCGTGGCGAAGCGAATCTCCACCGGGCGATCTTCTGCGATGACTTCATTGGCCAGCCGCTCCGCCGCCCGCAATTGTTTAGGGCTGATGGAGTCGGCTGTAAGGTCAATCGTGCAGCTCTCATCGCCCATGTGGAACGATACCGTCGCGAAGCCATCCAGCTTCTCGAAGGCCACCGACAAGACGTGCTGGCCCGAGTGCTGCTGCATGTGGTCGCGGCGGCGTTCGGCATCAATCGTTCCGCGGACGACGTCCCCGGCCCGCAGTGCTGAACTGTCGCCTTCAACAATGTGCAGCACGTCTCCGGTCTGTTCGTCTTCGGTGACATCTCGTACGGGTAGGCGCACGGCGCCATTCGCATTGACGATGACTTCGAGCCATCCCGTGTCGAACACCTGGCCACCGCTGGTGGGATAGAAGGCCGAGCGGTCGAGCGTGACCGCAATCCCTCCCGACGCGCCCGCGACCGCCAGCACACGCGCCTCAAATTCGTTCCGAAAGGAATCGGTGTAGTAGAGACGATCAGTCAAGGGTTCCTCTTGTTCAGTTTCCGCGCGGCTTCGGCGTAATGCTCCAGCGTTGGAACATCGAACAGCACAAAGCGCACTTCGCGTAAGTACGCCGCTTTCTCCAGCGCGTCGGCGGCACTGCTAATGGCCACTTGCGCTGCCTGCTCGACTGGATAGCGATACGCTCCGGTCGAGATCGCCGGAAACGCAATCGAGGCAAGCTGCAACTCCTCGGCAATGCGGATCGACTCACGATGGCAACTGGCCAGCGTCTCCGGTTCGTTGCGCTGCCCGCCGCTCCAGAACGGTCCCACCGTGTGGATCACATACCGCGCGGAGAGCTTTCCGGCACAAGTTGCAACGGCCTGACCAGCGGGCAGCCGGCCAATGCGATCGACAATTCGCCCGCACTCTTCCAGAATGGCCGGCCCTCCGGCGCGATGAATCGCTCCATCCACGCCGCCCCCGCCCAACAGTGAGGAGTTGGCAGCATTCACGATCGCGTCGGTATCCTCGCGCGTGATGTCGCCGGGACCAGCGATGATCAGAAACCGCTCGCCGATGGTGATGCGAAGGACTTCCGGGCTGCCGCTCATAGTCGTCCCGCCGAGACCTACCCTGACCGCACTTTGCCCATCGTATCGCAAATCTTGGAGTAGGAAATGAGGACGGATTGCGGTGCTAGTTCCGCGTTCTGGATATTCAGGCTCCCGGCCAATATCGCGTGACCGGTTTGAGGCGCGCCCAACACTACTCACGGCAGCGATAACTATAATCGGCTTAGGATGAAGTTCCTCGAACTGCTGGATGGGGCGGAATACATTGCGCAGCAGGGTAATCCGGCCATCGCAGGCTTGGACTACGACAGCCGGCGGGTGAAGCCGGGCTGGTGTTTTGTGGCGATGCGCGGGGGCAGCACCGACGGCAACGGATACATCGATGTGGCATTGCAGGCTGGGGCAGTTGCCGTCGTCAGCGATTCCCTGGCCCCGCGACCCGATGTGCCCTGGGCGCAGGTGCAACACGGGCGACGCGCGCTGGCGCGGCTGAGCGCCAACTTCTACGGCCGTCCCGCCGAGCGGCTCTTCATCACCGGAATCACAGGCACCAACGGAAAGACAACTACATCATTCCTGTTGAATGCGATGCTGCGCGCTGCTGGGCGCAAGGTCGCGCTTGTCGGCACCGTGGAATACCGCATTGAGGACGAAGTTTATCCCGCTCCCCACACAACTCCGGAGCCGCTGGAGCTGAATCAATTCTTCGCGCGCGCGCTGGCGGCGGGCTGCACGGAAGCGGTGATGGAAGTATCCTCCCACGCTCTTCAGCAGCAGCGGGTTTATGGAGTGCCGTTCGACGTAGCGGTCTTCACCAATCTCACGCGCGATCATCTCGATTATCACGGCACCATGGAAGAATACTTCGCCTCGAAAGCAATCCTCTTCCAGGGATTGGGTACGGAACCGCCGCGCGCCGCGGTGATCAACATTGAGGATGAATACGGCAAGCGGCTGATCAAGCTCTGCAAGAAGCAGCAGGAAGTGATTACCTACGGAGTGGACAGCGGCGACTTCCATGCGAAGGCGCTGAACATCGCCAGCACGGGGACCAGGTTCGAGCTGGTAACTCCGGCCGGCGAGTATTCAATCTGGAGTCCGTTGCTTGGCCGCGTCAACGTCTTCAACCTGGTATCAGCGGCGGCTGCGGCCTATGCGCGCAATGTGGAGCCGCGCGCAATCATCGACGCCGTTTATCAACTTGACCGCGTGGCCGGTCGCTTCGAACGCGTGGATGCGGGCCAGCCATTCACCATGATTGTGGACTACGCGCACAGCGACGACGCGCTGCGTAATCTCACCGCTGCGGGCAGGGACTTTCTGGCACAACGGGGCGGCGCAGGACAGATCATCACCGTTTTCGGGTGCGGCGGCGACCGCGATCGCAGCAAGCGTCCGCTGATGGGCGAGGCAGCGGGCGCAGGCAGCGATTTCGTAATCCTGACCAGCGACAATCCGCGCAGCGAGAATCCTCTCGACATCATGAATGATGCGCTGCCCGGCTTGCAGCGCAGCGGCACGCGCTATACGCTGGAACCCGACCGGCGCCAGGCCATCGCCCTCGCGGTTCACGAAGCGCAGGCGGGCGACATCGTACTGATTGCAGGCAAGGGGCACGAAAAAGTCCAGGTGACCAGCGCCGGAACCGTGCCGTTCGACGACATCGAAGAATCGCGCAAAGCATTGCAAGCTGCAGGTTACGGAGCGGCAGAGGCCCAGCCCGCCAAGTCATGAAGCTGACGCTCTCACGCGCCGCCGAGTTCATGCCCGCCACAGGTGAGTTTGCTCACGAGGCGGTTGCCGCCGGCTACTCCATTGACTCGCGGACCTTGCAGGCCGGCGACTTGTTCTTCGCCGTCCGCGGCGAGCGGCTCGACGGGCACGATTACGTAGAAGCAGCACTCGCCAAAGGCGCAGTCGCTGCGGTCGTAGAGCGCGAGCAAGTCCCGCGATTTCCCTCGAAGTCGCAATTGCTGGTGGTTGACGATTCCCTGCTGGCGCTGCAACGTCTCGGCGCTGCCGTGCGGCGACTGTGGGGGAAGCCGCTGATTGGTGTCACCGGCTCGGCTGGAAAAACCACCACCAAAGAAGCGATCGGGCACGTGCTGGGAACTCGTCATCGGGTGCTGAAGTCGCATGGCAATTTGAACAACCACTTCGGCCTGCCGCTGCAATTGCTCAAGCTGGAGCCGGAGCACGAGATCGCGGTCATCGAGATGGGAATGTCGCACGCAGGCGAAATTACCGCGCTGGCCGAGCTGGCGCAGCCGGACTGCGGCGTGGTGACGATGGTTGCGCCGGTTCACCTGGAGTTCTTCGACTCCGTCGCTGCCATTGCACGCGCCAAATATGAGCTGATCGAGTCGCTGCACGCCGGCGGCATTGCCGTACTGAACACCGACGACGAATATGTTTCGCAGTTCGGGCGCGACTTTCACGGGCGGGTCGTGATGTTCGGGCTGCATAAGCCGGCGGATGTTGCAGCGCAGAATATTGAATACCGCGGTCCGGCAGGATCCGCCTTCGACATTGTTGTGGACAACCAGCGGGCGCGAGCCACTTTGCCGCTGCTCGGCGAACACAGCATCTACAACGCACTGGCAGGAGTGGCTGTGGGACTACAGTATGGCGTGCCGCTCCCGGCGGCGGCGGAGTCGCTGACCACGTTATCAGCCGGTGACAAGCGAGGAGAAATTCTCAAGATCGCAGGGGCGACGGTCATCAACGATTGCTACAATTCCAATCCGAAGGCCCTCGACAGCATGCTTCGTTCGCTGGCGCAGATTCCGGCGCAGCGCCGCATTGTGGTTGCGGGCGAGATGCTGGAATTGGGTCCGGCGGCTGAACAGATGCATCGCGACGCAGGCCTGCACGCGGCGCAGTGCGGCGTCGATCTGCTTCTGGGCGTGCGCGGGCTGGCGCGGGCCATGGTCGAGGGCGCGAAGGAAGCGGGAATGCGCGCGGAGTTCGTGGATACGCCGGAAGAAGCTGGCGAATGGCTGCGGCGCGAGATCAAGCCGGACGATGTAGTTTTGCTGAAGGCGTCACGCGGAGTGCGGCTGGAGCGGGCGCTGGATGTGTGGAAGAGCGGTCTTAAGTCAGGGACCTCTGTGCAGCGTTAGCTGTGACGCCGGCTGAAGAGGCCGCTGAAAAGTCGAAACAGCAGATCCTTCGCGGGCTGAAGCCCGCTCGGGATGACAAGAATAAAGGGCTTTTCGGCACGACTGAAGTGAGTGCGTGAGAACTCACTTGCGCTGGAAGGATAAATGATGCACAAAGGGGTATGTCACGATTTCTGGTGTACAACCCCGAGCAAGCGTATTTACTGCCGCC
>JBEKQY010000269.1:0-5289 GCA_049519235.1 Candidatus Korobacteraceae bacterium | reverse complement strand
AGATAACAGATATATGGCTCCTTGGGCAGGGCGAGAACCAAAATGAATTCGTGGCCTGGTACGCGAGCAGCAATCAGACCTGGCACACACGAGAGCGGTTTGCGTCCCAGAAGCCGTAGCGCCACGGTAACAAGCGTTGCGGCTTCGACCATGCGACCTCGGCTGAACTGCAAGCGGACAGAAGGCGAAGATGGAATTGAGAAAAGGAAATCCCAGCGCTTCTCTCGATGAAATTATCTATTAGGCAATCCTCCTTTTCCTCGCCGCCACCACCCGCGGAATGCCTTGCAGGTCGGGCACGACACGTACATCCTCCCACATTGTGGGATTCAGTAAATTGACCACCGCATCGCGCATCGAATAGCCAATCTCCACCGCCAGCCAGCCGCCGAGTTTCAGGGCGCGATGCGCCTGCTCGACCAGCGGCCCAATCACATCCAACCCTTGTTCGCCGGCGAAGACCGCCGTTCGGGGCTCGAAATCGCGTACGGATTTCTGCACCTTGTCGGCTTCGCCGAAGCCGACGTAGGGCGGGTTGCTGACGACGAAATCGAAGTCATGAGGGTCAGCCACGGCTTCTAGAACATCGCTCTGCATGAAGTGCACGCGCCCGTCGAGCTGCAGCCGCGCGGCGTTGGCGCGGGCGATCTCCAGCGCATCGGCGGAGACATCGACGGCAACAACCTCTGCGTTCTTCAATTCGTGGGCGACCGCCAGAGCAATGCAACCTGAACCAGTGCCCACGTCCACCAGCTTGGGATTCGGAACGCCGCGTGCTAATTCCAGCACGGTTTCCACCAGGTGCTCGGTCTCGGGGCGCGGGATCAGCACCGCGGGTGAGACTACGAAATCCAGTCCCCAGAATTCCTGATGTCCGGTGATGTAGTGCGACGGCATGCCGGTGGCGCGCCGGGCCAGCACTTCGTTGTAACGGGCTTCGTCTTCAGCAGTGAGTCCGCGCTCGGGATGGGCGTAGAGGTAGGCGCGATTGACGCCGAGCACAAACATCAGCAGCACCTCGGCATTCATGCGCGGCGAGCCCACGTCGGCCGCTTCAAGACGATCAACCGCGGACGAGAGGGCTTGCTTGAGTTGCATGAGATTGAGGACTGGCGGAGTCGGCGTATCACTCTCTTGTACGGGTAGAGCGGACCTTTAGGTCCGCGTCAAGCCCTAGCCTTACCGGAAGAGCCGGCTTTAGCCGGCGACACACTTACCTCGAATACGACCAGGGCTAAAGCCCCTTCAATAATTAGCGCGTGGACGCGGGCCTGAAGGCCCGCTCTACCATTACGCCATCACCGCTGGCTGCTGCTTCAGCTTCTCCGACTGGAAGTGCGTGATCAGCGCGTCGATCATCGGCTGGATGCGGCCGTCCATAAACTCCGGCAATTGGTGCGCAGTGAAGCCGATGCGATGGTCGGTGACGCGGTTCTGGGGGAAGTTATAGGTGCGGATCTTCTCGCTGCGATCGCCGCTTCCCACCATGGCCTTGCGCTCCTTGGCCAGCGCCGCCTGCTGCTTTTGCTGCTCCATCTCATAGAGGCGGGCGCGCAGCACGCGCATTCCCTTCTCGCGGTTCTTGATCTGCGATTTCTCGTCCTGGCAACTAACGACGGTATTGGTGGGCAGGTGTGTGATGCGCACCGCGGAGTACGTCGTGTTCACCGACTGGCCGCCGGGCCCGGAGGAGCAGAAGGTGTCGATGCGAATGTCCTTGGCCTCGATCTTGATGTCTACATCTTCGGCTTCGGGCAGCACTGCGACGGTAACAGCCGAGGTGTGCACGCGGCCCTGCGTTTCGGTCTGCGGCACGCGCTGCACGCGATGCACGCCGCTCTCGTACTTCAGCCGCGAGTAAACCCGCTGGCCTTCGATAATGGCGATCACTTCCTTCAGGCCGCCGACACTGGACTCTGAGGTGGACAAGACTTCCACCTTCCAGCGATTGCCTTCGGCGTAGCGCGTGTACATGCGGAAGATCTCGGCGGCGAAGAGCGTGGCCTCGTCCCCGCCGGTGCCGGCGCGGATTTCCAGGATTACGTTCTTCTCGTCGTTGGGATCTTTGGGCAGAAGCAGGACCTTCAGCTCTTCTTCCACCTGCGCCAACCGCTCCTCCAGCTTCTTCATCTCCTCGCTGGCGTAGGCGAGCATCTCGGGATCGGTCTCGTCGGCCGCGAGCGCTTTGCTCTCCTCGATGCCGCGCGTCAGGTCCTTGTACTCGCGATACTTCTCGACCACGGGCTGCAATTCGCTGTGCGCCTTCGCGGTCTTCTGGTAGCGCTGCGAGTCGGAGACGATATCCGGCGAAGCGAGGGCCTGGTTCAGTTCTTCATACTTGGCTTCGATTTGTTCTATGCGTTCAAACATGGGATCAACTCTATTGTACGGAACCGGCATCATCGCGCATTTGATATTCCGCCGCGCCGCGGTCTCGCGTTGTTCGATGATGGACAACAGCTTTGTGTCAGGGCCCGGCTTTAGCCGGGCCGTTCAGCCGGCATTTATTTAGCGGGCTTTAGCCCCTGCCGCTTTCTGCTTCGCCAAGTACGTGAAACAGTATGGAAACTCCTCCGGCGAATCCACCAATCCTTTCTGGATCGGGTTTTGCGCAATGTATTCGCGATGCCGGAGAAAGCTCTCACGGTCCTCGACCCGCACATCCGAAAATCCCCGCTGCCACACTTCGCCGGAATACCCGAACTCTTTCTTTAGCCGATATGAAAAGCTGCCCTTGATCAGCTGCACGGCTTTCTCAATCGCGATGTCCTCGTGGACCGTGATGAGCAGATGCACGTGATCTGGCATCACTACAAAATCATGAACTTCAAATTTTCGTGCGGCTACATAGGAACGCAACACCTCGATGAGCAAAGTCGCATTCCGTTCGGACTGCAACAAGGCTCGGCCCATGCTCGTCCTGGTCGTGACAAAAAAATGTGCGTGAACGAAGAATATCGCCGGGACTCGCGTTGCGGACTGGTTTCGACATATGCAGGGGCTAAAGCCCGAACTTCCTTCTGACACTTTCGGCACGAGTAAACTCGTGCCCTGACACAAACCTGAAGGCAGGAAACTAGAATAATTCGTCGGCATTCAAACGCCGCGCTTGGAAGAGGCCGTTCAATGTCACCGCTGAATCCGCGCCCGTTCGACGATTACCTGTTAGCAGGGCTGGCCGGAATGACAGCTCCGCCTCGATCACTGAAATTGGAAGCGCAGTATTCGCGGCGGGACCCGCTAGGCAATCACCAGTTCGCCGCCGCGCTGCTTCTCCAGTTCCATGGCTTCGTTGAGGGCGGCAATGGCAGTTTCCACCTGATCGTCCGAAGGCGGCTGAGTGGTGATGCGCTGCAGCCAGAGGCCCGGCTTGGTCATCACGGCGAAGAACGACGAGCCGTGTTTGGCGGCGAAGCGGATCAGCTCATAGGAGACGGCCGCGATTACCGGCAGCAGCGCGATGCGCGAGGCAAAGCGCGCCCAGAACGTCGTGGCCGGAATCAGCATGTAAAACAGCATCGCGATCAGCATCACGGTCATCAGGAAGCTGGTGCCGCAACGGGGATGGAATGTTGTGTACGACTGCGCGTTCTTGATAGTCAGCGGATCGTTGTGCTCAAAGGCGAAGACCGTCTTGTGCTCGGCGCCGTGATACTGGTAGACGCGCCGGATGTCAGGCCACAGCGAAATGCCCCAGATGAACAGCAGGAACAGCGCAATGCGGATGACGCCATCAATCACGTTGAACAGGATCTGGTTGCCGAAGGCGGGATAGTGGTTCTTGAGCTTGGTGGCCGCCAACAGCGGCACGAACTTGTACATGAAGATGAAGAAGCCGAGCGACAGAATGAGATTGACCGCGATGACCCAGCCGCTGATCTCCGTCTTCTTCTCGTCGTCCGGTGTCAACTCATCCAGCGCGACGTTGGCGGAGTAGCGCAGCGCGCGGAAGCCCAGCGTCATCGCCTGACCCAGCGTCATGATGCCGCGCATAAACGGCCAACCCATCCACTTGTGCTTGTCAGAGAGCTTGTCCAGCGGCTCGGAGTGCGTCGCCAGGGTGCCGTCGGGCCGGCGAATGCAGATGCCCCAGGCGTGCGGCGAGCGCATCATCACGCCTTCTAGCACGGCCTGGCCGCCGACAAGAGTGGTTTCTTCCCCACTTTCAAGTGCCGGCAGAAGTTGGAGGGCCACAAGGAACCGCAGATGGCGAAGCAAAGAACGCATAATGATTGGATGATCCTCGAAGGGGTACGACGCACAACGGCGCTAGCGTAAGGGTAAGCAGGCAGGGGCGGGATGTCAATGGAGGACATGGCGCGGTACTGATCTGATTTAGTGTTGCCTAGATTTCGTCTGGCGACTTCGGCCACTAAAATCGTGCCATCATCGCGCGACTCGGTGAAGGTGTCTATGGCTCCCCTGAGCCTAGCCGCTCGGCTTTCAACTCGCCCGTAGCAAGTCCCTAGAATCTTGGTCGCTTGATCCGACTTTTACATCATCGTTTACTTTTTGTTTTGACAAGTTCTTAGACATATCGTAACCTAGAATCGTGGCAAAGAAATACATCGACGATCTCAAACAAGAAAGCCAAGTACTGGCGCAACTCTTGCGTGATCGTGAGGAAATCGAAGTAAAGATCGCACGCCAGCGAAAGCGCATAACTGCCTTGGTGGAACTGTGCGACGAAAGTGAGTTCGGCCGGCCGTTCGACTTTGATCTTGGAGGTCTTACAGACGTATGCCGAACTGCAATGCGGGCATCCCGTAAAGAGTGGATGACGATTGCAGAAATTCAGGCCGCTGTTAAGGCACTCGGTTTTCCTCTCGACAAGTACAAGGCTCCTGCCGCTTCTATTACCACTACAGTTAACCGCTTGGCCACTGCTGAGGAAGTTGTCGTAGACAAACGCAGTGCTGCCGGGGCCAGCGAATACAAATATGTAGGAACGGCTGCCGCTAGTGGAAAGGCAATGCGTGAGTTGGCAGAAATCCTCCAGAAGATAAGTGAGGCCACTGCTAGGATGGCCACCGAAAAGAAAGGCTAAGCTGCCTGGCGTCAAATTCGAGCGGAAATGGGAGAGGTAGCTGGGGCTGCCGTCCCACTTGTGAACCAAACCTCTAGGACTTGGAGCGAGCGATGGCCAAATTTACCCGCGAGGACGTGAAGAAGTTAGCTCCGGAGATAATTGCCGAATTCCATGCTGCGGGCCAGACAGGGGACGTGCAGAGGTTTAAGAGACTGCTAGGAAGATACGCCGCTCACCTCTCAGCCGAAAGGAAAGAAGCG
>JBEKQY010000268.1:0-5322 GCA_049519235.1 Candidatus Korobacteraceae bacterium | reverse complement strand
GCCTTCGAATATTCTATTCAATAGTTCTGGCACGCCACTCATCGCTGACTTCGGCCAAAGTCGTCGTGTTTCCGCGACGGGGACCGTTACGTTTCCAGATATGTACCGGTGGGCGATGCCACCCGAGGTCTGGCGGACACATGTGGCCACTGCTCAGTCGGACATACATCAACTCGGAGGTCTGCTCTACAGATGTGCAAACGGCAATCCGCTGTACAACCTCCAAAAGTCGGCAATAACTACCAATGACGAGCTTCAACGGCGAATCATGAAAGGCCGGTTCCCCGACGCCCGGGCTTTTCTGCCGCACGTACCAAAACGAATTCGAACCATAATCCGAAAGGCCCTCAAGGCGGAGCCAAGCGAGCGTTTTCATTCTGCCTCTGAGTTTGCAGCTGTTTTGGGCAGGGTTAGCATCCCGTTGGACTGGATAACAACTCCCTTAGGAGGAGGCGCCTACGTTTGGCGCGCTGCCCGTCCGGATAGTTCGGATTTGGAAGTCGAGCTAATAGGCTCCGGAACTTCAGGCTGGGAAACGCGCGTGTGGACAATTGGGAAGCAGAAACGCGCAAAAGGGAAGTCGCAGTACTGGATTACCACGGCTGACTATGACCAGGCTTGTACCCACCTTACTGAAGTTTTTGGTGAGCTAAATCGATAGCTACCAGATAGTCTCCACGCTGTCGCCAAGACAGCGTACTTGTACTCTGGGCGGCCTTCGCTATTCTCTCGTTTAGACACCCGACACAAAAAGGGTTTTCAGCATAGCCGAGTGAGGAGGTCTCCACCTCTTCCCCGCAAAAACTGCATCTGTGAATGCGCTCCCACATGACCGGCAATTGTCGTTTCAACATTATTGTTTGTCCATCAAAACTTAAGTTGTATAGTAACTTAAGTTTTATAATTTGCAAGGTTTTTCTGAGCGGGATGAAGCAAACCGAAGAAGATCGGCGATTTGCCAGGTTGTTTGCTGAAGCGCTATTGCCCCACGTAGAGGCGGAAAGGGCGAACGGCAAGTCGTTGGCTCAGATCGCAGCTCGGCTCGGCGTCACAGCAGCAGGTTTGCAAAAGCAGCTGGCCGGGGGAACGCCCAGCGTTAGAACGGTAGCGCTGGCGCATGCCCATTACGCAATCGCTATACCATACGAGGGGATTGCTGTCTCCAAGGCAATCACCGCAGGAAGGAGGCGCAAAGGGAAACAACAGGGAAAGCAGCAGTTGTTCCTCCCATTCGAGATTTCCGCGCCTGTACTTCCGAATAACGTGACTCTAAAACTGCTTCCGAAGGGCGTTCGGCGATACCAGCTTCAGCTAAGTATGAGGATTTCGCGTTGACGGGCGCTCGAGCCAAGGGGGTTGTTTTCCCCGCTAACCCTTTTCCCCCGCCTTCGTCTATTTCAACAAGCAGGGAGCGATGCTCAGTAGGGGCATGCGGGACGTTCCACTCCGCTAGTTCGCATGCCCCGGGCACCGCATAGTGCCCTCCTTACTCTCCTCATTCGCAACGGAACTTGCAGGCGCTCCTTCTCGTACCACTACGAGGAGGAGCACTGTGAGTAAACGATTCCTGATTCTCCTGCTCTGCTTTTCGTGCCTGGGCCTCTCCGCCTTCGCGGAGGAATGGACCAAGAGCTACCAGGTCAGCAATAATCCCAGCCTTCACGTCGATACCAACGATGCCGCCATCGAAGTCACCCATGGCGTGAGCAACACGATCTACGTGCGGGTGATCACGGATGGGGTAAGTATTGGCGGCAGCGGTGTGCGCATAACCGAGCGGCAGGATGCCGATAAGGTCGACCTGCAAGTTCATATCCCAAACGACTGGGGATTTCACTTCGGCATCCATCGTGGAGTGCGCGTGGAAGTCCAGGTCCCGTCGCAATCGGCCCTCGACCTGCACTCTGGCGACGGTCACATTTCAGTGAACGGCATTTCAGGCCAGGCGCGGCTGGATACGGGCGATGGCCATATTGACGTGCAGAACTTCAGCGGCGCGCTTCGCGGCCATACCGGCGATGGACACATGACCATTGACGGGGTGTTCACCGACCTTGATCTGCGCACCGGCGATGGGCACGTCGACCTCACCGTGCGTCCCGGCTCCAAGCTGAATAGCGGCTGGCTGATTCACACCAGCGACGGGAGCGTCGATGCTAAGCTTCCCCAGGACCTTGCGGCCGAGCTTTATGCTCACACCGGCGACGGGCACATCCAGCTCGATATGCCAGTGACGGTGAGCGGTTCCATTGAGCGCTCACGGATACGTGGCAAGCTGAACGGCGGCGGTCCGCTGCTGGAAATCACCACCGGGGATGGCAGCATCCGGATCAGCAAGTTCTAGCGCCCGGTCAAGCGAAGGCATGGTCCCGCCGATAGAACTAGAGAAGCGGCTATTGGCACATGGACCCCTTGACCGGCTATCGCAGCTCCACCCATCGCAGCAGGCGCAAGCTAACTCTCTTTTGCCGGCATCCGGTCGCACAGGAGCGATTTGGGCGCTTGCTGAGCAAAGCGGGATTCGACGTGGTGGTCAGCTCGGAACTGCGCCTGCAAAATTCAGACAGCCCCGCCCACCAGGCAACGCCCGCCAGCCTTGTCATTCTTGATTGCAGTGACGCAGAAGCGGCGGTGGAATTCGTCCACATTCTTCACATCCAGCAGCCCAACCTTCCGATTCTGGTACTGCTGCCCAAACTGGAAGGCCCACACACCTATTCGCTACTGCGTCTCGGAGTGAAAGGAGTGCTGGCTTACGGCCAGGCGCCGCGCGAGCTGTCCCGGGCTGCTTGTCAGGTGGCTGGCGGCGGTTACTGTGTCCCGCGCGAGTTGCTGACCGGCTTCATCGAGTCAATCCTTCCCGAGCTTTACGGCAGTAAGTCGCTCACTCCAGAAAGAGAGATTAGCCGTCGTGAACGCGAGGTATTGGACTTGCTGCTGGAAAATCTCTCGAACAAAGAGATTGCCGCCAAGCTGTTCGTGGCCGAGCGCACGGTGAAGTTCCACGTCTCCAACCTGTTGAGCAAGTTTGGGGTGCATCGCCGCGCCGACCTAATTGTAATGTGGATGCGGCAAGCGACGGCCTTTCCCTGGCAATCGCGGGAACGGGAGCAGAGCATTTCGACGCGGGTGAACTGAGTGACGGCGTGCAGCCGTTGCGGCGTTTCACACGTCTAACCAATGCATTCAGCATGAAACTGGGGGACCCTCTAACAGGCCCTTAACTTCCTAAGAGCCTTGGTTATACTTGTTTCTGTGGCCCTGGTACCGCTTGGATCGTTTCCGTCAGGATGTTTTCGGCTTGCGCGATGAGCTTTGGGATTTTGCTGCCTCAGGGCAGATTTCGTTTGACGATCCCGCATACCGACTGCTGCGCCAGCTAATGAACGGTTTTATTCGGTAGTGGCTGAAATGTGCGTTAAAAAAAACAGCTAACCCCGATTTTCGGTAGTGGGCTACTTTGCTTTTGGACGCTTGAGAAGCACTCGGCGGTTGCCACCGAGTCGCGTGGATTCCTCTAGCCAGACCGCGACAGCTTCCCATCCTTCGTCGCCTAATTCGTTGATTCTGTCCGGCCTCATTGTCTCTTTCCCTCCGCCTTCAAACACTCCGTAATTCATATCGACAATCAGATATTCCCATTTCGTCATTCATGCCGCTCTTTCCGCCCTCCGCTCGTACTCTTCCCAGAGAACAACAAGGTCTTTCACGTCCCACAGCCGATCTGTGACGCCAGCGGCCATTGCCGGTGTCATGCGCAGTGTACGATGAATCCTGATGAAGCTGTAAGCAAAATATGTCAACGCGACCGTTGACGTTTTATCGCGAAGAAGAGAATGTACAAGTAGCAAATCACGGGCAAGATAAAGGCATTGTGCAGCCCGATGCGGTCTGCCAGCAGGCCTTGCAACTCAGGGATGACTGCGCCGCCGACTATTGCCATGATCAGCAGGCCGGAAGCTTCGCCGGTCAGCGGGCCCAGCCCTTCAATTCCAAGCGTGAAGATGCTGGGAAACATGATCGAGTTGAACAGGCCAACCAGCAGCAACGCCCACATGGCGAGATGTCCGAAGCTCAACATCGACAGGCAGACCAGCCCAGCCGCAACAACTGCGTTAACGCCCAGCACCACTCGCGTGGCGAGCTTCTGGAGAATCGCCGAGCCGATGAATCGCCCGCACATGGCGCCGCCCCAATAGAACGAGAGATATTTGGCGGCGACATCCGGCCTCAGGTTGCCGATGTCGGGCAGGTTCATGTAGTTGACCAGGAAACTTCCAATCGCGACCTCCGCGCCCACGTAAGTGAAGATGGCAACCGTCCCGAGCAGCAGGTTGGGGTGACGCCAAACGGTGTCACGGGCGACGGCGTGTCCGCCCTCGGCTTCGGGAATATGTGGCAAGCTGAACTTCGCGATCACCAAGCCGAGGGCAATCAGGGCCAGCGCGATGACAAAGTACGGCAGCTTTACCGACGAAGCCTCCTGCAAGCGATAGGCGTGCAGGGCCTGGGGCGTCATGGCGCGCAGCTCGTCTGCGGTCCTGGGCGCGAGCGCACCGCCCAGGATCAGCAGCCCGCCGAAATAGGGCGCGATGGTGGTCCCGAGCGAATTAAACGCCTGAGTAAGGTTCAGCCGGCTGGAGGCGGTGCGCGCGGGGCCGAGCACCGCGACATACGGATTGGCCGCAACCTGCATTCCGGTGATGCCCGCAGCCAGAATGATGAGTGCTGCCAGAAACAGCGGAAACGACGGAACGCTGGCGGCTGGGATGAACAGTAACGCCCCGAGTCCCATGGTGAAGAGGCCTGCGACCATCATCTTCTGATAGCCGATCCGCTCAATGATCTTGCCCGACGGGATAGAGAAAACGAAATACGCCGAGAAGAAGCAGAACTGGATGAGCATGACTTCGGCATAGTTCAGATCGAAAATCGATTTCAGGTGAGGGACGAGAATGTCATTGAGGCAAGTCAGGAAGCCCCACATGAAGAAGATCGTCGTCAGCATCGCCAGCGGCCCGCGATAGCTTCGCTTCCCGTCCGCGGCGCTGATGGTGGTGGTGTTCGGCTGTGCTTCCAGTGGCATGTTCCCCTGCGAAGGTTAGAGTATCTCACCGTCGTCGGGCCCTGTTTTGAAAGGGCGCGCCTGACCGCGAAAAAGGTCTGCATTCTACCGCTTTGTGTCAGGGCACGGCCTCTTGCCTTGTATCAGGGCACGACTTCAGTGTCTGCGTGAGAACCGTGCCCGATAGTTCGCACACATTGCTCTTGCGGTCTGGCGGTAGTGTCGAATTCCGTGATCTCCGCGGTTATGGGCGGCCC
>JBEKQY010000267.1:0-5327 GCA_049519235.1 Candidatus Korobacteraceae bacterium | reverse complement strand
GGGCGCCCAGTCGATCTGGTCGGTCGACCGGAAGATCTGGTGCTGGTTGGCTTTGATCAGCGAATTGTAAGCAGCGTTGGGATCGGTGCTCTCCGAGTAGAACGACCCGGTCAGCAGCGCAGAACAATTGACTTGGCAAACGGGATTGGAGTTATGCTCCGCCCGCATGGCAAAGGTCAGCTTCAGATTCTTGCTGATCCGCCACTCGTCCTGGGCGTAAAGGCCAATGCCCCAGAGGGCAACGGGCACGCTGGGCCGGGTGGGGAAGTTCTGCGTGAAGTAACCAGACACGCCGTTGTAAAGGTCAGTGACGGAAAAGATCGCCGAGAGTGGGTTGGTGTACTCGCTGTAGGCGAAGTCACTGATGTCGTAGCGGCGGAAGTTGGCGCCGAACTTCAGGTTGTGGTTGCCCTTGGTGAGGGAAAAGTCATCGACGAACTGGTACTGAGTGACATTCCGTCCTTGCGGGAAGATGTACTCAAGGTTGGCCAGGCTGGTGTAGCCGATGGGGCCAAGATCGAGCCACGTCGGGAAGGTGGCAGCAGCATCGTTTTGGGTGAAGATCGCCCGGTAGTAGCTGCCCGCATAGACGAACTGGTTGGTAGCGTTGCTGCCGAAGGTGTGCGTCCATTCTCCCTGGCCGTTGTACTGCGGCTGGTAGCTGGCAGCGCTGAACGCGTTGTTAATGGGATCGGCGTAGGTGGCTTGCGTGCCATGGTCAAAGCTGGCACTCCAGAACAGGTGGTCCTTGTCGGTCCAGTTATAGTCCACTCGTCCGATCAGCAGCCATTCTTTTGCCGGTTCCGCTGGAGTAGCTGTGTACTGCACAAAGCAGGGAGCAGAGAAAGTGAAATCCTCGCAGCCACCACCCGACACGGGCGTTGCCGAGCCGTATCCCGGGGCAGCCTGATACAGGCTGAAGGCCTTGCTATAGAGCCCAAGTGAAGCCGGGCTCACGGTTGCAAGGTTGGCCAGGGTTGCCGCGGCGAATTGGGGGCTGGGAGAGAACACGGTGGTCGTAGAAGGAACGATATAGCGAATACCTTCCGTGTCCACGAAGAAGAAGAGTTTGTCCTTCTTGATGGGACCGCCGATGGAGGCCGCCCATTGGTTGTTGTTGTTGGGCGCCTTGGGGGTCATGGTCATGTCGCTGAACCAGTTGTTGGCGTCCATGCTGGCGCCAGTCCACTGGTACTGGAGATTGCCGTGAAGGGCGTTGGTGCCGGACTTGCTCACGTAATTCACCTGCGCCCCGGCCTGTTGACCATACTGGCCGCCGTAGGCATTGGTGACCACCGAAGCTTCCTGCACCGCGTTCTTGCCCAACATCAGGTTGGTCGCACCTGAGTTATTCAGGTTCAGGTACGGATCCATCTGGTTCTCGCCGTTCATGGTGAACACGTTGGAGGTAGCGGGCAGACCGGAGGTCTGGAAGTTGCCGTAACCCATGCCAGTGTTCATGTTGATGCCGGGCGCGGTTTGCGCAATGTAGGTAAGGTCATTACCGGCATTCGGCGCATTGGCAACAACGTTTTGGTCGAAATTGGTGGAGAGGTCGGCGTTATCCGCCTGCACCAGAGGTGCGGCAGAAGTGACTTCCACCGTGGTCGAGCTGCTGCCCACCGCCAACTTGATATCGGCGACGGTGGCTTGCCCGATGTTGATCGAGGTCATGGTTTCAGCCTTGGTGAAGGTCGACGCCGTGGCAGTTACGGTGTAGCCGCCGGGCGACAGGAGCGAGAAGCGGTAGGCGCCGCTGGAATTGGTGGTGGTGTTGCGCGTCTGACCGTTGGCATTGTTCTTCAAGGTGACGGTCGCGCCGGTCACAACCGCGCCGCTGGGATCGGTGACCGTACCGGTAAGATCGCCCGAAGTCAGCGATTGCGCCATGAGCGATGGCGCCATCAGCAGGGCGATCACCAGCAGGGCCAACATTCCGGTGATCAATCTCTTTGCTGTCATATCTCTCCCCTCGAGATGTGCGTTTTAAATGTTTTCTGCGCTATCGCCAGACCACTTGCGGCTGGAGAACAGCCCGTGTGCCTGGGAAACAGATAGGCAAGGTCCCACACGAAAAACCCCGCCTCCGGGGTTACTTATCGCACGGGAATGGCCAAATTATCACACCCAAAAATTGCTCCCGCTTCTTGACATTGTATTAGCATCCCATTGACTGTAAAGGTAATATCGGTAAGCTGTCTTTGAGCGTTTTCGGCTCGCCTTCCAGTTTTCACATATCCGGACCGCTGATATTCCAAGTTTGGAAGGTCATGGCAGGCGGTGGGCCGGCTAATGCGCTCAGAAAAAGTTGAAGGACCCACGAAATCGGGTGTTCAGAACCCCGAAGGATCTGATCAAGTTCGTCCGGTTGCGATTACTTGGACGGCATGGTGTAGTAACCGGTCCGATGCCGCACCACCAGGTCCGCGGGATCGGGATAGTCTTTGGTGGCGGGATTGATCTTGATGTCGATGCGGCGGAAATCGGAATCCGATACACGTTTGCTGGGGTAGTAAGCGATCAGATACTGCGTGCGCAGCTCGTCACTGATCTGGCGGAAGGCGGCGTCCAATTGCTCCAATCCGCTGGCATAAAAATACTTCCCTCCAGTGTCGCGGGAGAGCTGGATGAGCGCGTGCTCGCCGCCGATATCGCGTCCGGCGCTATTCTCGATAGGGACGATGATGATGCTGTAGAGAATGACCTCCGCCTGCTGCGCCTCGCGGATGGCTTCCGGATAGGTGGTCTTGCTGGCGGTGTCACCGCCGTCGGTGATCAGCACCATGACCTTACGGCCACGCCGCGCCAGGAGGGCGTCGGAGCCCAGGTACAGGGTGTCGTAGAGAGCGGTCGCCGCTCCCGAGTGGACGCGATTAATGGCGCGGTCGATGACCCGCAGGTCGGCAGTGAAGGGCGTCAGTTGATCGACGATTTCGCTGAATTGGAAGAGCGAGAGACCATCGATTGGGCGCAAGATGGCGTGCGCGAAGCGGCGCGCCGATTCCACTTCCAACTTCTGATCGCCGCGCGTGCTGAGGCTGGTGTCGATGGCCACTACGATGGAAAGCGGCAGCTCCGATTCGCGATGAAACACCGCAATCTGCTGCGGGTCTCCGTCTTCGAACACCTGAAAGTCATCTTGCTTGAGGGTGGAAATCGGCGCTCCACCAGAGTCGGTGACGGTCGCGAATACATTGACCAGCTTGACATTTACTTTGAAGGTTGCGCTGGGTTGATCGTCCGGGTTCGTGGGCTGCTGTTTTTGCGGAGGATGGGCGACTTCAGCGGGAGGTTGCTGGGTCAGCGAAGCCGGAGGACGCGGCACGGTGCTCTGGGTTGACTGGCTTTGACACAGAACTGGAACGGTCCCGAACCCAAGAGTCCAGACACACGCCCAGGCGAGAGCACGAGTCTTGACACTTACTCGATTGGAGATATGAAAGCCAGGAAGACTCTGATTAAGTGGACGGCGAAGTCCCTCAGCGGCTAAAGCCGCAATAATTTTACGGGATTTACGGACGGCCTGAAGGCCGTCCCCTTCAAAGCCGGACTTAATCAGAGTTTCCCTAGGAAGCATTCGGTTAATGTAAACCCCAATCCATCTGCTTTGACGCGTCGTTCTGCCCCGGCCCGTGCAACACTTCGGTACCTCAGACGAAGACAATTACTCGCGGTTGCCGGCCCGCGGGATTTCCGGCGGGAAGGGCTCGCCGTCAGCCCAGATCGCGCCATCTTGAAAATACTCTTTCTTCCAGATCGGGACCGTCGTCTTCAGGGTATCAATCAGCCAGCGGCAAGCCTCGAAGGCTGCGGCACGATGCGCCGCCGCAACCGCAATATAGACGCTGCTTTCGCCGATCTGTAAGCGTCCCAGACGATGCACCAGTCGCACATCGCGAATGGCAAAGCGGCTGAGCGCCTGCCGGGCCAGCAGTTCCATCTGGTTCAAAGCCATAGGTTCATAGGCGGTGTAATCGAGGTGCAGGGTGCGGCGGCCGCGCGAGTTGTCGCGCACAATGCCATCGAAGATCGCGACTGCGCCATCTTCAGGACGCTTGATCGCCGCCAGGATGGGCGCTGTCTCGATCACCTCCGATACAATTCGCGCGTGCTCGGAGATCAGCGGCAACGCAGCTTCGGCGGTTGAAGGCCCATCCGAAATTGCTCCGCCACTCACCGGTGGAACCAAAGCCACTTCGTCATTGTCGCGCAAGACGGCGGTACCGTCGGAATATTCATAATTCACTGCCAAAGCAATCGAGCCGCGGAACTCATTCAGCTTCGGAATGCGTTGTTGGAGCTGGGCGAACAAGTCGGCGAGGCGTGAGCCATCGCCAAGCTGTACGACTTCCTGGTCGCGGCCGGCGATCTCTTTCAACATGCCGAAGTAACGCACCTTCACCTGCATGGGTTAAAGCATAACCTACGCTGCCACCGTTGGCTGGGCTGTGGGACCGACCGAACTCGCCACATCTGATCTCGCTGCAACCGGAGGGTCAGGGCTGACACTGCATTCGTTCAGCTACAGCAATTACTGGCAGCTTGCGGACCGGCCGTAAGCAGACGGGTACACTTCCAAAATCGCTTGCCGATGATATGCTTTGGTTCGATAAGCCTATGTCGACGATTGCGTGCGAAGTCTACTGTTCGGAGTGCGGTGCATCCGGCAAAACCGGTATGCGGAAGGTGTGGTGCGATTGCAAGTGCCCAAATTGCAACACCATTCACGCCTCCGCCAGTGACGTGGGGTGGGAAGACATCGTCTGCCCTGAATGCAAAGGAACCGGCAAGAAACCGGATGGGGAGCGCTGTCGGAACTGTGTTGGGGGCCGTAGAAGGCAAAGCTGCAGCACGTGTCGCGGGAGTGGTCGCGATCCAAACTGTCCCAAATGCAAGGGTGATGCCTGGACCACTTGCTGGTGCACTCTCAGTGGACTGAGAAGCGTAAAACATGTGGACCTTACAGAGCTTCTGCCGTCGCTGCTTGAGGTCGGGAACTCGATTAACTTTTATAATAAAGAAACTCCTCAAGCTGACCATACCGGCCCTGCCCACGTGCTTTCCCTGGCTCAGATCGTGCGTGCCGTCGGACGTGAAGGGGTGAAGCTCAGCGGCCATGAATGCGCCGAGGGGACGTGCAAAGTCAATTGGTTGCGGCCTGAGCTTGCACAATCCGCCGGACATAGCATGAGCTGCGTGCGTCTGAGTCCATTACGCTCAAGCCAGAGCGCCAGTGGATGGGAGGTCCGCAGAGTTGGGCCTGACCGATACATCTACATTGGGTCCTGCTCCTATGGAGAGCAGCATTTCAACTGGGATGCCGGAAG
>JBEKQY010000266.1:0-5331 GCA_049519235.1 Candidatus Korobacteraceae bacterium | reverse complement strand
CACATTTTTCCTGCTTGACGGGTACGACGTGACAATGGTTCTAGAAGGTCAGGTAACGCTGACCGACCTTTTGCGCGGAAAGCGCAATCGGTTAGCCGAAGATGGAATACGAATGTTCCGAGTAGAGAAGCGATAGATAACTCGAGGCGGCTATTTACAATGTCTTTGTGGACGCAAAGCCCTGGCTGGTGCTCATTCTCTTTTTTGCCATCTGCCTTGGCGCAGGTGGGCTGGGCTCATTCTTTACGGCCAACAGCGTTCGCGACTGGTATCCGCGGCTGCGCAAGCCGGCGGGAACTCCGCCCAGTTGGGTCTTCGGGCCTGTCTGGACTGCGCTCTATGTGCTGATGGCCATTTCGGCCTGGCTGGTCTGGCGGCAATACGGACGCGGCGCGCTGCCCGCCTTGCTGATCTTCTTCGCCCAACTGGCGCTGAATGTTGCCTGGTCGGGAATCTTCTTTGGCTCACGAATGCCCGGCGTCGCCTTCGCCGAGATCGTGGTCCTGTGGCTCGCCATCGCCTTTAACATTTTTGTCTTCTATCTGCTGCTTCCGGTGTCGGCGCTGCTGCTGGTCCCTTATTTATTGTGGGTGAGCTACGCGGCATATTTGAACTTCGGCATCTGGCGGTTGAACCGGGAGTGACACCTTTGCAATATCGGCAACAGGAATGTGAAACGAAACTCGTTTCGAAGCGTCTGCATCGTAGATAGCCATCGTAGATAGCCCAGGTAGCCTTCTAACCAGATAGTCGTAGGCAAGTTGCCCGGTTCGCTGCCCCCATTTACGATAAAAGCGAGCAATGCCTCAATCCAAGCAGGTCTTTTACGATCCCCAACGTAAACGCTGGCGCCGTTTGCGGTTCATCATTGATTCCAGCGTCATTGCCGTTACCCTGCTGCTGGTTTTTTTCGTTGTCTCCGTCCTGCGGGGATCGTCAGTTCCCGGCGTCGCGCTGCCCGAGGTCAAGAAGCCCTATCACGCGCTGAAACCCGAGCAGAAGCACAAACCGCCTCGCCGTGTAAACACGCACCGCAAAACCAAGCAGCCTGCCTCGCAAGTGGTTCTAAATTCGGACGAAGGCATCCGCGGCGCCTTCTACGTGCAGTGGGACGCCGCCAGCTTCGCCTCGCTGAAGGAGTACTATCCGCAAATCGACATGCTCTTTCCGGAGTGGATGCACGCGCTGACGGACGATGGCCGCCTCCAGGCGGTCACTGAGCTCAACACGCTGTACAACGTGCTGGACGACAAAGGTAAGACGCGCCCCATCGACGACAAGGTGATGACGTACCTCAAGGGCGAAAAGGCGCTCACGGAAGTCTTTCCGCTGGTCAACAACTTCGATCCCGTGGTCAACAAGTGGAATCCCGATCTGACCGCGAAGTTCATGGCCGACCCGGCGGCGCGCCAGCGTTTTCGCCACGAGCTGATGACCTTTCTTGCCACCGATCAATACAAGGGCATCACGCTCGATATCGAGGCGTTTCCCGAGAACTCGCGCGACGATTACCACCAACTTGTGCAGGAACTCTACGCCGATCTTCACGCCAAAGGAATGAAGCTGTACATTGCGGTGCCGGTCAACGACAGGGACTTCGACTATCCGGGCATCGCGAAGGTTTCCGACGGCCTCATTCTGATGAATTACGACCAGCATTACCCGGGAGGCGATCCCGGCGCGGTGGCCGGCCAGGACTGGTTTGTCAAAAACCTTCAGGACGCGCTAAAGGTCATTCCCAAGGAGAAGATCATTTGCGCGGTCGCCAACTACGGTTACGACTGGGCGATGAAGAAGGGCCAGAAGAAGGGGACGCCGCCCGAGGACATTCATAACGTCTCCGCCCAAGAAGCGTGGCTGGAAGCATCGGAATCTGAAACTGACATCAACTTCGACGACGACGCCATGAATCCGCACTTCGCCTACCTTGACGATAACAACGTTCGCCACGATGTGTGGTTTCTGGACGGTGTTACCGCGCTCAACGAGATGCGAGCCGCGCATGCCCTGGGCATCGACACCTTCGCGCTCTGGCGTCTGGGATCGGAGGACCGCTCTTTGTGGGCGGTGTGGGACAAACCGTTCGAGGCTGGCGCCACCACTAAGCTGGACATCGTTCCGCCGGGTCAGGACGTGGACATCGAAGGTCAAGGCGAGATCCTGCGCATTCAGTCGCGACCGGCGGCCGGCGAGCGGCGCATCACGGTCGATCCCAACACTCATCTGGTCAGCGATGAAATCTTTAAGACGCTGCCTTCGCCCTACGTGGTTGATATGTACGGCGGAACGCAAGAGAAGAAGGTGGCAATCACCTTCGACGACGGTCCCGATCCGGAGTGGACGCCCAAGATTCTCGATGTGCTGAAGGACAAGAACGCCAAGGCAACCTTCTTCCTGATTGGCGCCGAAGCGGAGAAATACCCCGGCATCGCCAAGCGCGTATACAACGAGGGACACGAGATCGGCAACCACACCTTCACCCATCCCGACATCAGCAACATCTCCAAGCGCTATTTCGAAGTGGAGCTGAACCTTACCGAGCGCCTGTTCGAGGGGAAGCTGGGGGTGAAGCCGGTACTGTTCCGGCCGCCTTACGCCGTCGATGAAGCGCCGGACACGGCCGACCAGGTGCGTCCGTTGGAATGGTCTCAGGACCTGGGCTACATCACGGTCGGCGAGAAGATCGATCCCAATGACTGGCGCGATAATCCGCGGCGCTCGGCCAATGAGATTGCGAGCGACGTGCTGGCCAATCTGCCGCCCTGCGCTCTCGGCAATGTGCGCTGCGGCAACATCATCTTGTTGCATGACGGCGGCGGCAATCGCAGCCAGACTGTGGTGGCGCTGGGCATGATTCTCGATGGCCTGAAGGAACGCGGCTATCAGGTGGTGCCGGTTTCGGAGCTGATGGGCAAGACACGTGCCGACGTCATGCCTCTCATTACCACCAATGAGCGCTGGGCGGCATGGGTTGATAGTTTGAACTTTTCCCTCTTCGGCCTGGTGCAATCGTTCATCATCTTTGTGTTCTTCGTAGGCGACGTGCTCATGAGCGGACGCCTGGTGCTGGTCGGAGTGCTCGCGATCTACGATCGCTGCCGCCGCCGCAGTGACGACCCGAGTTACCGTCCCGCCGTCGCCGTGCTTATCCCGGCTTACAACGAAGAGAAGGTCATCGAACGCACCGTGGGCTCGGTGCTGGAGTCCGATTACCCCAAGCTGCGGGTCATCGTCATTGACGATGGATCCAAGGACGCGACGCTGGAAATAACCCGCACCGCATTCCAGAAAGAGATTGCTGAGGGACGCGTTACCGTGCTGACCAAGGCGAATTCGGGCAAAGCCGATGCGCTCGATTACGGCCTGGAGCAGGTGACGGAAGAATTGTTCATCGGCATCGACGCCGATACTATCGTCGCTGCGGACGCAATTTCGAAGCTGGTGCCGCACTTCAGCAATCCCAAGGTTGCTGCCATGGCCGGCAATGCCAAGGTGGGCAACCGCGTGAACCTGTGGACGCGCTGGCAGGCCCTGGAATACATCACCAGCCAGAACTTCGAGCGGCGGGCGCTGAACACGCTGAACGCCGTGAGCGTGGTTCCGGGCGCGATCGGCGCATGGCGCACATCGGCAGTCCGCGCCGCGGGAGGCTATCAGCGCGACACCGTCGCCGAAGACGCCGACCTCACCATGGCCCTGCTGCAAGCTGGTTACTGGGTGAACTATGAGGACCGCGCGCTGGCCTACACCGAAGCCCCCACCACGGCGAGCGGCCTGATGCGGCAACGCTTCCGCTGGTCCTTCGGCATCATGCAGGCGGTATGGAAGCATCGCGCGGCGGTGAGGCAGAAAGGCGCTTTGGGCTGGGTCGCCATACCGAACATGGTGATCTTCCAAATCCTGCTGCCGCTGGTTTCGCCGTTCATCGACATCATGTTTGCGGTCGGTATGATTACCTACTTTGTGGACAAGTACCGTCACCCCGAGTCGGCGAACCCGGCCGACTTCCACAAGCTGGTGCTATACTTCGCGGTCTTTATGGTGATCGACTTCATCACCTCCAGCATCGCCTTCACTTTGGAACGGCAGCAGCCCGGCGGCAAGCGCGACTTCCTGCTGCTGGCCCACGTCTGGCTGCAACGCTTCGCCTATCGCCAGTTGTTTTCGCTGGTGCTGCTCAAGACGCTAAAGCGAGCGATGGAAGGCCGCGGTTTTGCCTGGGACAAACTGGAGCGGACGGCCAGCGTCCGGCAACCGGTCGTGATCGTGCGCGAGAGGCGGGCCCTGTGAGTCCCGCTTGGAAGCCTGCGCTCGACATGAGCGTCAACGTCGCGGGGATCGCCTTCAAGAATCCGGTCCTCGCCGCCAGCGGCAGCTTTGGCTACGGAGTGGAATTCGAGGATGTCGTGAGCTTGAGCCGCTTGGGAGGATTTGTCACCAAGGGACTCTCGCGCGAACCCATGGCGGGCAATCCTCCGCCGCGCCTGTTCGAAACCGCGGCTGGAATGCTAAATGCAATCGGATTGCAGAACATTGGCGCACGCGCCTTCTTGGAAGAAAAGCTGCCCCTGCTGCGGAAGATCAACAACATCGTTTTTCTGTGCAACGTCTTTGGGCAATCGCAGGACGAATATGAAGACGTGGTGCGCATCCTGAACGACGGCGAGGGCATTGCCGGTTATGAGCTGAACGTCTCCTGCCCGAATACCAAGTGCGGCGGCATCGCCTTTGGCAGCGATCCGCGAATGCTATCTGACGTGGTTAGCGCGGTAAAGAAGATTGCCACGCGCCCGCTCGTCGTGAAGCTCTCGCCGAATGTCACCAGCATTCCCGAGATGGCGCGCGCCGCCGAGGAAGCCGGCGCCGACGCAATCTCCCTGGTAAACACCTTTGTCGGGATGGCCATCGATCCGGAGACGCGCAAGCCACGCATCTCGAACGTCACTGCCGGCTTGTCTGGCCCGGCCATCAAGCCGATCGCGGTGCGCATGGTGTGGGAAGCGGCAAAGGCGGTGAAGATTCCCGTCATCGGACTGGGCGGCATCAGCACGGCGGAGGATGTGATCGAGTTTCTGCTGGCCGGCGCAAGCGCCATTGCAGTCGGCACCATAAATTTCTGGGAC
The DNA here is from genome assembly GCA_049519235.1 of Candidatus Korobacteraceae bacterium. GTDB lineage: Bacteria > Acidobacteriota > Terriglobia > Terriglobales > Acidobacteriaceae > Bog-257. The sequence goes on along the minus strand of JBEKQY010000266.1, from coordinate 208 downwards.
CCCTGCGCGTGCGAGACGCTGGTCGATTCGCTGGAGAAGTGGTGCCTGGAGCATCGGGTGGAGAAAATCAGCGAGCTGACGGGAGCGCTGGAGGTGTAGGAATCACGCCTGTTCAAGTTGACAGCATGAGGCGCCCGAACATAGGGTGAGAGCAATAGCGGTGCAACAAAACAGTTCGCCTGACCCGAGGGAGATAAGCGATGACCGG
>JBEKQY010000265.1:0-5335 GCA_049519235.1 Candidatus Korobacteraceae bacterium | reverse complement strand
CTCCGCGAAGACGCCGCACTTTCCGGCGACGGGATGCAGCTTGATGCCGGTGTAACCCTGGTCGCAGAGTTCCTCGGGGGGAATCTTCAGCTTGGCATTGATTTTGTCGATGACCGCGCCCGTGCCTCCGGCGCACTTGTCGTTCATCGAGGGAATCTTTTTCTTGCGGCCCGTGTTCTCGTCTTCCTTGAAGACGATGATCTTCGCGTCCTGGCCGCCCAACTCGATGACCGAGTTTACTTCGGGATGGAGTTTCTCGACGGCCAGCGAGACGGCCGTGACCTCCTGCACAAATTTTGCGCCGACCAGGTTAGCCAGCGCGCCGCCGCCGGAGCCGGTAATGAAGATGCGGCAGTTGTGCGGAGCAATGCCGACTTCCTCTTCCATGCGCTTGAGGAACTCCAGCAGCTTCTCCGGTTGCTTGGTCTCGTGACGCTGATAGTCCTGCCAGATCATCTGGTCGGTTTCGGTCGCGACCACGACGGCCTTTACCGTGGTCGACCCCACATCCATACCGACGGTGTAGACCGCTTTGTGACCGGACTGGGCCGCCACCTCGCGGGACTTGGCGAGAATGCGTGCGGGAAGCGAGTCGGCAACGGGCGCGGGCGTCAGCAGAGCGTCCAGTTGGACGTCAACCGTGGCGGGCGCGTTATCGCACGATCCATGCTGGTGAGAATGCGAACTCAAATGGCCTCCCAACTCCTGCAATAACGAGTTTAGCCCCTGGTGTCATTAGTCACCGAATGCAGCGGCCGCAGCCATTCTGCGCGCTGGCATCGCCGGCACACGCTTCAGTCGCGCCTTGCCGTTCATTAAGTCGCTGACGTGCAGCACGAAATTGGCTGCAATGCCCGCGCACCCGTGACGATGTGGCACCGGATAGAAGACGTTACGCAGCTCGGGATGCTCGGCGACGTAATCCTTAATGTCCTCCAGCCGCTTGCCGGTGGACTTGAGTACCTGCTCGAACTCCATGCGGGCTTTCACCTTGGCCTCGCCGAGCGCCATTTGCACGCGGCTGTGAGCGTTGATCTCGCCCTCGCCGGAAGTTTCGATGGGCAGGAAGATCATCTCCTTGAAGTGATTGGCGACGGCCGATTGAACGCCGTCGGACTGCGACGAAGGCATGCAGCCAAAGGGCTTCAGAGCCAGCACCATGTGGCAGAGCTGGTTCTTGGTGTAGTAAACGTTCTTGCCGACTTCGAGGTGGCCTTCGCCGCCGCGCGCGAACTGGTTGTAGAAAGGATTGGCCATGTCGGCCATTTCCTTCTGGTCGACCAGCTCGTGCGCGATGTTGCCCAGTCCCTGCACCACGCGCTGATATTGCCGCGCGTAAATGCGCTCGCCGATGCCGATCAACCATTGCTTCTTGCGGAACTTCAGCTCGTTGGCCGCAAGTTTCTTCAACTCGTACCACTTCGGGTGCTTGTAGGGAGCGTCAAGCGAGCGGCGGGCGGCGGCGCGGGCCTTCACCTGATACATCATGTACATCACCCAGGTGCCGATGGGCTCGACCAGCACCTGCGCGCCTTCGCGCTCCAGGAACTCGAACATGTGGAAGTTGCCGTCGCCTTCGGTGATCTGGGCCCAGAACTCGCCAATAATCTTGACTACCGGCTTCACCCGCAGGCGATCGACTTCAATGGTATTCAATTGCTCGCGCACGGCGGCGAGTGCATCTTTATACGGGTTGCCGTATAGCTGCTCGCGGACCTTGAGCAGCGAATTCACCCAGATTTCCCACTTCTTGCCTTTATTGGCGCGGACCTTCTTCGCCATCCACTCCGGCAGGTCTTCGTGGTCCTCGAACGGCTTGCGCTCACGCAGCAGCGTGCACAGCGTGTCCACTGACGAGTGGAAGACTTCGTCCGTCTTGCCCTTTTCCACTTCATAGGGGCGGATGCGGTAGATCATCTCGTTCATGATGTCGCCCAGATTGAGGGCGTTGAACATGCCCATGCCGAAGTCCACGGTGAACTTCAGTCCGGCTTCGCCGGAGGCGGCCTTGACACCATCGTTCTGCTGGAACAGCAGCACGCGGAAGCCGTCGAAGCCAGCGTTCTGTAGCGCAAGACGGTACTCCGACTCGTACATGCCGAAGCGGCACGGCCCGCAGGAACCGGCGGTAAAGAAGATGTAGTTGTTGATGATCTCCTGCTTGCTGAGGCCCTGCGACTCGAGGCTCTGGAGATGCTGCACCAGGTTTCCGACGGTGAAGTAGGTGGGATTGCATTGCCCGTTATTGCCGTATTCCTTGCCCAACTGAAATGCCGAGACGTTGGGCACCGGCATGACCTCGCAACGATATCCGCAGCCCTGAAAGACCGCCTGGATCACGCGTTCGTGCTTCCAGGTCAGGCCGCCGAAGAGGATGGTCACCTTGCCACGCTCCTCGGCGCCGAAGGGACGCTCGACGGGGCGCTTGAAGTGGCGGACAGGTCCGCTGTCCAGCCCCATCATGCTCGCCAGTCGCGCGCGCTCGTGCGCCAGCTTGCGCTGAATCTCTTCTTCGGTTTGAGGACGCGTCAGTTCGTCAATAGGGAAATCGATGCGCGTGACTGGCATAAAAATCTTCCTCTTTTGGAGTGGAATTGATGATTCTTTGTTTGTCTGTGACCAATGTACATGCATTCTGAAGGTGCGGCGCAGGCGGACGACGAGTGCGTAAATTGCAGAGACGGCCGATAGGGGTGAAAACTCTCACGGCGTAAGCGATCTTTGCAACCAAGCAGTTTGTTAAAAGCAATGGCGGACAGTAAAACCTACCCCACCTTGCTTGACATTATCAACTCCAGGCGCGACCTGCATCAAGAGCGGGGAGCGAATTGTTGGCAATACAGTTGCTCACCCGCAGGTTGGCACCTGAGTGCCAAAATTTCGTTGGTGCGGCCTCGGACTTGCGCCGGTTAGAGCCGGTTCAGGGTTAGTCCGGCGAGTACGGGTAGAGCGGCGCTTTAGCGCCGCGTTCGCTGCGGACAAACCGAATCGCTTGAGCCGCTGCGGTCATTGGAAATGACCGCAGCGGCTCAAGCCTTATAAGGTGGGGCCGTCTTGGACGCCAGCCTGAAGGCTGGCTCTACCCGGTCTACAACAACTCTGAAACTGACCTAATTTGCCCGCGCTGGAAAATGCTCTACACTCTATTTGGATTAAATTCGCGGGCGACGCCGGTTGGAGGCTGGAGGCGTGTCGAGATTTGCCGAGCCTATGGCGCGACTGATTGAAGAGTTCAAGAAGCTTCCCGGCGTGGGTAGCAAGACCGCGGAACGCTTCGCATTTCATCTTCTGCGGGCGAGCGACGAAGATGCCGAGCTGCTGGCCGAGGCCATCCGCGAGGTGAAGGCCAGCCTTCGCCTTTGTTCCATCTGCAATAACATCACCGACGTCGATCCCTGTACCTACTGCTCCAGCCCGACGCGCAACCAGCGGCTGGTCTGCGTGGTCGAGGAGCCCACGAACATTGGCGCGATTGAGAAGACGCGTCACTATAACGGCGTCTACCACGTGCTGCACGGCGCGTTATCGCCGCTCCACGGCGTCGGCCCGGAGCAGTTGCGCATTGCCAATCTCGCCCAGCGCGTGGAGTCAGGCAGCATTGATGAGTTGATTGTCGCGACCAATCCCACCATTGAAGGCGAAGCCACGGCGACCTATCTCTCACAGTTGTTTAAGTCGTCGAGCGTGAGGGTGACGCGCATTGCCACCGGCGTCCCTGTGGGCAGCGATATCGAATACGCCGACGAAGTGACGATGCAGAAGGCGATGGAGGGGCGGAGAGAATTCTAGCTATCGCAACCGACTGGCAGCACTCATTAATCAGATCGCCTGTTTCTATACCTCGACCTCGCTTCCTGCATTCTGTTGTCGATTTCGGCTTGGCGCTGGGCGTCGGTAACTCCTAGGCCACGGCTTGCGAACGCAACACGCTGAAACTCTGTTACCTTGTCGTCCAGTGCAGTAAACTTCTGCTGCCAAACCATAAGTTCCTCTATCATCCTCAGACATCCGCCGACGGTTACAAAGTCCATGTCTCGATCTCTAAAATACCTGTGCGCGAGTGCATCGCGATCTTTCTTCCGATCGCGGGCTTCATCTAAGAGTTCTTGCGGAAGGAAGGCGTGTTTGCTGAGTTCCTTGAGGAGGTTACCGAACGTGAGGTCTTCGAACTTCGAGTAATATCGGTCAAACGTCTGGCGTGTCGGGACTGGATCGGCAGCGGTGGAGAGCTGCGTCAGGATAGCTATGAGCCCGGTTTCGAATACTCCCGCTAAGTAAATGCAAAGGCCGAAGTGGGCATAGACCTCTCTCACTAAGTCATCGTCGGGAGCAGCGGACGGATCGAAATGTAGTGGCGCACCGTGATTCATACAAACGAGAGCGGGTATACGCCCGAATCCTGCTATCGGAAGTTACTTTGGAGTTGCATGTCCGCGTTGTTTTGCGAAATAGCCGTTGATCGCCGCTTCCCATTCCTTGCCGGCCTTTGCATCTCCCTTGGCGAAGTGCTGGACGTGCTCATTGGCTTCGGGGATCAGCGCGGTCCGTTCATAGACAACTGTTACGCCGGTTTTCTGCGCGCTGTCACGTGTGAGGTGAATGTCGATCAACGTTGCCATGGCGTCATTCAGCACATACGCGTACTGAATATGTCCGGCGGCAAGATCGAACGCCGTGTTGGCCCACACACTGGAATGATCGCCATGCTCCACGCGGAAAACCATGCCTGGCTGGTCGTGCGCAGGGATGGGATAGATGAACTGCGGATTCCAGTCCGGAGCCCACTTGCGCTCCTCGTTGGCGCCGAACAGCGGAGCGGTCTGCTCGAAAGGCGCGTCGACGACGAAATGGAATTCGGTGCGGGTGTGGGCCAGCGTCGTCCCCGGAGGAGCGGTCTCCTGCGGAACGGCCGCGCAGCAGACAATGACTCCCATCAGCAAACTCAAAGTGACGTTTAGCAAAAGCGGGGGCCTCCGGCACAATTGGCGAGAAAAACATAGCAGAGCTATGGCCATTTCGCATCTTTAATTAATTCTTGATTACGACGCTGCATGGAATTCCGACCTACTCGTCTGCAAGACGACTCGCGCAAGTATTTCGCCAAGCCCGGCGGAAAGCCGAGTGGGCTGCGGAAGAGGTCAAAACAGCAGATCCCTCGCGGGCTGAAGCCCGCGAGGGATGACAAGGAATAAGGGGCTTATCGGCACGACTGAAGTCAGGATTATGCACTTAACGCAGGTATAAATTGTTAGACACCTAGTTCTCCCTTTACTGGGGCGATCTCTATTAGAAATAGAAGATTGGATTCAAACTTACCCTTCGGGGGAAAACAATC
>JBEKQY010000264.1:0-5350 GCA_049519235.1 Candidatus Korobacteraceae bacterium | reverse complement strand
AAGCCGACCTCGCTGCGCTCGTGGATCTCGCTGTCGCGGAACTTCGTCACGCCCAGGTAGTCGTTGACATTCTCGGCAGTGAGAGAGACGGCGAACTTATTACCTTCCTTTACGACCTTGCGCGCGACCTTGCGGCAGATGTTGCCGATCTCGCGCTCCAGGTTACGGACGCCGGCCTCGCGCGTGTAGCCGCGGATGATGGTGGTCAGCGCTTCATCGGTGAAGACGATGTTCTCTTCCGTCAGGCCGGTCTGCTGGCGCTGCTTGCGGACCAGGTACTGTTTGGCAATCTCGACCTTTTCCGGCTCAGTGTAGCCGTGGAGGCGAAGAACTTCCATGCGGTCCTGCAAGGCCGCCGGAATGGTGTGCAGCACATTTGCCGTGGCGATGAAGAAAACCTGCGAGAGATCGTATTCGACGTCGAGATAATGATCGACGAACATGAAATTCTGCTCGGGATCGAGCACTTCCAGCAGCGCCGCCGACGGATCGCCGCGGAAGTCCATCGACATCTTGTCGACTTCGTCCAGCATGAAGACCGGGTTTTTCGTGCCCGCCTTCTTCATCATCTGGATGATCTGGCCGGGCAGGGCGCCGATGTAAGTGCGGCGATGGCCACGGACTTCGGCTTCATCGCGCACGCCGCCCAGCGACATACGAACAAACTTGCGTCCCGTCGCCTTGGCGATGCTCATGCCCAGCGAGGTTTTCCCTACGCCCGGAGGTCCGACGAAACAGAGGATGGAGCCTCTGGGATTCTTCACCAGCTGGCGCACGGCGAGGAACTCGAGAATGCGCTCCTTGATCTTTTCCAGCCCATAGTGATCTTCGTTAAGTGTCTTCTCCGCGATGTCGATGTTGCGGATTTCCTTGGAGCGCTTCTTCCAGGGAACGGCCAGCAGCCAGTCAAGGTAGTTGCGGGAGACGGTGGATTCAGCCGACATGGGTGGCATGGCTTCCAGCTTCTTCAGCTCCTGGAGCGCCTTTTCATGGACCTCACGCGGCATGCCGGCGGTGTCGACCTTCTTCTTCAACTCGTCGAACTCGCTCTTTTCGCCGCGGCCCAGCTCCTTCTGGATCGCTTTGATTTTCTCGTTGAGGTAGTACTCCTTCTGGGCGCGCTCCATCTGCCGCTTTACGCGCGACTGGATGGTGCGGTCCATGTTGAGCTTCTCGATCTCCACGTCAAGCACGTCGCCGATGCGATTCAGCCGCTCGGCAGGATCGAAGATCTCCAGCAGTTCCTGCTTTTCCTCAATCGAGAGTTGCAGATTGGCAGCGATGGTATCGGTGAGCTTCGCCGGATCGTCATTGCGGACGGCGGCGATCATGGTCTCGTAATTCAACGACTGGCACAGCTTAACGTACTGCTCGAAGAGCCCAGTCACGCGCTGCATGGCGGTCTCAACCGGCGGGCCGGGCTCAGGCGAATACTTCGCGGTACGCACCGTAGCTTCGAAATAGCCATCGGTATCGACTACCTGAAGGATCTTGCCGCGCTCCAGGCCTTCCACCAAAACTTTGATGTTGCCGTCGGGAAGCTTCAGGCTCTGCACGATGTTGACGATGGTGCCGACCTGGTAGATCTCATTGGGCTTGGGCTCGTCGATGGAGGCATCGTGCTGGGTGGCGAGAAAAATCTTCTTGTCGCCGGCCAGCGCCTCTTCCAAGGCGCGCACACTGGACTCCCGGCCCACCACGAACGGCGTCATCATGTAAGGAAAGATGACGACGTCACGAATCGGCATCATGGGGAGTTTCTTGGTCTCGAACTTCTCGCGCTGCGTCAATGAATAACCGCCTTGTCATTCAGAGCGGAGGAGCCGCTCCGGAGAAAAAGTAGATAATGTGAACGCGCCCTATGCCGCGCCGGCTGCTTCCCCGCGGAAGCCCGCGTGACTTCAAGAATATCACGCAAGGGAAGACCAGCAGAAGCGGGTAGCCAGGATGGCAGCAGCCTGTCCGCACGATAATCCCGAAAGCAGGACACCCTTATTGCGTCATGTTACCTGCGTAACCTCTGTGATACCATCGCGCGCAGCGCGTTGACTTCGCTTCTGGGAGGAAGTGACTCATGGAAAGCAAAATGAATCAGATGATGCAGTCGGGTTGGACGCTAGCGGTTGCTCTTGGCATACGGGTTTTGGAAGCCATCCTACTATGGATCGTAGGTCGCTGGCTGATTGGGCTGGCGCTGCGCATAATCGGCAGAGGCATGACCCGGCAGAAGATCGATCCCACGCTGATCCGCTACATCCAGAACGCGGTAGCGGCAATTTTGAACATCGTGCTGGTGGTTGCCATCCTGGGCTTTTTCGGGGTGCAGACGACGAGCCTGGCAGCGCTGATCGCCGCCGCAGGTGTGGCCATCGGCCTGGCCTGGAGCGGCCTGCTCTCCAACTTCGCGGCGGGAGTCTTTTTGGTGATCCTGCAGCCGCTGAAAGTGGGCGACTTTGTAACTGCGGGCGGAATAACCGGTACGGTGCACGAAGTCGGATTATTTGCCAGCTCCCTCGATACGCCGGATAATGTGCGCACTATCGTGGGGAACGCAAAGATTTTTAGCGAGGTGATCCAGAACTTTTCCACCAATCCTTACCGCAGGGTCGAGCTGACGGCCCAATTGGCGCACGGCGTTGACGTCCACGCGGCCATTGCGCTACTCAAGCAGGCGCTCGCCGGAATTCCGAACGTGATGACTAATCCGGCTCCCGATGTGGAGATACTGACCTTCAATCTCGCCGGGCCGGTACTCGCGGTCCGTCCGTATTGCAACAACAAGAATTACTGGCAGGTTTACTTCGACACCAACCGGTTGATCAAGGACACTTTCACGGCTGCGGGATATGCCGTGCCGGAGCAGCACTACATGGTCCGTGGCACGGCCGCAGGAGTCGGTATAGCGCAATCGGCGTGAGCTATGAGAGGCTAGTGGGAGCGCTAAGGAAGCCCTGACTTGAGCCAAGTGTGAGTCCGTCAGCGCTGAAGCCCGTTCTTATATCGGGCAATTCACGGACGGGCTGAAGAGACTGTGTCGCAACCGGTAGAAGAGTTTAACGGTGGAACAAATCGCTTGAAAATCGACCAACCCAGCCGCGAAGCGGCGAGATGATGTTAGGCGTGGGCGTCAGCCCACGCTCGAAGTGGCACAAAACCCGAGCCGCAGAGCCGGCGACACAGTCTCGCGACACAGTCCCTGAAGGCCGTCCCCTTCAAATGCAGGCCAGGCGACGGCTTGCAGTACAATACTGATGCTGCTCCCGATCGGGAGTAGCCGTCCGCAACGGACAGCACCAAGCACGACAGAAGGCTAAAGACTGAATGTTCGATCTCGATTTTTCTCCGCCGGAAGAGCTAAACCAGTCTCTGTGGCGTTCGCTGCTCATCAATCTGGCGGACCGCTTCGCCCCCGAGCGGCTTCCGCCACTACAGCTTACGGCAAAGCCGGTCGACGTCGGCCTTCTGCCGGGAGAACTCCTCGAGCTGCCGTGGTATCGCACGGTCTTCAGCAATCTTGCGGACGTGATTTCCCCGGAAACCCTGCCGCCGCTGGAATTGGAATCCCGCCCAGTCGACGTCGGCGAGTTGCTGGGCGACGAACTCAGTCACGCCTGGTGGAACTCCCTTTTGCAGAACATTCGCGACCGCATTGCGCCCGACAGACTTCCGCCATTAGAGTTGACCTCGCATCCGGTGCCTGCATTCGGAGCTGAGTCGAGCCTGCAAATCCTCGACTGGTCGGATCTGATCGCCGGGCCAAAGGTGTTTCAGGCTGACGTGCCGCAAGCCAGCCCCGCTAGCGCTAACTTTCAGGAGGCTGCGCCAGTTGCGCTCCCTGAGGCAGCTCCAGCCGATCCGATGCTGCTGATAGCGCGTGTGCAGTTAATGCGCGATATTGGACGCACACGCTTCCGCCGTAAAATATGGATTTCGCTGGCCGCGGCCGAGGGCATCTTTTTGCTGGTGATGATGTTTAAGTTCCAATAGTTGAGAGGTCAAGAGCGGTCTTTCTGGCCTTTTTTGTTTCTCATCGATTCGCGTGCGTTGTAGGATAGATTTGCTGGCCCACGTTTTGGAAGGCCGTTAGGTTCCGGCGTAATCTTAGCAGCAAGGGCGGACATTCGTGGGCATCAAGACCAGCACGCGGTTGGTTGGTGATGTTGTCATCGTGGACACCATTGGCGAGCTTCGGCTGGGTGAAGGGACCAATGTACTTCGCCAGGTTGTGAATGAGTTGCTAGAGCAGGGCTATAAGAACATCCTGCTGAACTTACGCGATGTTCGTCATATTGATAGTGCAGGGGTTGGCGAGCTGATGAGTTGCTATACCTCGGTGCGCAATCGCGGTGGTCACCTCAAGCTGATGAATCTTAGTAAGAATGTTCACAACCTGTTGCAGATTACCAAGCTGTACACGATATTCGAGGTAGAGGACGACGAACCTAAGGCAGTGGATTCCTTTCGGTGAGGGGACGGCACGGCCACAGATTTCCGGAACGTTGGGACCAGCAATATTTGGAACATTGTTTTTATCTTTGAAGTTTGCGAGGCGAAATGAAAGGCGATCCTAAAGTCATTGGGTTTCTCAATCAGGTCTTGAAGGCGGAGTTGACGGCCATCAACCAATACTTCCTGCACGCGGAAATGTGTGAGAACTGGGGCTATGAACGGCTAGCGAGGCTCATTCGGAAAGAGTCGATCGAGGAGATGACGCACGCCGAGAAGTGCATCGAGCGCATTCTCTACCTCGATGGCACTCCCAATATGGCCGACTACTTCAAGATCAACATCGGCTCGACGGTCGAGGCGCAGTTCAAGAACGACGTTCAACTGGAGTACGACGCGGTGAAGCGCCTGAATGAGGGCATTAAGCTGTGCGTCGCCCAGGGAGACAACGCCTCGCGCGAATTGGCCGAGAAGATCCTCACTGACGAAGAACACCACATCGACTGGCTGGAGGCGCAACTGCATGCCATTGGCGAGATGGGCATCGCGAACTACCTGGCACAGCAGTTGAAAAAGGACGAGGACTAGGCCCAGCCGGCGCCGCGCTCGCGGTCAAATGTAAGATCGAGCGTCGTCCAGTGTCGCTTCGCGAAGTGGCCAGCGTGATGCTTGCCATCTGCTCTGGACGCCAGCTCGCGATACGCTACAATGGAAATGCGCCGTGCTTCCGGCGCTCCTACGAGACGCTTTCCCGAACGGAGAGATGGCCGAGTGGCTGAAGGCGCACGCTTGGAAAGCGTGTATACTCGAAAGGGTATCCAGGGTTCGAATCCCTGTCTCTCCGCCACGTAGTCTCAACTGCAGAGAAATTCTGCTACGCTGCCCCTGAAATTTGCAGAAAGGG
>JBEKQY010000263.1:0-5361 GCA_049519235.1 Candidatus Korobacteraceae bacterium | reverse complement strand
CCACGAAAAGCCATTCCGGTCACGGTATAGAAAAGCAAGAGTGCAGCGCTTTAGACCAGTTTCCGGATTGTTGTATCGCCGCGAAGCTCGGGTAGTGCGGCGCTTCAGAGGCTGTTCCTGAAACTCAATTTATTTTTCGGCAGTGGAGTACGGAGCACTAAAAACCAGCGCCGTAGGCGCGGAACAGCTTAGCCCAGCACGCAGCCGAAGGCGGAGTGCTGGGTAGGGTGGCAAAATGGATCGGCGTCCCGTAGGGACGGCACAGGTTTGGTAACAGCCTCTTCAGCGCCGCGTAAAGCAGTTCTCTCTTGTGAGGCTTTCCACCCACTGCGCCGCAGTGGGTGGAAAGCCTGGATCTTGGGGCGTGGCCCGGACGCGGCGCTGAAGCGCCGCTCTACCCGTACTCGCGGACTACACCAATTCTGAAACTGCTCTAGAATAATCCTGCCGAACTGGCCCGGCACCGAGTCCTGCAAATGTTAAGAACACACAAACGCGCGATGTCCGACATTAAGTCGGCTCAACAACGAGTGCAGAAAGCCACCGAAGAACGCGACAAGCTGAAACAGAAGTTGAAGAAGGCCCAAGCGCGACTGGCCGTGGAAAAGGAGCGCCTCAGGAGAAGCCAGGAGCAACTGGAAAGCTGATCTCCTGTGGCTCAACGGCAAATGCTGACTATGCCTGCGGGTCAGCATGACGCTCGACGTATAGGAAAAACCAGGGCCCGGAAAGATGGGTAGTGGGTCGGTTTGATTGTCATCCCGAGAGAGCCTCTTTTGCGAAGCGAGGGATCTGGGCGTGCCGATTCGCGCCGGTGCGCGAAAGGCACGCATCCATATTCAAACTGACCCACTACCGAAAGATGTAATCATGACGATCATTGGCTCGCGAGGCCGCGGTCACCTATCGAACAAGAGCGATCGGCATCTGCACCGGGCCGATCGCTCTTATTCAGCGTGTCAGTTGCCCATCCAGAAGTTCCACAGCGTGCTCGAAGCGCTCTGGGCGCCGACGCTGAAGATGGACTGCCCCAGGTCACGCGCGTCGATCATGGTCGATGCGCGGTCATAGTGGACTACCGGATTGCCGATCAGGTGCTGGCTGTTGTAGGTGCCATCGTTCCCGTCGATCGCAGCGACCTCGTCGAACCAAGCCGCGTTGACGTCTCCGCCGTGGGCCGCGTCCGAGCCGAACCCGTAATTCAGGGCGTCATCCGGGTAGAACATAATGGTGCGGAACCCAATCACATTGTGCAGACCCTGGAAGACGGGCCACCAGGCGTCGAAGGCAGTGCCGGGATTGCCGCTGCCGCCGATTTCGTACTGGCGATCGTACGCCGAGGGAATGACCTCGCAGGACATGATGATCCAGGTTGCGAGCACGCCGCCAGCGGCAGCGCCGTAACCCGGGTTGCCGCCCGTACCGATGTCGGCCACGTTCCAGATTTCACAGCAGTTGGAGAGCGTCGAGTTGATGAGCCAATCGCCGTGCGGTTCGGTGTAGGCGACGTTCACGGCGTTGAGCCAGTCCTTCGACTGGGGGCCGACCACTTGCCAGGTATAAGCGGTCCACCAAAGGGTGCGCGAGACCGGCTGTGAGCCCGAGGCGAGGCCGGAGAAGAAGTTGTTGGCCATATCGAGGTAGGCGCTGCTGGTGGGCCAGTCCTGGTTGGCAAATTCGCCCAGCGTGATGTCCCCGGGAGTTGGCGCGGTGTTGAGCGCAGCTTGAGGCTGCCCGGATTTGGTGACGCCCGGGCGCTCGCCGGTCGGCGCAGCGGCGAGGTCAGGAATGGGCTCCAGCGCTTTGCCGATGGGAACGTAACCCGCAACCTTGATGTCCGAGATTCGCTTGTTGGCGGGCTGGACCGTGGCCTCGAAATAATAGACCGGTTGCAGGCGGTTGGCGTTGCCATCGTAGTAGGCGACCTCGATCTTGTCGACGATGGCGCGCGTGCCCTCGCGCTTTACCTGGGGAGCAAGTTGGCGTTCGATATCGGCGCGCACCTGCTCGGCGGTGATGCTGGTCCGGATGCGCTCGCCCAGCGAGGCGGTGCGCCAACGCCGCAAGGCGCCCACGACCAATCCGTCGTTGGCCAGCGAGACGGCCGCGTGCGAGCCGCGACCATAGACCCGGAACCCGCCGGCATAGCGAAGCGCGGGAACGATGGTCATGACCACCCTAGGCTCCGCGCTCGTCTGCGCACCTCCTGTAGGCGAGTGCGTTGTGGCGCTCCCCATGACGGTGACGGCTTCGCCGATGCGCTCCTCGGTCACGTCCCGCGGAATGAAGCGGACATCGGTCAAGGCCGTGCGCGCGAAGTCCTGCAACTTCTCCTCGGGAACTCGCTGGCGCGCCGCCGCCGAGTCGCTCACCAGATCGGCGAGGTTCGGAATAAGATGGGTGTCCCCGCTCACTGGGTCGGCAAAGACCCTGACCTTATCCAGGTCGCTCTGCCCGGTGGCGCCGCGTGCGACATAATTTTTTTGTTCCAGCTTCAGGGCTGGCAGCTTGTCGGCGCTGAGTTTCTCCTTGAGAAATTCCAACGGGACGCGGGCCGCGGCAAGTTTGTAGATTTGCATTTCCGCCGGCGCGGAAGGGACCTCGACCGTAAATTGAATCGAGGGCGTCTGCGCGACCGCGGGCGAGAGATGTGCGATGAAGCATGCGGCACAGAGCAGTGCCATAGGCATTGTCATGCGTGGCCGGTGAGAGTTATTGATTGACATAAACTACCTCCGTTCAAGTTGATGTTGATCCCTAAATCAGCCAACAGGTCCCAGATGAACGCCATTTGAGTTGAAATTCCGCGGTGAGTCACAAAGGCGTTTCTATCTCATCCTCATAGTGATTCTTCTGGCGCAAACGTTACAGCGAACAGGCTTCCGGTTGCTCCAGGAGGGCAGGATTCGTCCGGTCATCAGCCGGCGAGTTCGCACTACTTGAAGCAGCGCGGGCATATGCGCCCCTCCAAAGCGGTCAGGTCGTTGGTAATCTCGTTCCGATGGCGCCGGAACTGCGGAAGGCGAGTAGGAACTGGAACGCACAGGTAGAGCGGCGCTTTAGCGCCGCGTCTCGCCGCGGACAAGAGAACCGCTTGGGCCGCTGCGGTCATTGGAAATGACCGCAGCGGCCCAAGCCTTATAGAAGCGAATTGCCTGGACGCCAGCCTGAAGGCTGGCTCTACCCGGTCTACACTAACTCCGAAACTGGTCTAGTACGAACCGACTTGCGCACCGTGCCGAACCCAGGATAGGCCGCAACGTATACTGGACGCGAGAGGTCGCGCCCTCACACAAGGTGCTATGCGCAAGTTAATCTTATTGGCTTTGGTGCTTTCCATCTGCCCGGTCTGCTTGCCGACGGCCAGCCCAGCCTCCGACAAGAAGCACAACCCGGAATCGGTGCTGGTCAGCGTAGAGGGTTGTCTGAAGATGTCTGTCGCCGAATACGTCATCATCGATGATACCGGTACCGAACACAACCTGATCGGCAACACGGCCAAGCTCAGACACTACGTGGGACACCGCGTCCAAATCGTTGGCGAACCCACAGTTAAAACCATCGACACCACCCAGACTACCGTCGCCTCAAGCGTCGTGGAGGTACCCGCGATCAGAGTGCAGAGCGGCAGACAGATCGGCGGCAAGTGCGGCCGGTAGATCGGCAACCGTCAGCGATCGCGGCCTTCGTCTTCAGCGCCCGCTTCCGCTACGACGGATTTCCAAGCCCTTCGCCCGCACTTCGTTGCCAGACTTGTCCGGTGATTTGCCTTGCTGATTCATAAGGACCATGCGCTTTCAGGCAAAACAGGATCACCGACGTTTCCCACTGGTCTTTCACAGAAAAGCCCACCCAAGCGAAGGAAGCTTGGGTGGGCATCCTGAGGATCGTCGCGTGGGCCATTCCACACACCGTCCGTAATGAGCAAGCTAACAAAGGTAGGGCCAGCAATTGATTGGCACCGGCGGTATCGGCCAGTTATTCACCAGATTCTGAACGTTCACTGTTCCAATTCCGGTGGCGAAGTCCCAACCCGCCGTGGTTTGGTAGTCCGGCATATACGTGCTATTGGAGTTCGAGAGGACACCGTAAGTGTAGCCAAAGCCCGAGGGCAGATAACAGTTGAACAGGGTGTTGTTATCGTTTGGGTCTCCTTGGCAGGGCACGTCGTTGTCAGTGTACAACCTGCCGCCTCCCACTGGATTGCTTGAAGTTACGTCGTAGAAGATACAGCCGGGGTTGGGGCCACCAGGGGCGAGCGTGTTTGAGTTGCATTGGCCAGTGACGTAAAGTCCTCCAGGTGTACTAGCGAGGGAATACAGGATGTTGTTTGGGAGACCTGATTTGCTATTGATTTTCTGATTCAACAACGCCTGTATGCCCGCCCAGATGGGGGCTGCGAACGACGTTCCTCCCGAGTAAGCCCAGCCAGTGGGAGCGCCCGCTGTGCACGGGGACCCGCCGTTATTGGGATCGGAAAAGCAGAACACATAAGAATGACCCCAGACGCCGCCGGGTGGGCCGCCTGCGGCGAACAGGGACACATCGGGCAGGTCGCGCACGTTGTTGGTAATACCGGGGAAATTGTTTTGAAAATTGGGCTGTGCCCAGCCGATGCATCCAGGGCTCGAGCCCACTCCGGGGACTTGTGGTGTCCCCATTGAACACTCGCTGGGCCCGCCACTTCCAGCCCAAAGAGTGCCAAGGACGGGATAGTTCGGCAGGTTGCAAAGTGCCGGCTCATCCGTGTTCAAATAGCTGTTAAGCAGTTCACTGGCACAAGAACTGTTCCATGGGATCTCTGGGATGTATCTCAGGGCAGACCCCCAGGGAGGACCGGTCGTTGGTGAGGTGTTCCAGTAGGTGCTGTATGGAATACCGTTCGAGTTCAGATAGGAGTCTTCAAAGTCGGTACCACCCACGGCAACATTATCGGGAGTGGAAGCAAATCCGCTTACATTGATTCCATACTGGTACTCCTGGACGTCGGGTCCATGGTCTCCCGCGGAGACATAGACCGATATGCCTTGGGCACCAGCGGCTGCGTAAAGGTCATCAACGTATTGGTTGTAGGAAGCGCCCATAAATACCTCGGCTTCCCCATAGCTGATGCTCACCACGTCCGGCGGACGACCTCCTGCGCCTTGAAGGATGTTTTGCAGCGCCAGGAAGCCGCCGAAGATGAGAACATCCTGGCACGATGCCGCCACTACGTGGGCGCCCGGCGCCGCGGCGCCCGCCCATTCCACATCCAGGGTAGCTTCACCGTCGGCGCCGTTGATTCCCGGGTTAAGGCAACCCGGACCAGGGTGCTCTTGCGCATAACCACCGTTGGGATTGTTCAAGTTGAACTCCGTGCGG
>JBEKQY010000262.1:0-5375 GCA_049519235.1 Candidatus Korobacteraceae bacterium | reverse complement strand
TCGACTTGCTGACCTTCGGGATGCTGATCGCGGCGATAATCACGATGATGGTAACAACGATCAATAGTTCGATGAGGGTGAACCCTCGCTGTCGGTTGCGCGTGCGCATAATGAAACCTCCCTTCGTAATTTCCTTCTTTAGCTTCCTACCTTGCCGAGCTTGCGGTACTGAAGGACTGCTTTTCAGCAACAACAGCGCGAAAGCATTCCTAAGCCAGGTTCGAAAAAGCCCACCCCTTGCTGGAGGCAAAGGGGTGGGCAGGATAGTTACTGTACGACGTTGACTGCCGAGCAGTTGCTACTCTCGAAATTAGCGTCGCCTTCTTCGGAGTCGCTGATGCTGACGAAATACTGTCCGGGAGCAAGACCGCCCGGCAGTAAGAAGGACAACAGCTCGCTGTCGTCGGGGCCGCTCACAATGCTGACCGCCGAAGTTGAGGCCGAAGCAGGCCCATGGCACTCGGTTGCCAGTTCGACCAAAACATTGGCGGGATTGATGTTGCCTTCAGGAAAACCCCAGCCGATGACGCTGACGTAATTCACGTCAGCCGATCCGCTTTCGGGTGAGGTCCCTTGGCTCAACTTAACGCCCGGTGATGGTAGCCTGAAGAACATCTCAATCGCGTTAAGCGGTTCTTTATCCTCGTTATTGCGCTTCTGAACACTCCAGTTCCCTCCTTTGGCATTAGGGCTGAACGAAATGCCGCCAGTGGGCGAGAGGAGCCATCCCAGAGTTGTACGCTTACCACTCAGGGCCGTCTTACGGAGGAATGCCCCCCCTTGCCAAGGGCCCGAAGTATTTGGCGCTTCGCCTCCCCACTTCGTGCCGTTCCAGAATACGACCCCAGTTTCTCCCCCAACTGCCCACACGTCCTTGGGATCAAAGGCCTTAACCGTCCGAAGACCCCCCGATATGTTCAAGCCTTTCAACTTAAGTTTGTCGGTTATTCCGTTGGTCCACCTTCGACCGTAGTTCTCGCTTACCCAGATCCCCAAGCTCTTATCCCCAACGAGCCAGCCGGCGATCGCGCCCGTAACGGGATCCTTGGAGAACGCCAGACCGCGGGCAGCGTATACTTTCTTAGCATTGGCGGGGTCGGCTTTCGGACCCGCGACGAATTTCCAATTCTTGCCGCCGTCAGTAGTCATGATGACGGTTGTCACTTCCTCTTTGTCTTTTGTTGTCCGGACATCCCCCGCCGCCCAGCCGTAAATATCTCCCCTGATTTCCATAAAAAATACAGCGTAAAGGTTGGGAGTTCCTGGCGGTGCCACTCGCGCTGTCCAGCCCGTCTTCGAATTCGAATCGTAGGAAACAATGGTGCCGTTGTCACCCACCGCCCAGCCATGATCCTCGTCCATGAAGAACACTGCGTTGAGGTTCGCCTTCGGAAGTTTCTTGTTGCCTAGGAGCTGCCAGGCGGAGGTTTTTCCATCGTTAGTCACGATACCGTGAAGGATGGTTCCGCCGTCCCCCACCACCCACGCCCACGTCCGGACGTTCCCATCCTCGTCCTCATCGCTGTCAGCAGAGACGGCGTTCAGGTTAGCCTTAGTAAGACCCTTTGCCTGCTGCTGCCACGCAGCCTTAGTCCCATCTGGCGTGTAGTAGATCATTCCCATGTTGCCGACTGCGAAGCCACTCGGCCGGACCTGGGCGGATAAGCGTTGGCTGGTCGCCGGAACAAACAGGGCGCACATCGTCAGCAGGAGAACTACGCTCTCTGAGATCGCGCGATTTGTGGTAGCCGCTTTCATAGTGACCTCCTTATGGTCATAGGTTGTGGCGGCGATTAGTCTCGATAAGTGAGGAGCAACTTCACCGCGTTAGCTGCTCCTCACCGGGAGCGGGGACGTTATCGACGAAGTACTGTCCCCTACGGCACGGAGCACACGAAGCATCCCCCGCCCGCGGTGCAGTTGATGGCTACTGTGTCGGAGGTAGCGGGGCAGCTGAAGGCGTAGATCGCCGAATTCGGTTCCGAAACCACGGGGTAGGTGTTAGGAGTGGGTATTCCACGCAGTCCCCCGGTCATGCAGGTAAGAGTGAACGCTCCGCCGTTGTTCGCGGGGTTGACCAACGCTTTGATCTGGATTGGAGCGCGGTTGTTAACGGCAAAGGCCTGTAGTCCCGGCGCGAATTCAAAACTGACACCTGCCGGAGGAGGTACACACTGCACGGCTTGCGCTTCCGCCAATGACGAACCCATTATGCAAATTGCCAGCGAGGCTATGCCCAGCCCCAGTTTTACAAACAGTGGACGCTTGGTCGCGTCTTTCACATTGACCTTCTCTTGGTCATAGGTTGTTGCGGCCATACAGGGCCGCAGCTCATTTGTCCGAGTGTTCGTTCCAGAGACTGCGAATTGCGTTTTCATACTGACCTCCTTTGGTCATAGGTTGTGGCGGCGATTGATCTTGATTAGTGAGAAGCAACTTCACCGCGTTAGCTGTTCCTCACTACAGCAATTAGCCGTTAGCACTTAGCGCTTGGCCAAATCGCTACTCTCGACTTGGGCAGTCCTTCAGCGCGAGTTGTAGCGCACCGCGAAAACGCATCCTGGGGGCAGAGTTAATTCCTGGCGGCTGGGGCGCCGGTGTTGTGGCTGGCGTCGGCGCAACAGCAGCAGCATGAGGCCACGCCACAACGCGCAACTGCGGCGCGTTGTGGGGACCCCGGAAATCATCGGCCTCAGCCTCAGCGCGTCCACGAATCTCGACCGGTTCGGCGCAACCGAGCTAGCCGTCTGCGACGACGTGTCCGCATCGCCTGACGGCTGCGGCGCATTGGTGTCGGCCAACCTGTTCGGCGCAATCGGGTAAGCCGTCCGACACGACGTATCCGCATCGTCTAGCTGCTGCGGCGCATTCTCGAACGCCGTCTGCTTCGTCGTAATCCCGCAGGCCGTCGACCTTGGCGCGCTCGTGAAATCCCTGTGGTTTTTCATGCCATCCTCCTTATGTCTGGCGGCGGCTGCCAGGTACGGCGCCGCCGCGCCAGATTGCCATCGCTCCCCGGACTCGGGATTGCCGCCCCACCCCCGGAAGCGTCCCCCTGAAAAGCAGGTCATCGAGCTCGCTCAATTTCCCGCTTTCATGGGCGCACAATGCGCCGCTTCGCTGGCGCAATCAATACTTGCCAGATCATTTGGAGATAAGTTGTAGGTCAGCGGCTAATGGACTGAGAGACAGGAAGTTAGCTGGAGATGTCATCAAGAAAAACAGACTCACGAGGGCTGGAACGTTATATAATCGGCCAAATTTTCCGTCGCGGATGGCATTCTTGAGCGCCACACAGAAGCTGCTTCGCTTCGGTGTCTTCGAGTTGAATCTCGACACGGAAGAACTGCGCAAGAACGGGACCTTGCTCAAGCTTTCGCCGCAACCCTTCCAGATTCTTAGTTTGCTCGCCAGTCGGGCGGGGCAGATCGTCATGCGGGAGGAGATCCGGCAACGGATCTGGGGCGGTGAGACCTACGTTGATTTTGAGCACGGGATGAACCAGTGCATCAAGCAGATCAGGAATGCGCTGGGCGACAACCCCGACAACCCGGTTTATATCGAGACGCTACCGCGGCGCGGCTACCGCTTTCTGGCGCCGGTCAGCGCGAAAACCATTCCCGCACCGCAGCCCAGGGTGGTCGAGTCCAAGTCTGGCGAACTGCCCCGCCTGCCGGTCTTGATTGGCGGGAGGGTGATAGCGCCCGCAGGGGCCGGAGCACTGGCGCCAAGCTATCCGGCGGCTATGCCGGATGCGGAAGCGAGAGCGGGACCAGTCAGCGAGGCCGCAGATATTCCCCCGTCGCGCTTGCGCCGTTGGCGAATTTCTCTTATCTGCATCGGCTCGCCGTTCGTGCTGGTGGCCTTGATCGCCGCAGGTCTCTATTTGCATGAGCACATATACATATTCAAGCCCACCGGGAAGGACACCATCGTACTGGCTGACTTCGACAACAAGACAGGAGATCCGGTGTTCGATGACACCTTGAAGCAAGAACTGGCGATTCAGTTGGAGCACCTGCCATTCCTCGATGCGCTCTCCGACCGGAAGGTCGCCGAGACCCTGAAGCTGATGAATCGTACAGGAAGTGAACGTCTGACAGAAGATGTGGCCCATGATGTCTGCCTGCGCACCAACAGCGACGTCATGCTGAGCGGCTCGATTGTCGGGTCGGGCAGCCAGTACGTGATCGATCTGAAGGCGGTGGACTGCAACACGGGAGACGTACTGGCGAACGCGCAGGAGCAGGCAGTAGGGAAGGAGGCGGTGCTCAAGGCTATGGACACCGCGACGTGGCACTTGTTGGGCAAGCTGGGAGGATCGCTCAGCTCGGTGCAAAAGTATGCCACGCCACTTGTGGAAGCCACCACTCCATCGCTGGAGGCGCTGCAAGCCTACAGCTTAGGACTGAAGGCATCGTCGACGAAGGGAGATACCGCTGCCCTGCCCTTCTTCCAGCGCGCGGTAGAACTGGACCCGAACTTCGCCAGGGCCTACGTCTCTATGTCGGAGGCCCTGGCCAACCTTAATGAACGTGGGCGCGCCGTGGAGAATGCGCGCAAGGCATACGAACTGCGGGATAAGGTGAAGAGCGAACGCGAAAGGTATGCGGTCGAAACCATCTACTACCTGGCTGCCACCGGAGAGCTGGAGAAGGCGGCGGGGGTAAACGAATTGTGGCAGCAGACCTACCCGAGGGACATTACACCTCTCATTTATACAACAGACATTTACGGGAGCCTTGGAGACTGGGAAAAGGTGTTGGAGAAAGCCCGCGCGACGGTCCGCTTGGACCCGACGAACGTCGGCAACTATAGCAATCTCGGCAACGCCTACGCTGCTCTCAATCGGCTGGATGAAGCAGATGCAGTCTACAAGCAGGCGGAGGCGCTCAAGCTAGAGGGTGAGCTTCTGCTCGTCAACCGTTATTTGTTGGCTTTTCTCAAGGCCGATACGACACAGATGGCGCAACTTACAGCCGCTGCTATGGGCAAACCAGGCACGGAAGACTTGCTGTTGGCCATCCAAGCATGGACGGAAGCGTGGCACGGGAAGTTCAAGAACGCGCGCGGTCTGACCCGGCGCGCGATGGATTTGGCCCGGCACAACGATGCCAAAGAGGCTGCCGCCATCTATCAGGCATATTTATCGTATTCGGAGGTGGAATCGGGCAACCGGGAGCAGGCAGTCTCTGACGCTGAGGCAGCGGTGAAGCTGGCTGCCAACCACGATGTGCGGCCGGTGGTGGCACTCACCCTGGCGCGCACGGGCCATACCGCCGAGGCGCAGAAGCACGCGGCGGAGCTCGATCGGGCGTTTCCGTTGGACACTTTGGTGCAGAGGTTCTGGCTGCCAACGATCCGGGCGGCAATTG